>DATLPI010000150.1:0-14405 GCA_035535815.1 Actinomycetota bacterium | reverse complement strand
CTGTTCCTCGTCCGACAGGCCGGCGCGAGAGTCGCTTCCAAGGAGGAGGTAGTTGCACACGTCGTCGGCACAACCACCGGGAGAGTCCGGCTCAGCGCTCGAGGAGGCGAGCGGTGGCGGATTGAAGACGCGGGTCCCTGCGCCCTTGGCCTGCTGGTACGCGACGAACCCGTAGGCGCTGCCAACGGCGATGACCAGGGACAGGGCAGCGGAGATGCCGACGAACCAGTGGGTCAGATGGCCGTGCGGTTTCGGGGCAGGGGGCGCCGGCGAGGGTCCATCGGTCATGGCGCCAAGCGTACCGGCGCAGCCTCTGTGGGGGCTCCCCCGTGGCCGTGGTGTTCCTGTGGCGGAACGATGACGCCGTCCCCGCACGTATCTGCCCTGCTCGGATGGGATAATCCGCCCACGCAACAGCCGAATGGACCGGAGGGCAGACCCATCGACGTCGTCACCGTGGTGCTCGTGGGGCTGGAAGACAGCCTCAGCGAGGAACTCGCAGGAGAAGAAGGCTTCGATGTGCAGCGAACTGGCGACATCGAAGGCCTGGACGAGCACCGGGGAGCCGATGCCGTACTCATCGCGCTCGAGGGCGCCGGTCCCCTTGAGGTGCTGGGGGCCCTGAGGGCTCGAGCCCCCGAGGCGGCGGTCCTGGTGGTGACCGACCCGGACCGTGAAGCCGACGGCGCGGTGGCACTGCACGGCGGCGCCGAGGACCACCTGGTCCGTGGCTCGATCCCCGACGGGTTCCTCTCGCGAGCGATCCGGTACGCGATCGCGCAACGGCGACTCCGCCGTGAGTTGTCCACCACCGACGAGATCACCGGCCTGCCGAACCTTCGCGGGTTCGCACCGATCGCCGAGCACCACCTTCGGATGGCCGACCGCGCCAAGACCCAGGTGGTCTTCGTGTTCATGCGCCTCGACGGGCTGCAGGCTGCCAGAGCCACCGGCCCGGAAGAGGCCGAGGTCATGGTGCGCGAGGCGGCCAACGTGCTGCTCGAAGCGGTCCGGGACGCCGACGTCCCCGCCAGGATCACGGAGGACACGTTCGCCGTGCTGCTCACCGGTGACGCGGTCGGCGCCGAGACGCTCGTGCTGTCCCGCCTCGTCGAGTCGATCGCGGTGCACGACACGGACCGGCAGACCCCACGTTCACTTTCCCTGTCGGTCGGCAGTGCTCTGTACGACCCGGAGGAACCCGCCACCCTGTCGCAGATCCTCGAGACGGCCGGCCGCCGCCTGGGTGATCAACGCCCGGAGGGGTCATCCAAGGCCTGATGCGCTGCGAATACCCCGCGACAGCACGCCCGCATCCGGGACGAACGCCGAAGGGCCGCGGTGGGAACAGGGGACGTCGTTGCTGGTCAGGAGCGAGTCAGTGGGGATGATCGATGTCTCCGAGGCGCGCGATCGCGACCTGCTGCTCCGCCTCCGTGATCGCGACGAGGACGCCTTCCGCGGGTTGTTCGCGCGGTACGCGCCCACGGCCAAGGCCCTCGCGCAGCGGGTCGTTCGGCAATCGCATCTCGCGGAGGAGATCGTGCAGGAAGCGTTCATGGCGGTCTGGAGGAACCCAGAGGGCTACGACGCCGAGCGAGGCTCGGTGAAGTCCTGGCTCATGGGCATGGTCCACCACCGCGCCGTCGACCTGGTTCGCCGCGAAGAGTCCTACCGCCGCCGGGCCGAGGATTCGATCCCCGAGGCGATGCAGGAGCAGGCCGACCACGCGGAGGAGGTCGTCCAACAGGTGGGCCTGCCCGAGGAGCGCCGGATCGTCCGCGCCGCCCTCGACGAGCTGCCCGCCGAGCAGCGAGACGTCCTGACCTTGATGTACTTCGAAGGCATGTCGCAGTCGCAGATCGCCGAGCGGACGGGACTGCCGCTGGGCACGGTGAAGTCCCGCACCCTCCTGGGCATGCGTCGCATGCGCGCCTCGCTCGAAGGGATCGAACGATGACCCGCGACCACACCACGATCGAGGAGCTCCTCGCCGTCCAGGCCCTGGGTGGGCTCGATGGTGACGACGAGCAGTCCCTCGCCGCCGAACGCGCATCGCATGGGGACTGCGAGGAGTGTGCGCGGCTCGAAGCCGAGTTCTCCGAGACCGCCGGCCGCCTCGCGTTCTCGCTCGAACCGATGCCGGTCGATGCCGCCATGGCCGATCGCATCCTGGCCGCATCCCCCGCGTCTGCCGTCGCGGTGCCTGAGCCTGCGACCACCGTCGACGATCTCGGAGAACGCCGCAGACGGCGCGGTCGCGGTTGGCAGGCGGGCGTGGCGGTCGCGGCCGTCATCGCCGTGCTCCTGGTGGCCGTCGCCCTCGTCCGGCCCGACCGCACCACGGCGATCGCCAGTGCGTCCACGACCCAGCGACTGGTCCCGTTCTCGGGGAGTGGAGAAGGCGAACTCGCCGTGGCATTCACGCCGGGTGAGTCGGGCGCGGTGCTGTGGGGTTCCGACCTTCCGGATCCAGGTCAAGACAAGGTCTATGAGATCTGGATGATCCAGGGCGGCACACCGGTGTCCGGTGGGTGCTTCCGCCCTCAGGATGGGCAGGTCGCGTTGTCGGTCGACGCGAGCCTCGGAGGCACCGAGCAGATGGCCCTCACGGCCGAACCGGCCGATTGTCCGTCGAGTCCGTCGGGCGAGCTCGTGAAGACGGCAGACCTGACCCTGGTCTAGTCCCGCCCCCCTCCTCGTACGTTCCTGAGGGCAGGGCTGCGCTGCAGAGAGTTTCCGCGCTCTTAACCCGCGTTTGCCTAAGGCCTAGTACGCCGCTGCTTAGCGTGGTCGGTGCGAGAAGAACCGACGACGAGGAGCATGGGATGAACAAGCGTTCCGCGATGTTGATGGCTGCCGGCCTGATCCTGACACTGATCATAGGCGGTGTGGCGATGTCGGTCGGGCTCACGGGACCCACTCCGAGCGAAGCCGGCCCCCGTGCCGAGCGCCGCCAGACGGCCGCGCCGATCATCAAGACCGTGAAACACACGCTGACCGTGCACAAGCGTGGCTCCGCTACTCAGGCGACCGGCACCTCCGGTTCGAGTTCCGCCGGCTCAGTGTCCGGTTCGATCGGCGACGACCATAGTGGCTACAGCGATGACGCCGAGGGCGAGGACCACGGCGAGCACGGCGACGACCGGATGGGCGAGGACGACGATCACGGGGACGACCACTCGGGCGAGGCCGATGACGACCACAGCGGCAGCGGCCACGGCGACGACCGGACGGCCTCATGACCGAACACCGTTCCTCCGCGAGGGCCAAGCGATGGAGCAAGGCCCGCGTCCGGGCACTCGCATGGGTGACCGGCGTGGCCACGTTCCTCGCGGGGTTCGGGATCCTGGGCGCGGCTCCGAAGCCCTCGACCGCGGATGCGACCGGCACCTCGAACCGGCAGAAGCCGCCGCGTCAGCGGGTCATCGTCCGGAAGGTCACCCGGCGCGTTGTGGTCGTGGACCCTGTGCTCACGGCACCGGTGACCTACGTTCCCACGACGTCAACGGGCGGAGGCACGTCGTCCTCCGGCGGAACCGCGATAGCCCCGCCGCCGCCCCCACCTCCCACGTCGGGTTCGTAGATGCAGCCGACCACGACCTTGCGCACCGCGGCACGCCGTCGCGACGGATTCCGGGCGATGGGCACCGACGTCTCCCTCTACGGACCGGACGCCGACGCCTTCGACGAGGGGTTCGCCGCGATCCGGCGCGTGTTCGAGACCGAGGAGCGGCGGTTCTCGCGGTTCCGCGACGACAGCGAACTCACCGCCGTGAACCGCCTCGCCGGCCAGTGGGTGGCGGTGTCCTCTCCCTTCGAGCGCGTGGTGCGGCTCGCCCTCGATCACGCGTCGGCGACGGGTGGGCTGTTCGATCCCACGGTGTTGCATGCGTTGATGGCTGCGGGATACGACCGGGACTTCGACGAGGTGCTGGCCGGGGCGCGAGGAGTGCTGCACCCCCCGCAGCCGTGCGGACGCTGGACGGAGGTGCAGGTGCGCCAGGGAGCCGTCCGGCTGCCGCCCGAGGTGGGCCTGGATCTCGGCGGCATCGCCAAGGGGTGGACCGTGGACCTGGTGGCGGCCGAAGCCCTGGACGCAGGTCTTGGGTGGGCGGTGGTCGCCGCGGGTGGCGACCTCGCGATCGTGGGTGACGCTCCCGCGCTGGAGATCCCGATCGAAGATCCGGAGACCCTCGAACGCCCGATGGCCACACTCCGGCTGGCCCGGGGGGCGTTGGCCACCTCGTCGGTCGCCAAGCGCTCGTGGGGCACAGGCCTCCACCACGTGATCGACCCCCGAACGGGCGCGCCGTTGCGATCCGACACCGTGCAGGCCACGGTCTGGGCGCCGACGTGCGCCGAAGCAGAGGTGCTGGCCACCTGGGCGTTGTTGCGCGGGCCCGACGCCGCCGACCAGCTGTCCTGCGCCATGGTCACCTCCAGCGGCGACGTCGTCGTGAGCTTCGATCAGGAGATGGCCCCATGACCAACTGGAACCTGCTGCGTGCCGCCGGCATCGGCGCCTATCTCATGCTCTACCTAGCGGTCGCCTGGGGGCTGGTGGCGACCACCTCGATCATCTCCAAGCGGATCTCCAAGGCCTCCTCCAACCTGTTCCACCAGTTCGTGGCGACGACCGGCCTGGTCCTGCTGGGCATCCACCTGGCGCTGTTGCTGATCGACGCGTTCATGCCGTTCGCGCCGCTCGACCTGATCCTGCCGATGCGCTCGACGTACCGGCCCATCCCGATCACCTTGGGGATCGCGGCGATGTTCGCCATGGTGGTGATCATGGTCTCGTCGTGGCTGCGAAAGCCCATCGGCGTTCGGCTGTGGCGGGCGATCCACCTGGCCGCGGTGCCCGCCTTCGCCTTGGCGCTGGGACACGGGATCTTCGCGGGTACGGACACCAACCGGCCGTGGATGGCGGCCATGTACGCGATCACCGGACTCTCGGTCGTGTTCCTCACGATCGTGCGAGGCCTGACCTACGGCTACCGTCCGCCTCGGGCGGAACGCCCGGTCACCGCTCGGACGGTCGCCGCGAAGGATCCTGAACCCGCCTCGGCCAGTTGAACGCCGTATCACGAGCTCAGGTCGCGGCCGCCGCGCGCGTTGGCTAGGCTTCGCGCGTGGGAGAGGCGGAACGGCAGGTCGACCGATACGCGCTGCTCATCGATGCCGGACTGGCCCTCGCCTCGGAACTCGACCTCGAGGCGGTGCTCGAACGCATCGTGGAGTTGGCGATCGAGATCACGGGAGCCCAGTACGGCGCGCTCGGTGTGCTCGGCGAGTCCACGCCTCGGATCGAACGCTTCATCACGAAGGGGATCAGCGACGAGGACCGAGCCGCGATCGGCCACATCCCCGTGGGTGAAGGCATCCTCGGTCTGCTGATCCGCGAGCGACGGCCGATGCGGATCCCCGACATCAGCGCCGACCCCCGAGCGCACGGATTCCCGCCGAACCACCCGCCGATGCACTCGTTCCTGGGGGCGCCCGTCATCGCGCTGGGCCTGGTGTTCGGCAACATCTACCTGACCGAGAAGCAGGGAGCCTCGGAATTCAGCGAAGAGGACGAAGCCGCCCTCGTCGTGCTGGCGATCCAGGCGGGAGTGGCCATCGAGAACGCCCGCCTCTACGCGGAGAAGCAGCTTGCCCAGCGTGAGCTCGCTCGACTGGAACTGCTGGAGGAACGCGAGCGGATCGCCAAGGAGCTGCACGACGGCGTGATCCAGTCGCTGTTCGCCGTGGGCATGGGCCTGCAGGGCACGGCCGCGATATCGCCCGATGAGGAGATCGGCCGACGGCTCGAAGGGGCGGTCGAGGAGATCGACCGGGCGATCCGCGATCTCCGCAACTACATCTTCGGGCTGCGACCGGGCATCCTCGCCGACCGTCAGCTCGGCCAGGCGCTGGAGGAGCTCGGTCGCGAGTTCGGCGACCGATCCGGCGTGCTGACCGTGGTCGACGTCGACGGCCGCGTCGCCGCCGAACTCGCCGGAGTGGCGGGCGACCTGATCCAGGTCGTGCGCGAGGCGCTGTCGAACGTGGGCCGGCACGCGGACGCGACCAGCGTCCGCGTCACGCTTCGGCGCATCGATACCGGCGCCGAGCTCGAGATCGACGACGACGGCACGGGCTTCGACGTCGACAGTCCCGCGGGGATGGGCCTGGCGAACCTCCGCGACCGGGTGCAGGCGATCGGCGGCGAACTCGCCGTGGAGAGCCTCCCGGGAGAGGGAACGACGGTGCGCGCTCGACTGCCGTTGTAAGCCCTTCTCCCGAAGGGGTGCCGACCGGCCCCAAGCGGCAGGGTCATTCGTCCCCTGTCGTCGCACGGCGGCGAGCCGACACTGGACAGGTGTTCGCGCGCTACTTCATCGAACTGCCGATGTCCCCGGAGCAGGTGATCGCCGCCCTGGCCCGTCACCCTGAGGAGTGGGTCCCCGGGCTCGCCAAGCAGGCCAACCATGTCGGCGACACGTTGCTGGCCGACGTGGGGTTCGGAGAACACGTCCGGATCGCGCGCACCGTCGTTCTCGAACTCGGGGAACCCATCGCGATGGCCACCAAGACGCTGATCCCCCTGCGCTGGGAGGCGACCGGTCCGAGAGGGGTGTTCCCGTCGATGGAGGCCGACCTGGAGATCGCGCCGTTGAGCGCGGACAGGACGCAGCTGGCCATGAGCGCCAGATACGTTCCGCCCATGGGCGCCGTGGGACGCGCGATGAACCGCACGATCCTCTTCCGGGTCGCCGAGGCCACGCTCAAGGACTTCCTGGACGGAGTGGGACGCGCGCTGATGTCGCCGACGGCGGGAGCTGCCGCCAGTACCGCCATCTAGGATGGCGGTGTGACGAAGCCGGCTCCGCTCCGTGTGATGCTCGTCGACGATCACGAGATCGTCCGCGACGGCATCAAAGGGATGCTCGATACGCAGGACGACATCGTGGTGACCGCGCAAGCGGGCAGCGTGCAGGAAGCGATCGACGAAGCTGCGCGCACGCGCCCCGACGTCGTCGTGATGGACGTGCGACTGGCGGACGGCAGCGGCATCGAGGCGACCCGACAGATCCGCGCCGACCATCCTGAGACCAAGGTCCTGATGCTGACCTCGTTCGCCGACGACGAGGCGCTGTTCTCCTCGATCATGGCGGGCGCCTCCGGCTACGTGCTGAAACAGGTGAAGCCCGGCGAGCTGCTACGGGCGATCCGCGCCGTCGGCGCCGGTGATTCGCTGCTCGATCCCGGCGTCACCACCGCCGTGCTGGACCGCCTGCGCAAGGGCAAGCACCTCCTGAAGGACGAGAAGCTCGCCCGGCTCTCAGCGCAGGAGGAGCGCATCCTGACCTTGGTGGCCGACGGTCGCACGAACCGCGAGATCGGCGATGAGCTGCACCTGGCCGAGAAGACCGTGAAGAACTACGTCAGCTCGATCCTGTCGAAGCTGGAGGTCGCGCGGCGCGCCGAGGCCGCCGCCTACCTCGCCCGCCACACCACCACGCCTGGCTCCGTCGAGCAGTAGCTGGGCTCAGGCGCCCAGCATGTCGCCGAGCACCATCCGGAGGATCCCACCGCGTGTGTAGTACTCGAGCTCGGCGGCGGCGTCGATCCGGACGGTGACGCTGAACGACGTCGACGTCCCGTCGTCGCGCGAGACCTCCACCGTGGCCTGCTGGCCGGGAGTGATCCCGGCCGCCAGGTCGCGGACCGCGAACGTCTCCGTGCCGTCCAGTCCGAGCGAGGCCGCCGACTCCCCCGGCGCGTACTGCAACGGCAGCACGCCCATGCCCACCAGGTTCGACCGGTGGATGCGCTCGAAGCTCTCCGCCAGCACGAACCGCACTCCCAGCAGGTTCGGCCCCTTCGCGGCCCAGTCGCGGCTGGATCCGCTGCCGTACTCCTTGCCCGCCAGCACGGCGGTCGGCGTGCCCGCGTCCCGATAGCGCGTCGAGGCCTCATAGATGCTGGTGACCTCGGCGGTCGGCAGATGCGTCGTGAACGAGCCCTCCGTGCCGGGCGCCAGCTCGTTGCGAAGACGGATGTTGGCGAACGTGCCGCGCATCATCACCTCGTGATTGCCCCGACGCGAACCGTAGGAATTGAAGTCCACCGGCTCGACCCCGTGTTCGCGCAGGTACGCACCCGCCGGAGAATCCACCTTGATCGAACCGGCCGGCGAGATGTGGTCCGTGGTGATCGAGTCACCCACCTTCACCAACACGCGTGCGCCCTCGATGTCGGCGACGGCCGCCACCGTGCCGAGGTCGTCGAAGAACGGCGGTTCCTGCACGTACGTTGAGGAGGGGTCCCAGTCGTAGACAGGCCCCGACGGCGTCGGCAGTCCCTGCCAGTGTTCGTCACCGCTCCAGATGCGTTCGTACTGCGTCGTGTACTGCGACTCAGTGATCGCCGTCGCCATCGCATCGCGCACCTCGTCGGCGCTGGGCCAGATGTCGGCGAGGAACACTGGACCGTCGGAGCCTTCCCCGAGCGGCTCGGTCGTGAGGTCCACGTCGATCCGCCCCGCGAGCGCGTACGCCACGCACAACGGCGGCGATGCCAGGTAGGAGGCACGAACCTGCGGATGAACCCGTCCTTCGAAGTTCCGGTTGCCGCTGAGCACGGCCGCCACGTTGAGGTCGTGCTCGTCCACGGCCCTCGACACTTCGTCGATCAGCGGGCCTGAGTTGCCGATGCACGTGGTGCAGCCGTAGCCCACCAACGCGAACCCGAGCTTGTCGAGGTAGGGCGTGAGCCCGGCCCGGTCGAGGTAGTCGGTGACGACTCGCGAGCCGGGAGCCAGCGAGGTCTTCACCCAAGGCTTGGTGTCCAGGCCGGCCTCGATCGCCTTGCGCGCCAGCAGTCCGGCGGCCAGCATCACGCTGGGGTTCGAGGTGTTCGTGCAGGACGTGATCGCGGCGATCACGACGCTGCCGTGCCCCACGACGCTCTCGCCCGCGGGATGGTCGGCGACGTCCTCGTCGCCCGGGAGCTCTTCGTTGCGCAGTGACCCACCCTCGGCGACGAACCGACCGATCTCGACGCCCTTCGGGTCCGGTTCGAGGTGATCGCGGAACGCCGCGAGGAACGAGTCCCACACATCCGGCAGCGCCACGCGGTCCTGTGGACGCTTCGGCCCCGCCATCGAGGGCACCACCAAGGATAGATCGAGGTCGAGGATCTCGCTGAACGTCGGCTCGGGGTCGCCGTCGCGGCGGAACATCCCCTGTTCCTTGGTGTAGCGCTCGGCGAGGTCGACGCGGTCGCCCCGGCCCGTGAAGGAGAGGTAGCGCATCGTTTCCGCGTCCACCGGGAAGTAGGACGCGGTGGCGCCGTACTCCGGGCACATGTTCGACAGCGTGGCTCGGTCCGCGATCGACAATGACGAAAGGCCGTCACCGAAGAACTCGACGAACTTGCCCACCACGCCGTGCGCGCGGAGCATCTCGGTGAGCGTCAGCACCAGGTCGGTGGCGGTGGTCCCGGCCGGCAAGGCGCCGGTCATGCGAACGCCGATCACCACCGGCTGCGGCAGGAACATCGGCTGGCCCAGCATCGCGGCCTCTGCCTCGATACCGCCCACGCCCCAGCCCAGCACGCCGAGCCCGTTGATCATCGTGGTGTGGGAGTCGGTGCCCACGAGCGTGTCGGGGAACGCGACCCCGTCACGCGTCGAGACGACCTGCCCCAGATGCTCCAGGTTCACCTGGTGACAGATGCCGGCGCCGGGCGGCACCACGCGCAATCCTTCGAAGGCCTGCTGAGCCCAGCGGAGGAGCGAGTAGCGCTCGCCGTTCCGCCGGTACTCGAACTCGATGTTGCGTGCGTAGGCCTCGGGCGAGCGGAACAGGTCCACGGACACGGAGTGGTCGATCACCAGGTCCACGGGGATCGACGGGTTGATCGATGCGGGATCGGCGCCCGCGCGCTGAGTGGCGCTGCGCATCGCGGCGAGGTCCACCACGGCCGGCACGCCGGTGAAGTCCTGCATCAACACCCGGCCGGGCATGAAGGCCACATCGCCCGCGGGCCCGGGCCACGCGGCGAGTGCGCGCACGTCCTCGTCGGAGACATCCCGTGATCCGGCGCGCCGCAGCAGGTTTTCGAGCAGGATCAGGACGGTCTTGGGCAGTCGCGACAGGTCAACGCCGATCGCATCGAGCCGGTACAGGTCGATCGGGCCGTCGGCGGTCTCCAACCGCCCCCGCGCCCCCGCGAGTTCGCTGGTCATCGTGTGATGTCAGTCCTTCCACGTGAGAGGTGTCCTTCCATCCTCCCACGCAGCGCGAAGGCCCCGAGAATCAGCCCGGCTCAGTCGTCGTCGAGGTCGGGCAGGGGGTAGTGATCGACCTCTGGGAACGGGTCGTAGAAGTGATGGAGCAGCGTCTTCCACTCCTCGTAGGCGGGGGAACCGCGGAATCCTTCGGTGTGATCTTCCAGGTGCTCCCACTCGACCAGGAGCAGGTAGCGGGTCTCGTCCTCGACGCAGGGCAGGAGGAGGAGCGAGTTGAACCCTTCCGCGTCCTCGATGATGGCTCGGGCTCGGTCGAACGTGTCGGTGAACTCGGCCTGGGTGCCCGGTTTCACCTGCAGCACGGCGTGTTCCAGGATCACCGCTGAGCCTCCTCGATCTCGCGAGCGGCTTTGACCGCTTCCTTGTGTGCCAGGCGGGTCTCCCGACGCAGCATCGCTTCGCGCTGGCGACGCTTCTCCTCATCGGTCTCGACCAGGAGCGGGGGCACCGGCCGGGGTTGCCCGGCGTCATCGACCGCTACGAACACCAGGTAGGCGCTGTTGGCGTGTCGCGTCCGCCCGGACACCGGGTCCAGAGCATCCACCCGCACCCCGCATTCCATCGAACTGTGCCCGACGGCGTTCACGGAGGCCTTGAGCACGATGACCTCGCCGATCGACACGGGATCCAGGAAGGTCATCTCGTCGATCGCCACGGTGACGGCGAGGCCGCCCGCGTGCCGGATCGCCGCGAGCGCGGCGGCGGTATCGACCAGCCGCATGATCACGCCACCGTGCACCTTGCCCGCGATGTTGGCGTCGGTGACCTCCATCATCTGCGTCAACGTCACGGTGGAGTCGGTGACGCGCTTCGGTGCCAAGGTGGGCTCGCTCACGCGCGCATCCTACCCGCGGCTCCCCCGGCGGCGGCGTGGGCGCCGGTAGCATCGAGCGATGCGACACCTTCCCCTCGTGCTCGCCCCAGCCGTGGTCGTGGCCGTGCTCCTGACCTCCTGCGACACCGACCAGCCCACCGGGGTTCCGGTGACTCCGCTCCCGTCGGGTTCAACCCTGCCCTCAGGGACGACGCAACCGTCCCCACCGACATCGCCGTCGGTCACGGCAACCCCTTCGCCAGATCTCCCTTCTGGGATCCCCGCCTCGTATGACCAGGATGTCGCCAAGGAGGAGGTCCCCTCGAAGGCACTCATCCCACCGGGGACGAAGGTCAACAACCGATGGATGACGGAGACGGCTGCGGGCGAGGTCATCGTCGTGGCGTACTACACGCCGTCCGGCGACCCGTTCCTCCAGGCTCGCGGACTCGTTGAGTGGCGACGGACCGAGGGGTCGGTTCCGCCCTGGTCCCCCGTGTTCGGGATGGAACACCCCAAGAGCGAAGGGATCCTGGGCGTCGAAGGGCTCGTCGGCGACGCGACCGGAGACGGATCCGTCGACCTCTTGCTGCAGGAGTCGACCGGTGGCAGCGGAGCCTGCGGCAACTGGCGGGTGATCGACCTAGCGGCGGCAACGGAGCGCTGGATGGAATCGCTCTGCGATGCGCGGGTCGATCTGCACGTCGACCCCGTCGGCATCGCGCTCAGCGAGGCAGTCTACGCTCCCGAAGATCCCCACTGCTGTCCGAGTGCGTTCCGAACGACGGTCCTGGTCTACGAGGATGGCCGAGGATTCGTGAAGGACAGCGTGCAGTCCACTCCCGCCTGAGTCAGGTCAGAGCACTAGTCTGGATTAGACTAGTGACGTCAAAGCCCGCGATGCGGGCTCCACGGGGCTGTCGGGGTGCCCGGGTACGATACGCGCCATGGCTCGCATCTTCGTCGAGGGTTGGGACCCCGAGTACGGCACCCCGCTCGACCAGGACGAGGCCCTCGCTCCGGCCGAAGGTTCGGTCGACCCCACGGTCGAGACCGACGACTGGGAACCCCTGGAAGGCATCGACGACGGCGTCGAGCACGTGGCGTTCGTCGACGGCGTCCGGCGCGTCGATGCCCGGCTCACCCTCGACGATCCGATCGCGGGACCCACGCCGGGGCTCGTCGGGACGTTCGCGGTGGGCGCCACCCGGTGGGATCGGCCCGCCCGGCGCTCCGAGATCACCGCCGTGCGCATCGAACGCTGGGCCGTGCTTGCCGGCGGCCGCGAGGAGCAGATGCCGCCCGTGGCGCTCGAGCCCGGGGTCAACACCACCACCTGCGCGTCCGAGGATCCCGGCCGCCTGATGATGGAGCTGCATACCAAGATGCGCCGCGCGGAAGGCGAAACCGCCACCGCGCTCGCCGCCGAGTGCTTCGTGATCGCCGACGGGCCGCTCAACGACCTCACCGCCCACCCCACGGTCGGCTACGTGAAGAGCCATCGCGTCACCTATCTGGAACCCGATCACAACGCGGTCGTCGCCCAGCTCGCACCCGGACAGCGCACGCCGCTGTTCTGTATCGCCGACTACAAGCGATACTCCTGGTACGTGCGGCTCGCGATGCTCGATGGCGGGCATTCCTGGACCGGGATCGTTCGGTGTGAGGCATCGGGCCAGCTCCCGAAGGAAGACGCCGTCACGATCGCCGATCGCACCGCCGCGTTGCTGCCGCTGGTCGCCTCCCAGCCGCACGTCGATCCGCGCGCGCCGCAGAACCTGGTGCCGATCGGGGCGCTCGAGAAGGAGCTCCGCCACCGGATGGGCGATCGCGGCATCGTCTACCGGGCGCTCCGCGAAGCCGTCATGGAGCGGCCAGGCATCGGGCAGCCAGGCGTTGAGCAGGAGGCTTCGTGACCGACGAACGGCAGGTCGGCCGGGTCCTCGGTTCGGAACATTCCAACACCAGTGCTTTCCGGGTGGTGCTCGACGAACACGACTTCCTCCAGCTGGACGACCTGATCGTGGTGCGCACCCAGGTGCCGAAGGCGGGCGAGGTCCGTACGTACGGCGTCGTCACCGAGGCCGAAGCGGTGTACGAGGGCGCCAGTTACGAATCCGACACCCACCGCATCGCCGAACTCGGCATCATGCCGGCCGCGAAGGTGCGCACCGCGCGCATCGCCGTCACGCGGGTCGACCCGGAGGTGTGGGTCTCGCCCGACCCCGGCGAATCGGTCGAGCGCGCCGAGGGCGACGAACGCGACAAGGCGCTCTACGTCGACGAGATGAGCCGGCCGTTGCCCGTGGGGATCGGTCGTGACGAGCTTCCGGTGCACGTCGACCTCGACTTCTTCGACGGACGCAAGGGCGGTCACATGTCGATCAGCGGCATCAGCGGTGTCGCCACCAAGACCTCGTTCGCGCTGTTCTTCCTGCGCATGCTCACGGCGCACCCCCAGATCCTGGGTGAGGGCGCAGCGAACCTGCGCGTGCTGGTCTTCAACGTCAAAGGCGAGGACCTCCTGTGGCTCGACAAGCCCAACCGGCTGTTCGACGAGCAAGCCGCCGCCGGCTGGGCCTCGCTCGGCGTTGAAGCCACGCCGTTCCCCAGCGTGTGCTTCTGGGCGCCGCCCAAGCGGAAGTCCGGCGACGTGCTGCTCCCCGACACCGGCGGTCGCCACGAGGGCGTCGAGGTCTTCACCTGGACCCCTCGCGAGTTCATCGACGACGACCTGATGCAATTCCTGCTCACCGACGCGAATGACCAGCGCAACCAGATCCCGTTCGTGCGCGAGCGTGTGCAGGCACAGCTCAAACGGTTCGCGGTCGATGTGGCGGGTCGGCCCGGCGCGGTGGTGCTGCGAGACCCTCGCGACTCGCAGAACGGCTCGTGGTACGGCCAACAGGTCAACGTCGCCGCCGGCGAGCGCATCATCACCGACCTGCAGTCACTCGTGGACGGCATCGGCGAGTTCCTGGAACCCGAGGACGGCACCGAGCCCGACTTCGCCTGGAGCGGGCGCGTGATGGGCGGCACCATCAGCGCGTTCATGCGACGGATGCACGCGGGCGCCTCCCGCATCGGACCACTGGTGCGGGCCGGCGAGTCCCACCGCATCGACCGCGCGCGTGCCAGCGTCAGCGTGGTGGCGATCCAATCGCTGCACGATCAGGCGCAACGGTTCGTCGTGGGCGCGCTGCTCAACGAGACGTTCGCCGAGAAGGAAGCCACCGGTCAGCGCCTGCCGCTGTCGGTGATCGTGCTCGACGAGCTCAACAAGTACGC
>DATLPI010000149.1:0-6553 GCA_035535815.1 Actinomycetota bacterium | reverse complement strand
GCTCACATGAACGGCCCGGGGGTCCGGGTACTGCAACTACGGCGACCTCGACCTCCCCGGTGGATGGGTCACGGGTGTCGTGGTCGTGACCGTGTTCATCCTCGAGGCAGCCATCGTCGGCGCAGTCCTGATATCCCACCGGAGGTGGATCTTGAAACCGCTCTGGGCAAGTGGACGGAGGGCTCCCGGTGTATGCCGATGCCTCCGCCGTTGCGGGGAAGAGGTGGAGCCCTCCGCCCAAGCATGGTGGGGCCGGAAGCGGCGGCCTGCATCCGCTGAAAGACCTATCTTCCGGCAGGGTGGGACGACGGCTCGCTGCTCGTGCGAGGCTCACCATATGCAGCCCACGAAGCGATGGGACGTCTGTGTCCTCGGCCTCGGCGTCACGGGCCTCTCCACGGCCGCGGCGCTCGCTCGCCGGGGCCATCACGTCGTGGGCATCGACCGGTGGGGGAGCGGTCATCCGGTGACGTCCTCGACCGGGGCGTCCCGTTCGATCCGGGTCGCCTACGACGATGCGCGCTACGTCCGGCTTGCCCGGGAGGCGTTCGTGGGATGGCGCCGTCTCGAGACGGCGCAGGGCGTGACGCTCCTGGTCGAGACCGGCCAGGTCGACCTCGGACCCCACGTGAAGCTCGACGCCCTGGCCGCCGCGATGCGGGCGACCGACGTGCCGTTCGACGAGCTCGAGGCGACAGGCGTTCGAGGGCGTTTCCCCGAGATCGCGATGCGCTCCAAGGAGCGAGCGCTGTTCCACGCCGAGGCGGGCACGGTGCTGGCCGATGCGGCGATGCGGGCACTGATGGCCGACGCCGAGCAGGCCGGAGCGTTGCTCTCGATGCCGGAACGGTGCATCGCGATCGAGGCCGGCACCGATGAAGTAGCGGTGGTGACGGACCGGAGAACGGTGCAGGCCGACCAGGTCGTGGTCGCTGCAGGCCCGTGGTCGGGCGAGCTGCTGCGATCGGCAGCCATCGAGCTGCCGTTGGCGCCGGCGGTCGCCCAGGTGACCTTCCTCGAGGCACCGGCGCTCGTTGGTCGTCCCGGGATCGCCGACTGGCTGATGGACGGCGGCGTCGGCGTCTATGGGCACCCGGTGCCGGGGGTCGGCTACAAGGTGGCGTTCGACGCGGGCTCGACCGAACCGTGGCTCCCGGATGTCGAGGCATGGCCCCCCGATCTCGAGGAGCAGGATCGATTGATGGCCTGGCTCGGTGAACGTCTCCCGGGAGTTGAGCCTCGGATCGCGCTCACGCAGCGGCACCCGTGGACGATGACGCCCGACGGCGACTTCGCGGTCGGTCGCCGCGGTCCGATCGTCGTGGCGGCTGGATGCTCGGGTCACGCGTTCAAGTTCGGGCCCGCGCTGGGCTCACTCGTTGCCGACGTCGTGGATGAGGTCGACCGTGACGAACTCGAGTTGTTCTCCATCGACCGGCCGGCGATGCGGACGGGTCACGCAACCGCGTCGACCCCGATCTCGCGCTAGCGACGCAACGCGAGGGCCCGCTAGGACAGCACGACGTCGACCAGGATCAGTTCGCTCGTCGCCGACGCCTCGATCGTGATGGCGGACTCGTCGGTGATCTGCGCGGCGTCTCCGGTGGTCATACGTTCGCCGTTGACCGTGACGTCGCCGTCGATCGCGTAGAGGTAGACCCCGCGACCGGGCCGCAGATCGTGTGCCACCGTTGCCCCCGATGTGAGGTGCGACACGAACACGTCGGCGTCTTGATGCACGAGCACTGCGTCACCGCCGTCCCCGCTGATCACCTTGAGTAGCCGGTCGGTGCGGTCCGAAGTCGTGAACACCTTCTGCTCCACCTCGGGTCGCAGGCCGCGTTCGGACGGCAGGATCCAGATCTGGATGAACCGCATCGGGTCGGTCTCGCTGGCGTTCTGCTCCGAATGCAGCGCTCCCGAACCGAGCGTCATCCGCTGCACCGAGCCGGCGGGCAACGGTCCTGGCGCGCCACCCACGTCGTCCTGATGGCGGAACGAGCCCTCCACCACGTAGGTGAGCCCCTCGACGTCCCGGTGCGGATGCATCGGCCAGATGGCGCCGGGCACCAGTCGGTCGTCGTTGAACACGCGCATCGAGCCGAACTGCGTGTACTCGGGGTCCCGGTAACTGTCGAACGAGTAGTGCCAGCGCGCCCGGAACCAGTCGCCATCGACATCGGAGATGTCGGCATCCCTGCGGATCTTCAGCATCGTGTCCTCCCATCCCGAGCCTAGACCGACCACCTCCGGCCCGCTCCACATCGGCGATGGCCGATAGCCTGCCACGCATGATTCCCTCGTTCACACCTGCGCACCGGGGCGGTTCCGGACCGCCATTGGTGTGCGTACACGGGTTCACGGACACCTGGCGAACCTGGGACCTGGCGCTTCCCATGCTCGAGCGTCACCACGACGTGCTGGCGCTGACGCTGCCGGGACACGCCGGAGGGCCGCCGCTCGCCGAGGATGCGGGGATCGACGCGATCGCCGATGCGGTCGAACGCGCCATGGACGAGGCCGGGTTCGAGACCGCGCACGTCGTTGGCAATTCGCTCGGTGGCTACCTGGCGCTGCACCTCGCGGCACGCGGCCGGGCGCGGTCGGTGGTGGCGCTGGCGCCGGCCGGTGGCTGGGCCGAAGGCGATGCCTCCTTCGAGGAGACCGTCACCCATTTCACGACGATGCAGGAGTCGCTGCGGCTGGCCGCGCCGCACGCCGAGGCGATCGCGGCCACCGAGGAAGGCCGTCGCCGAGCTACGCAGGCCTTCGCCACGAACGTCGATCACATCCCACCCGAGCTGATCGTGCACCTGATGTGGGGCGCGGCGAACTGCGATGCGGTGGGCCCGATGATCGAGCATGCCCGCGTCGACGGCTGGAGCCTTGAAGCCGAGCGGATCACCTGCCCGGTGCGCATCGTGTGGGGGACCGAGGATCAGCTGCTGCCGTGGCCGTCCGCCGCCGCGCGCTACCGCGACGATTGGCTGCCTCAGGCCGATTGGGTCGAACTCGAGGGGATCGGGCATTGCCCGCAACTCGAGATCCCGCTCGAGACCGCGCACCTCATCACCGGATTCACCCAACGCTCCTCATGATGGTGCGGAGGGATCGCGAGATCAGCTGGGTGGGAGCAGGCCGGCGAGGAGCGATGCACTCTCCGCCGCGGCATCCAGCAGCGCACCGCCCGCCTCGATGTTGGCTTCGGCCCCGGAGTTCTCGCTGATACGGCCTTCGTCGATGCCGTCGGCAACGCGACCACGAGCACGGTCGTAGACGGGCGCCTCCGCCGTGTTGCGGTGGTCGAACCACGCCCTGGCATCCTGCGCCAACGCCGCCCATCGGTCCTCGCCCGTGGCGGCCGCGAGGCGATCGAGGCTGAACACCGTGCTCGTCACGTCGTATGGCGTGACGCTGTTCCGGTCGAAGCCACCGTGCACGATGGGTTCCAGGAACAACTCGGCGCTCCGCCGGGCCGCATCGACCAGGGCCGGTTCACCGAGCCGGATGCCGGCGTCCGCGAGCACGCCTTCCTGCACGTGCGCCCACAGGTGCGGGGCGTCGCGTTCGTCGGGATTGTTCATGAGGATCCCGTCGCGCTCACATGCCGCGATCTCGTGTGCCCACCTTCGCCCGATCGGCTCCAGGTCACCGCGGCCGGCTCGATCGATCAGCAGCAGGCACACCTCGAGATGCAGTGCGCGAACGTCCGACGGGGCTTCGACCGTCACGAGATGCTCCAGGCCGCGCCCCAGGGCGAGTTCGGCCCGATCGTCGCCGAACGTGAACCACGCCCGCTCGAGGGCACACAGCGCCCGCGCGTGCCAGAAGTTCTGGCCCATGGACGAGGTCAGACCGTGATGGTTCCGGCTCCCGTCCCAGTCGTAGACGAAGTTCACCCATCGGCCGTCGGGCTCTTGCATCCACAGCACGAACTCGAACACGCCGCGAGCCCAGGTTTCGATCTGCGGCGACGGTTCGCGATCCCACACCCGGCACAGCAGCCCCAGCAGGCGTGCCGCGTCGTCGACGCACGCCACGCCTTCGAAGCCGGATTCCCGTGCGGCGATGGTTTCGTCGCTGCCATCGGCGTAGACCGCCACCGCGAGCGCACCGGGACCTGCGGATGGGATCGGCCGTGTGAGGCGTGCGAGCTGTCTCAGCACGGTTCGAGCTGGGCCAGGATGTCGTCGATCACGAAGTCGGCGGCAGCCAGGGATTCATCCGATGCGCCGTAGTACACCCGGATACGGCCGTCATCGAGCATCACGTGGCCGCTCGGGAAGACCACGTTGTGCAGGAACCCGTCCCGCTCGTAGTCGACCTCGGGCACCAGCAACGGCTCCGGCGTGCGGGCAAGCACCTTCGAGGGATCGTCGGCGTCGAGCAGCAGGGCGCCCATGCCGTAGCGGTTCGTCCGGTCGGCGCCGTGGTAGAGCTCGAGCCAACCCTGTTCGACGCGGATCGGCACGAGGCTGGCGCCGATCCGCGTTTCGTCCCAACGACCGGGCCGAGGGAGCGCCACGGGACGGTGCTTGCCCCAATGGAGCAGGTCGGGGGATTCGGCGAGCCAGATCCCCAGGATGTGGCTGAACGACGCCGGCATGGGACGCGTGAACGCCAGGTAGTGGTCGCCCACCTGTTCGGGGAACAGCACGACGTCCTTCTGATCGGGCAGGAAGATGGGACCGCGACGCTCGAAGGTTCGGAAGTCCCGTGTGCGGAGCAGGCTCGAGGTGATGCCCATCCGGCTCACCGAGACGTAGGTGATGTGGTACTCGTCGCCGATCTGCGTGACGCGGGGGTCCTCGACACCGTACTCCTCCATGGGCGTGGCGGCCTGCACCGCCGGGGCCGGATCCACCGTGAACGCCACACCGTCGCGGCTGCGAGCGACCCGCAGGTGTGACACATGCGTCAGGTAGTCGACGAACCCTACGTCGGGCCCGAGATGGCCGTCGGCGGGGTCGCGGTAGCGGATCGATCGCGGGTCCTGCAGGTCGATGCCCGGCAGGTCGCGGGGAACGTAGCCCAGCACCACTTTCGGCTCACCCTCCGTGATGCTGAAGAACGGCACCCCGACCATGTCCGCGAGATCGGCGTCCGCCGGCAACGGCGCGAGCCGAGGTTGTTCGGGCCCGCCCAGCCGCAGCAGCATCGCGCCGTCCGGAAGGTTGCCGGACAACCGTGGCCGCTCGGCGACCCGCAACAGCGCGACCACCTCGTCGCCGACACGGGCCATGCCGGCGTTGATCGTGGAGATGACCTCCATTCCCGGCTGCGATGGCGCCACGTCGGCGGGGGTGATCAGCGGGTTCTCGGCCAATCGGGCCGCGATCGGGACGCTCATCGCACCGCCGGGAAGGGGCGCCGCTCGAGGGCGTGCCGGGACGGACGCCACCAGGTCCTCGAGCTCCTTCACGAAGCGCTGGCCGGTCTTCGGCCAGGCGAACTCGTGGGCGTAGGCGTAGGCGTTCGTCTCCAGCCGCGCCTTGAGCGCGGGGTCGTCCATCAGGGCGTTGAGGGCCTCGGCGATCTGCTCCGGTGAGCGGAAGTCGACCAGGATGCCCCGGTCGTCGGCGAGCGCTTCCTTGGCATGCAGGTACGGGGTGGAGACGACGGCCTTGCCGGCGCCGAGGGCGTAGCTCAAGGTGCCGCTGGTGATCTGGTTCGGGTCCAGGTAGGGCGTGACGTAGATGTCGCTGGCGAGCAGGAACTCGATCACGTCGTCCTGCCCCAGGTACTGGTTCACGAAGGCGACGTTGTCGCTGACGCCGAGCTCCTCGACGATCTCGATCAGCTTGTTGCGGTACTCCTCGCCCTGGCGCCGCAGCAGTTCCGGATGCGTCTGGCCGGCGATCAGGTAGAGCGCGTCGGGGTGCTTCGCCGCGACGGCGGGCATCGCCTCGAGGACGTACTCCAACCCCTTGCCCGGCCCCACCAGCCCGAACGTGGACACGATGTGGCGCCCGTCCAGGCCCAGCTTGTCCTTCAGGCGGCGCCGGCCCTTCGGTTCGATGTGCGGCATGCCGTGCTGGATGACCGACACCGGCGTTCGCACGCCGTAGACCTCGTCCAGGATGCCGACAGCGGACTCGGCCATGACCACCAGGCCGTCGGCGGCCTCGGCGATCTGCCGCACGGCGGCGCGGACGGCGGGTGTTGGCTCCGGGAGCACGGTGTGCATCGTGACGAGGGTGGGCTTGGCGACCTCCTCGAGGAACGCGGTGAGGTGATCCTCGTAGGTCCCTTCGAGCCAGCGTTCGCCCTCCCAGCCTTCGTCGTGCCAGAGCCCGTAGAGCCCGAACTCGTGCTGGACGCACACGACATCGACGTTGGAGGCCGCGATCGCCCGAGCGGCGCCCGCATAGCCCTCGGGGGTGCCCTGGGAGATGCGCCAGCGAACCTCGCGGCCGTAGGCCCGAACCACGTGCCGTTCGTCGATCGCGGCGACGTTCGAACGCACCGACCGATCGGCGTCGTGGACCGCGTGCATGAGGTCGGCGGTGAAGGTGGCCACGCCGCAACGCCGGGGCGGATAGGTGGAAACGAA
>DATLPI010000148.1:0-4813 GCA_035535815.1 Actinomycetota bacterium | reverse complement strand
GAGAAGGCGCCGAAGATCCAGAGGATCGGGAAGAAGATCCCGAAGAAGAACAGCCAGCAGTGGCCGTTGCGCAGTGTGCTTATGCCGAGCCAGAAGAAGAGCACGACGTAGACGAATGCGGCGATTCCCCAAATCAGCATTTCGAGTCCTTTCGTTGTTTGCTCACGGTAGGTGAGGCCCCCTAGACCGACCGTAAGTGGCACCGCGGACTCGGGCATCGCCCCGATCGGGTGATTCGGGGAGCGCCCTACTGTTCAGGTGATTCGGCTTCCTGATCTGGCCCGCGCTTGCGTTGTCGACGGGCGCGCAGACGATCCCTCGCGCTCGGGCTCTCGGACTTCTGCTTGATGTACTGGTCGGCGACCGAGGCCAACAACGCGACGAAGACGCCGAGCCCGGTGAGGATGTAGATGATCGTGAAGATCTCCGTTCCCGCGCTGGTCGGATGGAGGTCTCCGTAGCCGATGGTGGTCAGCGTCACGACCGAGAAGTAGAGGGCCTGGATGATGGTCCAGTCCTCGGTGCGCCAGTAGAAGATCGTCCCGGTCAGCACCAACGCTCCCGCGACTACGGGGAGCGCCTTGGTCTCGGGGTCACGCCAAACCGCGGCGACGGCCCGCCACAGCCCCCGGAATGCGAGCGCAACTGAAATCACTTCTCCGACCCTAGGTGGCGCTGCGGACGCGAGCATCGCCCCGATCGGGTGATTTGGCTGGCCACTCGGGCGCGCTGATTCACCCCATGCGGGCGATGAATAGCGCTACCGGCAGCCCTAGGGTCGGTCCCGCAACTTCATCAATCAGCGTTCCCGCGCCCACTGCGCACAAGGAGTGACCATGGCCGTTTCCAAAGAGACGCTCAACTCAATCTCGGCGCCCGAGAAACTCGAGAGCCGGCTCGGGACCCTCGAGTTCACGGACGGCGTCCCGAGCGCCAAGACGGCTGAGACGGCGTATGACCAACTCGACTTCGCACACGGGCTGAACGCGTACCTCAACGGCTTTCCGGGAGCCTCGACGTGGGCGCTGCGGAAGGGCTTCAACGAGGCGGGAGTGAAGGACAACGAGATCCTGATCTTCTCGGAGCTGATGGATTCGCAGTCGCTGTTCCTGACCGCGAACGCCGACACGGTCTATTTCGTAGGAGTCGTCGATCTCAGCTCGGGACCGATGGTGGTCGAAACCCCCCCACAGGCGCTCGCCCTATTCGACGACATGTGGTTTCAGTGGATCATCGACTTCGGCCTGCCGGGCCCGGATCGCGGCGAAGGCGGCCGTTTCCTTCTGATCCCGCCGGGCTACGACGGCTCCCTGCCCGACAGCGGCTACCACGTCGGCCACTCGCGCACGACGAGAGCGATCCTGCTCGGACGGTCGTTCATCAACGAGAACCCAGGCCAAGACCCGGGTCCAACCGTCGAGGTGATCAAGAGCACGCTGAAGATCTACCCCTACGCCCAGGGCGGCTTCGGAACGAGCATCGGGACTCTCCTTGAGGGCGAGGTACAGCCGGATCCGGCGGCGGACATTCCGGAGACGAAGTTCGTCGAGGGGAGCGGGATGGCGTTCAACACGATCCCACCGAGCGACTTCGGCTTCTTCGAGCTGCTGAACGAGGCGGTCCAGGACGAGCCCCCAGGCAGCAACACCAACATCGAGCTGATGGGGGACCTGGCCGCGATCGGGATCGTCAAGGGCAAGCCGTTCAAACCGGACAAGCGGATGCGCAGGATCCTCGAGGATGCGGCTGCCGTCGGCAATGCGACCTCGCGGACCCTCGTCTTCGACGCGCGGGGATCTGAGGGATTCGGCTTTTACGGCGACGAATCGGCATGGGGAATCCCGCTCTGGGTCGGCGGATACGGCTTCGAGACTCCGCCGCCGCTCGTCACGAAGGACGGAATCGAGCCCTTGCCGGCGACCGGCGCCCGGACGCAGAACGCCCGGACCTCGTTCTTCTACGCCTACACCGGGATCACCCCCGCGATGTGCATGCGGCTGACCGGAGTCGGGTCGCAGTACATCGTCGCTTTCAAGGACAGCAAGGGGGATGCCCTCGACGGCGGCAAGAGCTACCGGGTGAAGCTTCCGCCCGATATCCCGGCGGCGCGCTTCTGGTCGCTGACCCTCTACGACAACCAGACGCGCTCGATGCTCCAGACGCCGCAGCGCTTCCCCCGGGCCGGCAGCCAGGCATACCCGACGCCTGCGGCAAGTGCTGACGATGACGGCTCGACGACCGTCACGTTCGCCCCGGAGCAACCCTCCGACAGCCCGGACGGCAACTGGATCCAGACGACGGAAGGGAAGGGCTGGTTCGTGATCCTGCGCCTCTACAGCCCGCTCGAGCCGTACTTCGACAAGTCCTGGCGGCCGAGCGAGATCGAGCCCACGGCCTAAGAGATGGGCAAGTTCTTCCTCTTCGCCTTCACGGCGGCGCTCAACCCGACCCTGCTTGGCGCGACGACCGTGATGTTGCTGCTTCCCAAGCCGAAGCGGCTCCTGATCGGCTACCTGCTCGGCGCGATGTTCACGAGCATCACGCTCGGTCTCGTGATCGTGTTCAGCATCGAGGACTCGAGCGTCGTGGACACGACGAAGAACACTCTCAGTCCCGCGGCGAACTTCGCCCTCGGCGGAATCCTGTTGGTGGTCGCGTACGTTCTCGCGACCGGTCGTGACGAGAAGCGGAAGGAGCGAAGGGAGCAGAAGAAGGCCGCGAAGGAGCCCAGTGGCCCTCCACGCTGGCAGCGCGTCATGCAGCGCGGAAGAGCCCGAGACACGTTCATCGTCGGAGCACTCCTGACTCTTCCCGGAGCCTCCTACCTGGCCGGTCTCCACAATCTTGCCGGACAGGATCTGAGCACAGTCCCCACTGTGCTGGCCGTTCTCGCTTTCAACGTGATCATGCTGGCCCTGCTGGAGATACCGACCCTGGGCTACCTGCTCGCGCCCGAGAAGACCCCGGCAGCCGTCGACCGTCTCAAGGCTGCGATCTCCAGCCACGGACGCCAGTGGGCTATGTGGGGCGCCGCGGTGATCGGAAGCCTCCTCCTCCTGCGAGGGGTCATCGAGCTCCTGAGCTGAGTTCGTCCCGGATGCCTATGCGGGCGCGGCCTGCGGATCCTGCCCGCCGGCCGTCTGTTCCGCCTTCGCACGGGCCTGGGCGAGATCGCCCGAGATCCTGACGACGGCAGAGGTCAGGGGCGCGGCGAGGATCAGCCCCACCGTGCCGAACAGGGCGCCGCCCGCGATCGTCACGACCAGTACCGCCAGCGGGTGGAGCCCCAGGGCGGTTCCCATGGCGAACGGCTGGACGAACTGCTGGAGGACGCTGTTGGCGAACAGCTGGAGAACGATCATCCCTGTCGCCGCCTCGGTGCCGGCGCCGCCGAGAGCGATCAGGACCGCAAACGCTCCGGCGCTCCAGGCACCGATGTACGGGATATAGGCCCCGACGAAGGTGACGGCGGCGATGGTCCCCACCAGCGGCACCCCTAGGACCCACGCGCCGATCGCGACCACCCCCGCGTTGAACGCCGCCACGATCGTCGTCCCGAGGAAATACCCGCGCAGCGAGCCGAGCACGCGCTGAGTGATCGTATGTGCGATGTCACGCGGTACGCCCATGTGCTTCTCGGTCCATGCCCGGATCGTCGGGCCATCCTTGAGTAGGAAGAAGAGACTGAGCGCGGTCATCGCGAGGAAGAAGACGATCGAGGAGAGTGCGCTGAGCCCGCCGGCCACACCGTGCAGCAGCGCCGTGACGCTGTCGGTCGTTGCGGAGCTCACCTGATGCTTCGCTGCCTCGGCCGTTCCGTGGTTGACACCGAGGTCCTCGACCCAACCGGTGATCTTGTCCTGGGCCCCGGCGAGGTTGGAATCGGCAGACGAGGCCTGGCCGACGATCCCGCCGATCACCACGAGAGTCATTCCGACGGCGCCCGCGATGATCGCCAGCATCATCAGCGCAGCGGCGAGCCCGCGGGGCAGCCCGTGCCGGTGCATCCAGGACACCAGCGGAGAGGAGACGGCGGCGACGATCCCCGCAGCTATCAGTGGGAGCACGATCACGTTCGTGAGCGCGAGCAACCAGATGATGCCCACGAGCAACAACGTGAGGCCGACCAGGAGCCACGACGCCTGCCCCGCACCACGCAGCCACTGCGGGACCGCGAAGATTCCGCTCAGCTCGCGTGCATCGATCTCGACCTTGTCATCAGACTCGCGGCTGGGTGCAGGAAAGTTTTCCATTCGGAATGCAGACAATCACCCCCCGGGCGCTGCTCCATCACTCCATTGGGGTGAATGTGGGCGCTCGCTGAACTTCATCTCATTTGGGTGATGGCCCTGGCAGACGCCGAAACTACGGTTCCTGCCATCGGACCGAACGAAAGGAAGCTGCGATGCCCGATGTGACCAAGACGCCTGTACCCACTGAGATCACGACCCCATCGAAGGTGGAGGCAGGGATCGGGACCCTCGAGTTCACCGACGGGTACCCGACGGATGCGACCGCAGAGAAGCTGCGCGACCACTTGGACTACCTGCACGGCGTCGAGACGTTCACGAACACCATCCAGGGGGTGTCGGTCTACGCCATCAGGCAGGGGTTCTTGGAGGTCGGCGTGCAGGACAACGACGTCTTGATCTTCTCCGAGTTGATGGACTCCCGGACGCTGGCCCTCACCGCGAACGCCGACACCGTCTACTTCTGGACCTTTCTCGACCTCTCGCAGGGGTCGCTGGTGTTGGAGGCCCCGTCTGAGACGCTCGGGCTCCTCAACGACATGTGGTTCCGCTGGATCTGTGAC
>DATLPI010000147.1:0-15834 GCA_035535815.1 Actinomycetota bacterium | reverse complement strand
CAGCGTGGCGGCGACCGCGACGAGCATGCCGCCGACCGGCACGCCGTTGCCGGCGCTGCCGCTCACCAGGAGTGCCGCGCCGGTGAAGCCTCCGATGAGCCCCACGACCACCTTCCAGCCGAGCGGGGCCGCACGGAACACCACCCGGTCGAAGAACGCGAGCCACAGCGGGATCAGCGCGATGATCAACGACACGATGCTCGTGGGGGTGCCCATGTTCTCGGACACTGCCACGAGCGCGTTCCCGCCGAGCAGCAGGAAGATGCCCACGATGCCGGCGGCGCGCCACTGCTTCGGCGTCGTGCGCTCGTGCGTCCGCATCGAGGTCCAGGCGAACAGCACCGTGCCCGCGAACAGGAACCGAGCCGCAGCGCCGAGCAAGGTCGGCACCGTTTCGTTGACCTTCTCGATGCCGAGATAGGTCGTGCCCCAGACGAAATAGAGGGCGCCCAGGATGGTCCAGATCTTGGCCGTGGAGGGCCGGGGGGTGTCGGGCATCGAGCCAGGATAGCCGCGGCGAGACCGTCACTCGGCCGAGGCTTCCTCGCTTCCGGCTCCAGCTCCGTCACGGAGCGATGCCTCATAGGCGTCGAGCGCCCTCTTGTATTGGCGCCGCTTGGTCTCCGGGATGATCTGGAGGAACACCACCACCACGACACCGGTCCACAGTGCCCAACCGAACGTATACAGCAGGTCGCCAACCAGCCCAACAGGCTCCGTCGGCGTCGAGGCCTTGATCAAGTACCCAGCGACATACGCCACCAAGCCGACCGCCAAGCCGAGCCAGAGGATCCAGTAGACGGGTCGCTGACCGAGCGCGGTCTGCCGCACCTCTGTCAGGTTCTGGCCCACCCACGCCAGTAGTTCTCGGCGTTCCTCCTGCCCGAGATCACCCAGCCAGTCCTGCCCTCGAGCGCGGTCCGGGTCATCGAACGTGCGCGGAGCGTCCGGAGCTCCGGATCCTCCAGTCATGGTCGAACTCCTCCCGATCGACAGGGTGGCCGTGCTCCTCGTGCCATACCCAGAGTGCGTTCCCTGGAAGCGACCCGCCGGAACGCCAGAGCGACCCGTGCATGAGGCCCCGGCCCGGCCTCTGCAGCGGACCGGGTGTGGGACGTCCGTTAGGCTAGGCGCCTCATGACCGAGGTCGAAGCCGTCATCGGGCTCGAGTGCCACGTCGAGCTCAACACCCAGACGAAGATGTTCTGCGGCTGCCGTGCCGAGTTCGGGGCGGCGCCCAACACGAACGTGTGCCCGGTCTGCCTGGGTCACCCGGGATCGCTGCCGGTGCCCAACCGCGAGGCGATCCGCCGAATCATCCTGATCGGCCTGGCCGTCGGCAGCGAGATCGCGCCGCACTCGCTCTTCCATCGGAAGAACTACTTCTATCCGGACATGCCGAAGAACTACCAGATCAGCCAGTACGACCTGCCGATCTGCGTGGGTGGACACCTCGACGTCGACCTGCCCGACGGCACCACCAGCCGCATCGGCATCACCCGCGTGCACATGGAAGAAGACACCGGCAAGACCGTGCATGCCAGCGCCACCGGGCGCATCCACGACGCCGACGCCGCGCTGATCGACTTCAACCGCGCGGGCGTGCCCCTCGTCGAGTGCGTGAGCGAACCCGACATCCGTTCTCCGGAGGAGGCGGCCGCCTACCTCCGTGAGCTGCGCGCCACGTTGGAATCGCTCGACGTCAGCGACGTGCGCATGGAAGAGGGTTCGCTCCGCTGCGACGCCAACATCTCGATGCGACCGGTCGGTACCGAAGCGTTCGGCACCAAGGTCGAGATCAAGAACATGAACTCGATCCGCTCCCTGGAGCGCGCGTTGCATTTCGAGATCGAGCGGCAGACCAAGGCGCTCGAGGCCGGCGAGGCGATCGCGCAGGAGACCCGCCACTGGGACGAAGACTCGGGCTCCACGAAGTCGATGCGTTCGAAGGAGGAAGCCTTCGACTATCGGTACTTCCCCGAACCCGACATCCCGGCCCTGGAGCCCAGCGAGGAGTGGATCGCCGAGATCCGGGCCGGCCTGCCGGAACTGCCGCGAGCCCGCCGTGCCCGCTACGAGACCGACGACGGGCTCAAGTCCGAGGTGGCGCGCGTGCTGGTCGGGGACCGCGCGTCGTCCGCCCTGTTCGACGAGACCGTGGCCCTGGGGGCCGACCCCAAGGCGGCGGCCAACTGGATCACGCAGGACCTGGCGGGGTCGCTCAACAAGCTGGGCGTCGATCCCGCCGGTTCACCGGTCACGGCGCAGCACATCTCCGATCTGATCGCGCTGGTGGCCGACGACACCGTGAGCGGGGCCGGCGCGAAGCAGGCGCTCGAAGAGGCGGTGGCCACCGGTGATCCCATCGCCGAGATCGTGGAACGCAAGGGCCTCACCCAGGTCTCCGACAGCGGGGCGCTCGGTGCGATCGCCGAAGAGGTGCTGGCCGAGAACCCCGAGGTTGTCGAACAGTTCCGCGGGGGCAAGGAAGCCGTGATCGGGTTCCTGGTGGGTCAGGTCATGAAGAAGTCGGCGGGCTCGGCCAACCCGAAGCTCGCGAAGGAGCTCCTGCTCGAACGGCTCTCCGGGTAGGAACGCGGAACCGGTGCACACCCCACCGGAGCGTCCGCAGCGGGTGCCCTTCTGGCAGCTGGTGCTGTACGGGGCGTCGAGCCTGTTCCGCGGCGCCGTGCATCCCTTCCAGCGGATGTGGCGTTCGACCGATCCGCTGGACACCTACGCGCTGTGCCACTTCACCTCCGTGATGGGCGACACGATGCTGGCGGTGGCCCTGGCCGACTCGGTGTTCTTCTCGCTGCCGGTGGGCGAGGCGAAGCTCAAGGTCGCGGCCTACCTCGCGCTCACGATGCTGCCACTTGCACTGGCCGGGCCGCTGTTGGTGCCGATGCTGGACAAGGCCGGTCCACGCCGCGCGATCTCGTTCGGCGCGGCCGCCGGGCGCGCCGCGGTCGCGATCTACGCCGCGCCACGGTTCGGCTCGGTGTTGCTGTTCCCTTGCGCGTTGATCTTGCTAGTGCTGTCGAAGGTGCATGCCATCACGAAGAACGGCCTCACGATGGCTTACGCCCCGCACGAGGAGGGTCTGATGCGGGCGAACGCCCGCCTGGGGCGCCTGGCCGCGATCGGGGCCGTGATCGCGGCGCCCATCGGGTTCGTGTTCCTGAAGGTGTGGGGGTCGGCGGGTCCGATCTACCTGGCCGCCGCCGTCTACGCCGGGTCCGCCCTGTTGAACCTGCGGCTGCCTCACCCTGCTCGCACCGGCCAGGCGCCCGACACGGTCGGGCCGCGCGGGCGTATCCCGGATCTCGCGGCGCCCGCGGTCGGGGCCGTCGGCCTGCGCGCGGCGAGCGGGTTCTTGCTCTTCCTGCTGGCGTTCTCGCTGCGGGAAGGGGGCGCACCCGCGTACTGGTTCGCGGTGCTGGCGGCGGGGGGCATCGTGGGCACGTTCGTCGCCGACGTGGTGGCGCCACGGGTGCCCACCACCACGCGGGAGGAAGCGGTGGTGATCGCATGCGTGAGCGCCGCCTGCATCGGGGCCCTGCTCGCGTTCGAGATCTTCGGGTTGCCGCTGCTCACGATCTACGCGTTCGTGGCGGGCGCGGCCACCGAGTTCGGGCGGCTCGCGTTCCAGAGCCTGATGCAGCGCCACGCCCCAGCGGGGGCGCAGGGACGGGTGTTCGTGCGCTACGAGGTGCTGTTCCAGCTGGCGTGGGTGGCCGGCGCCTTCATCCCGGCGCTCCTGCCGATCGATTTCCGGCAGGGCATCTTGATCCTGGCGGCGTTCTACGCCCTGCTGGCGATCGGGTCGTGGTACCGCGCGCGGTTGCGCGCCAGGGAACGTCGCTCGGGCGAGGAGACGCCCGGATACTGAGCCCGGCGTAAGCTGATGGCCTGCGTCCGAGACCGGACGCCGCAGACACAGGAGGTTGGACACGTGGGGGAGTGGATCACGGTCGGCTCGGCTGACGAGGTGCCCGAGGGCGAGGCCACGCCGTTCGCCGTCGGCGATGCGGAGATCGCCGTGGCGCGATCGAACGGCACCCTGTACGCGTTCAGCGACATCTGTACGCACCGCGGCTGCAACCTCGCGAACGGCGGCGAGATCGAGGGCTCCACGATCGAGTGCGAGTGTCACGGCAGCATCTTCGACATGGGAACCGGCGCGGTGGTCAACGGGCCCGCGACCGAGCCCATCGCGACCTACGGGGTCGCCGAGGACGGCGGACAGCTGAAGGTGGAAGCGTAGGGAGCGTGACCACCGACCGGACGTTCGTCATCGTCGGGGCCTCGCTGGCCGGGGCCACGGCGGCGGCGACCCTGCGCGACGAGGGCTTCGACGGCCGGATCGCCTTGATCGGCGCCGAACCGCTGGCGCCCTACGAACGTCCACCGCTCTCGAAGGAGTATCTGCGCGGCGAACAGCCGCTCGAGGACGCCTTCGTGCGACAGCCCGAGTGGTACGCCGAGCAGGAGATCGACGCCAGGTTCGGCACGCGCGCCGTCCAGATCGACGTGCGTGAACGTGAGGTGGTGCTCGCGGGCGGCGAGCGCATCGCGTTCGACCGGCTGCTCATGGCCACTGGGAGCCGCAACCGGAGCCTGGATGCGCCGGGCGCCGGGCTCCCCGGCGTGTTCGACCTCCGCCACGCCGACGATGCCGATCGCATCAAGGAGGCCGTCGGTCAGGGCGCGCGGGTCGTGTGCGTCGGCATGGGCTTCATCGGCGCCGAGGTTGCGGCCTCGCTCCGGATGCTCGGCAACGACGTAACGGTCGTGGAGATCTTCGAGACCACCCTGTACCGGATCCTGGGACCCGCCATCGGGCGGGTGTTGGAGGCGGTGCATCGCGATCACGGGGTGAAGATGTTGTTCAACGAGGCGGTGGCCAGCTTCGAAGGCGATGGCCGGCTCGAAGCGGTGGTGACCAGTGGCGGTCGTCGCATCGATGCCGATGTCGCGATCGTCGGCGTGGGTACCGAGCCCGCGGTGGAGCTCATGGCCGGAACCGGCCTGGATCAAGGTGGCGGCATCCCCGTCGGGCCGACGCTCGAGACCGAGGTGCGCGGGATCTATGCGGCGGGCGACGTGGCGAGGCAGGATCATCCGCTCTTCGGTCCGATCCGCGTCGAGCACTACGACAACGCGATCAAGATGGGCGAAACGGCCGCCCGGAACATGCTCGGGGCCGAGGCCGTGTTCGGTGATCCCCATTGGTTCTGGTCGGACCAGTACGACTGCGAGGTACAGACCGCGGGGATCGCACCCACGTGGGATTGGATGGTCGTGCGGGGGTCCCTCGAGGAGCGTTCGTTCTGCGCGTTCCTGCTCGACGGGGACGGCGTGTTGCGCTCGACGGTCAGCCTGGATTGGAAGCGTGACGTCCGCCGGTCGTTCGGGTTGATCGCCGCCCAGGTGGCCCCCGACCCGACCGCGCTGGAAGACCCTGACGTCGACCTGCGGACGCTGGTGCCCTGATGCACATCTCGGGGCCGGCGCTGGGCCATCCCACCTGAGACCTCGATCTGCAACGCCGCATCCGTGAGACGCGGCGCGACCGGATGGCCAAGGCTCTCCGCAAGGGGCAGGGCCGGCGAAGGTTGGTGGATCGCGTGCTGGGCCGCGAGCCCGGCGACCAGCCGCTGCCGCTCGACCTGGACCCCGACGCGTTCACCGACCGCGGGGACGACGTGTGGAAGTCCCTGCGCTTCTAGCGGGTAGTAGTCTGCACCAGACTAGTCCGTGGTGAGGTGGCCGGCGAGCTCCTCGGGGGAGCCCGAGGCTTCGATCCGACCGTCGCGGAAAAGCACCACACGGTTCGCGTAGCGCAGCGCCTCCGGGTTGTGGGTGGCGGCCAGCACCGCCCCGCCGCGCCCGATCACGTCCCAGAGGGCCTCCAGGATCAGGTCGGCGTTCTCGGTGTCGACCTCGGCGATCGGTTCGTCGGCGAGCACGACCTCGGGTTCGGCGATCAAAGCCCGCGCCACCGCCACGCGCTGCTGCTGGCCCGCGCTCAGCTCGAACGTCCGATTGTCGATCCGGTCGGTGAGGCCCAGACGCTCGAGCCAGCCGATCGCGCGTTCCCGGGCCTCACTCAGGTCGACACCGTTCACTCGTAATGGCAGTTCCACGTTCTCCACGGCCGACAGCGTGGGCAGCAGCCCGAACGACTGGAACACGACGCCCATACCTGTCTGGCGCAGCTCGATCCGTTCGGCGCGGGACATCGCCGTGATCGGCTCGCCCTTGAATCGAACCTCGCCCTCATCGGGGGCATCGAGCCCGGACAGCGTGCCGATGAACGTGGTCTTGCCCGAACCACTCGGGCCCATCAGCGCGACGAAATCCTGCGAGGCCAGTGACAGCGACGCGCCGCGCACCGCGAGGACCCCTTGGGCGCCGGGGTATGAGCGAACGACGTCGATGCCTTCCAGGAGCGGGGCGCCGCCGCCTGGTCGCGCAGGCTCCACGGCTCCCGACGCCGGCGCCGCGGTGCCCCCCTCCTCGCCCGCCCCCTGTGCACCGGGGCCCCAGACGTTCCGCAGGTCGTCGCGATCAGGCATGGCCGGTCTCGCTCCTTCGCCGCAGATGGATCTCGTCGGGCCCGACCTCGGCTTCGAGCTCGACCCCACCGAGCGCAGCGATCGCGTCGTCGGGGAGCTTGACGCGACCGTCCTCGCCGATCGGATCGACCGCCAGGCCCTCGTGCAGCACCCGCCCGTCTCGGACGCGGATCCGCCGCGAGGCCGCCCGCGCCGCGGCCAGGTCGTGGGTCACCATCACGATCGTCGTGCCGAACTCCTGGTTCACCGCGCGGAAGGCCTCCAGGACCCGGGCCGAACTCTCGGAGTCGAGCTCGGCCGTGGGTTCGTCGGCCAACAGGATCGTGGGTGTGTTGGCCAGTGCCACGGCGATCGCGACACGCTGTTGCTCGCCGCCCGACAGCATCCCCGGCCGGTGTTTCGATCGGTCGTGGAGCCCGACCAATGCCAGCAGCTCCTCGACGTCGCGTTGCCGCGAGCGTTCGGCGCTGCGATGCACGGTGCCGGGGAGCCGCACGTTCTCGCGCACGTTCAGGTACGGCACCAGGTTGCGCGCGGTGCCCTGCCACACGAACCCGATGCGCTCGCCCCGGTAGTGCGTGAGCGCGTCATCGTCGAGCTGGCCCAAGTCCTGGCCGTCGACGATCACCTCGCCTGCGGACGCGCGATCGAGGCCGCCCACCATGTTCAAGATCGTGGACTTGCCCGCGCCGCTCGGCCCCACCACCGCCAGGAACTCGCCCTGGGCGATATCGAAGTCGACGCCGCCCAGCGCCACCACGCCGGTGTCCGCCACCCGGTACACCTTGTAGACGTGCCGGAACCGGATCAGGGAATCGCGCTCCGCCGGGGTGAACACGTCGGGACTCACCATGGTCATTCAGCCTCACCTCGCAGCACGCCCGTCACCGACGAGCGCATCAGGAACCGCATCGCGGCGGCCAGCGAGATCGCGGCCGCGACCACGATCGCCACGATCGCCACGCCCAGCGCCGCCCAGTCGATCACCAGCACCGGCACGGGGTAGGGCACCCCGAGGCTCGTACCCACGTAGGGCATCATCAGCCGCAGGAGCAGGTACCCGATCGCGAGGCCGGCCAGCAGCGCGAACCCCAGCAATCCCACCTGCTCCAGGATCAGGGCGCGACGGATCTGTCCCGCCCCTGTCCCCATGGCCCGCAACGCGGCGAACTCGTAGTCGCGCCGACGCATCGTGAAGTACAAGCCCGCCGCCACGCCGATCACCACGAGCCCGACGCCGGCCAGCGCGGCCGTGAAGTTCATCCCCACGGCGAGCGACTGCGGCAGCTGCGCCAGCAGCCCTTCGATCGGGGCGGTTGCCTGGACGACGCCCGGGACGAAGCCCGCGGCCTCCAAGGCCGGCGATGGATCGTCCGGCGTGTTGGCCCACACCTCGTCCAACGTGAGCCCCGCCTCCGGGATCGCGAACTGGCGCTCCAGGATCGCGGGCGTGGACACGACGACGAACGGCGCGTTGGGTACGAGGCTGGGGAACTGACTGGCGGTGGCGAAGGGATGGACCGTCGTGGTCTGGCCCGCCACCCCCACGTCGAAGGGAGCGTTCACGGCCGAGCCCCAGTTCTCCGAGATCACGGCCGGCAGGTCGGGCGGCGCCGGCCAGATCCCGCCGATCACGTTCCCCGCTCCCGGGCTCATCGTGTAGATGGTGGGACCTCCGTCGCCATCGGGTTTGAGGGTCCCCTGGCTGCTGCGCCATGTGATCGGTTCCCAGCCTTCGATCGAGAGCGGCTGGTCCCCGAGTTCGACCGATCGGAACCCGATCTTCAGCGCGGGAGGCAGCTCGGTCCCGGTGTCGACGTGGAACGTGATCGAGGCGAGGCGTCCGGCGTCGAGCTGGAGGTCGTAGGAGCCGGAACCCTCCTGGAGCCGAGCTTCCACGGTGTGCACCTGGTTGGCGTCGTCGAACTCCGTGGCCTGGACCAGCATGCCGTTCGGAAGGACGGGGACGTCGAGGGCGAGCGTCAGGGTTCCCGCGTCGATCGGCAGCCCGAGGGGGTCGGTGGCCAGACCCTCCACGATGTCGTCGAGCGAGGACGAGGAGAAGTCCGATCGCCACCAACCACCCTCCTGGTAGGTCGCGGGATCGATGCCCAGCACGGTGGGCGGCAGCGAGAAGCTCCCGTCGGAGAACGTCGGTTCGGTCCGCACCACCGCGGTGGCCTCCTCGGGTAAGTCGCCGATCGCGGCCAGGGCCTGTTCGGGGGGGCTCACCTGCACGTTCCAGTCGGCGCCGACCTGCGTGTGGGCAGCGTCGGCGTGGTTGCGCAGGACGATCGCGCGGTAGGAGGTCGAAACCACCAGCAGCCCCATCGCCAGCAGCAGCAGGAGCGCCGCGGCGAACCCGGTGCCCGGGGAACGGCCCACCCGACGGCCCGCCAGGTACGTGGACACGCGCCGCGTGCGTCCGATCCGGCCGTCGAGCCGTCGAAGCACGAACAGCAGCAGGCGCAGGGCCAGGAACGAGATGCCGAACAGCAGCAAGGTGGGAGCCGCCAGAACCAGCGGATCGATCGTGCCCCCGCCCGGCGTCACCTCGGTGCCTCCACGCAACTGGAGGTAGGCGAAGATCCCGAGCGGTAGCACGAACAGCTCCACGGGCACCCGGGCCAGCAACGGCCGGTCCTCGCGCGAGGCGGCCCGCCGCTCCTCCAACACGGTGCGTTTCACGAGCGGGTAGGAGAGCCCGAACAAGATCGCCGCCCCCGCGGCGGCCGCCAGCAGGCCGAGCAGCTCGGCTCCGGCATTGAGGTGGACGGGGAACACCACCCCAGGGAGCTGTTTGCCGTTCGAGCGGCCGGCGAGCTTCGCCAGCACCAGCCCCAGGAGCAGGCCCAGCGGGTAGGCCACCACCGCGTAGGTCAGCGCTTGCAGGCCCTGCGCGGTGAGCAACGTCCGCTTCGTGAACCCACGGCTGTGGAGCACGGCGAGCTCGAAGGACTGGCGCGTCAGCGCCAGCGCTCCCACCCCCGCAAGCACGGCCAACGTGACCGCGCCGATCTGGATCACGACGAGCAGGATGGGGATCCGAAGGTTCTGCACGCGCTGATCCACGATGCCGAACAGCGTGTCGAGCCCGGTCGTGAGTCGAACCGTGGTCATGCCCGGCTGCTCACTCATGACATCCTCGGCCTGGAGCAGCTGGCCGGGAACCGAACGCGCCTCGTCGTACGTGAGATCGGCGACGGCGAGGTAGGCGTCCCAGACGAACTCGCTCGTCAACCCCAGCTTCGTGGCCGCCTCGAGGTAGGCCTCCCGGTCCATGAGCAGGGGCGGCGGGTCGGAGGTATCCGGCGCCGGAAAGGGGTTACGGGAGCCGAACCAGAAGGGATCCTCGCGGTCGGGCGAGCCGTAGGTCCCGCTGAGCGTCAACGTCACCGCCTCGTCGTTGGGACCCACGATCGTGACCGGGTCACCGAGCTGCAGCCCCGCCGTCCGGGCTGTGCTCGAGGGCATCGCGATCTGGCCGGCGGCAGGAGCCTCTCCGCGGATCTGCAGATGGTCGGCCGCGCCCTCGCGGAAGAACACCGAGAGCGACGGCCCCTCGGTGTCGCCGAACCGCACCGTGGACAGGCCCTGGGAGACGATCGTGTCGGTCGGAACGCCGGTGAGCGCTCCGTCCACCGCCGCGTCGGCGTTCGCCCAGTCGAAGTCCTCGTCACCGAACACCTGGTAGCGCGCGTTGGCGACGGTGACGCCGGCGTCGCTCAACGTGGACGAGAAGATGGCCTCTCGGGCGGCGTCCGCGTAGATGGGGCCGGCCACCAGGACGCCCACGCTGAACGCCAGCGTGACGATGACCGCCAGGCCCAGCAGACGCTGAGCCGCGAACCGCTTGAGCAGGAATCGAAGGGTCGCCATCGGTGGGGTCGGCGCCCCTGGCGAAGCGCCCACAGGATGATACGGAGCTGCGGTTCCTTGCCGTCGCCGTCCTTGCGGAATCCTGCCGTCGACGCATTGGTAGGCTGACGGTTCCGACGTCGTTCGAGGAGTGATCCATCCGATGGACAGGCCCGAGATCATCCTGGCCCCCGGTCCGACCCCGATCCCGCCCGAGGTGCTGCTCGCCCAGGGCAGCCCGCTCGTCTACCACCGTGGTCCCGGCTTCGGGAACCTGATGCGCGACGTCACCACCCGCCTGAAAGAGCTCTACAAGACCGATTCGGCCGACGTGCTGCTCATGACCTCGAGCGGCACGGGCGGGCTCGAGTCCGCGATCGCCAACTGCTTCAGCCCGGGCGACGAGGTCCTGGTGCCCCTGGCCGGGTTCTTCTCCGAGCGGTTCAAGAAGCTCGCAGAGACCTACGGGCTCACGGTGCGGACCGTCGAGTACGAGTGGGGCACGAAGATCCGTCCCGACGACGTCGCGGCCGCGCTGGCCGAGCATCCTGTGAAGGCGGTGCTCCTCACCCAGTCCGAGACCTCCACCGGCGTGATCCAACCGATCGAGCAGCTCGCGAAGGTCGCCAACGACGCCGGCGCCCTGGTGATCGTCGACGCGGTGTCCTCGCTCGGCGCCGTGCCGTTCGAATTCGACGCGTGGGGGATCGACGTCGCGGTGGGCGGCAGCCAGAAGGCCTTGAGCGCCTCGCCCGGCATCGCGTTCTGCGCGATCAGCGACCGCGCGTGGGAGGCCTCACGCTCGGCGACGAACCCACGGTTCTACTTCGACTGGGCCACCTACAAACGGTTCGCCGACCTGCCGCATCCCGAGAACCCTTGGACGCCGGCGATCAGCGTGATGCAGGGCCTGCAGGCTGCGCTGGCGCTGTACTTCCAGGACGGCGTCGAGGCGGCGATGGTTCGCCACCAGATGCTGTCCAGCGCGGTGAAGGAGGGCGCGAAGGCGCTCGGCCTCGACCTGTTCGGCGAAGGGCTCGAGGACAACTGGACCGTCACCGCGATCCGCGCGCCCGAGAACATCGACGCCGACACGATCAGCGACACGATCCGTGCCGATCACGGGTGCGTGCTGGCGCCGGGTCAGGGACCGCTGAAGGGCAAGGTCTTCCGCATCGGGCACTTCGGATACTTCTCCGAGCTCGACATCATCCGCGGGCTCGCGGCCTTGGAGATGACCTTGGAGACGCTCGGTCATCCCGTGAAGCGGGGCGCCGCCGTGGCGGCCGCCGAGACCGTCTTCATGGAGTCGCGCGCCTCGTGAGGGTCCTCGTCACCGAGCAGCTCTCCGAGCAAGGGCTGGAGCTGCTCCGCAAGGACTTCCAGGTGGACGTTCGCACCGAGCTCGCCGGGGGCGACCTCGCGACCGAGATCGCGCCCTACGACGCGCTCATCATCCGCAGCGCCACGCAGGTCAGCGACGAGGTGCTCGCCGCCGCGCCCCAACTGAAGGTGGTGGCGCGAGCCGGGATCGGATTGGACAACGTCGACGTCGAGGCCGCCACGCGCCGCGGCGTCATGGTGGTCAACGCGCCACAGTCCAACATCATCAGCGCCGCCGAGCAGGCGATGGCCCTGCTCCTGGCGCAGGCTCGCAACACCCCGCAGGCCAACGCCGCACTGAAACAGGGCGCGTGGGAGCGTTCGAAATGGGAGGGCGTGGAGCTCGCCGGCAAAACGATCGGCCTCGTGGGATTGGGACGGGTGGGCGCGTTGGTGGCCCAACGCGCGGCCGGGTTCGGCATGCGGGTGATCGCGTTCGATCCCTATGTCAGCGCCGAGCGTGCGAAGGAGATGGGTGTCGATGCGATGCCCTCGCTCGAGTCGCTCCTGGTCCAGGCCGACTTCGTCTCGATCCATCTGCCGCGAACCCCTGAGACCGAAGGGCTGCTGGGCGAGCACGAACTCGGGCTGATGAAGCAGGGGGCGCGCCTGGTGAACACGGCCCGCGGCGGCATCGTCGACGAGGACGCCCTGGCCAAGGCGATCGAGAGCGGACATCTGGGCGGTGCCGCGCTCGATGTGTTCGCGAACGAGCCCACCACCGACTCGCCGCTGTTCGCGTTGGACAGCGTGGTGGTGACCCCGCACCTGGGCGCGTCCACCAAGGAGGCGCAGGACAAGGCCGGCACCACCGTCGCCGAGATGGTGCGGCTGGCGCTGATGGGCGAGTTCGTGCCCTATGCCGTGAACGTCAGCGCGGGTGCCGAGGTGACCGAGGTGGTGCGACCGTTCGTGCCGCTCGCCGAGCGGTTGGGCACGTTGGTGGCGGGACTCGCCGAGGGTGGCGTGCGCTCGATCGTGGCCTCCTACCTGGGCCGCATCGCCGAATCCGATACCCGCGTGCTCACGCTGGCGATCCTGAAAGGCATCCTGGGCCGAACCGTGCACGAGCCGGTCTCGTTCGTGAACGCGCCGATGCTGGCTCGCGAGCGCGGGCTGACCGTGAGCGAGATGCGCTCGACGGTGTCACAGGACTACGTGAGTTCGATCGCTCTGCGCGCCGAGACCGACGAGGGCCCGGTGAGCGTGGCGGGTTCGATCCTGGCGAAGGACCACGAGCGCGTCACGCAGGTGAACGACTTCGACATCGAGGTGACGCCGGCGGGCCACATGGTGTTCTTCACCTACGTGGACCGGCCGGGGATCATCGGCACCGTGGGCACGATGCTGGGGGAGCATGACGTCAACATCGCGACCATGGATGTCGGCCGCAGGGTCGAAGGCGGCGACGCGTTGATGTGCCTCACGGTCGACACCGAGGTCTCGATCGAGGTGCTCGAGCAGGTGGCGTCCACCATCGACGCGCACCAGCTGCGCACCGTCACGCTGCCTGCGTAGCAGCGCTCAGCGTCCTTCGCCGCTTCCGAAACGGCGCTCCCGCCCGTGTTACACTCGCTCGATCATGAAGCGGAACCTCTTGGTGACCGGCGATGCCGGCAGTGTGCGGACGCGATCCATCGCGCCCACTGCCCGCTAGGTCACCAGGCAGCCCCGCCCGCACCACCCCCGCAAGGAGTCCGCTTCATGAGTCGTTCGCCTCGATCCAACGTCAGACGTCTGGCCCTCGGTCGCCTGCTGTCCGTGACCGGTGGCGCCGCCGCGTTCACGGCGCTCAACTTCACGGTCTGGGACCGAACGCACTCGCCGTTCATGCAGGCGTTGTCGCTGCTCTTGACGTTCGGGGTTGCGGGGCTGATCGGGCCGTTCGCCGGTGCGCTGGGTGACCGACTGGACCGCCGAATGGTGCTGATCTGGTCCGAGGCGATCTCCTGCGTGTTCTTCACCGCGATGGTGTTCGTGCACTCGCCGATCGCGCTGATCCTGTTGGCGTTCGCCTCAGCGATCGCAGAGCTGCCGTTCCTGTCGGCCTCGCGGGCGGCGATCCCCAACCTGGTGGACGATCCCGGGGACATCTCGTGGGCGAACAGCTTGGTCACGCTCGGGGTGCACGCGGGCATCGCGATCGGTCCGGTGATCGGTGGCCTGCTCCTGGCCCTCACGGACGTGTCGTGGGTGTTCGGCGTGAACGCGATCTCGTTCGTCATCTCGCTGCTGCTGACGATCTCGGTGCGCGGTCGCTTCCAGGAGGAACGGGGCGCCGAGCACGAAGAGCATGCCGGCATGACGGCGGGCATCGTCTATCTGTGGCGCGAACCGGTGCTGCGACGGTTGTCGATCGCGTGGTTCGTGTTCGTGGTCGGTATGGGGATGGGCATGGTGGCCGATGCCCCGCTCGCCGAGTCGTTCGGTTGGGGCCCCATGGGCTACGGACTCCTGATCGCATGCTGGGGGCTGGGTTCGACCGTCGGGGCCGGTGTGGGCCGGTGGATGACCGCGCGCACCGAGCCGGTGTGGATGGTCTTCGGGGCGTTCGGGATCGCGTTGGCGGCGTTCGGCGTGGGATTCGCGCCGGTGTTCCTGTTCGTGCTGGGGGCGCTCCTGGCGATGGGGATCTGCGACGGCCTGACGATCGTGTCGGAGAACGGGATGCTCCAGCGGCGAACGCCCGACGCGGTGCGGAGCCGAGCGATGGCGGCGTTCGAGGCGGTGCTGTCGTTCGGGCTGGCGGTGGCGTACGTGGCGGCGGCTCCCGTGATGACCGTCATCGAGCCGCAGAGCGTGTATCGGCTCGGTGGGGCCGGCGCGGCGCTGGCGGCGCTGATCCTGGTGCCGTTGCTGCGGTTGCGCCATGAGCCGGACCAGGGGAGCGCCCCCGATCTCGAGGCCGAGGCCGAGATCGCCGACGCGATGATGTATCCGCCGGCGAGCTGAGTGCTCAGATGAGATCTCTCCCTCGCCCCGGCAATCGTCAACGGCGTACGGGTTCCCACGCAGGACGGAACCCGGAAGGTGTTGACGATCCGCCGGGAGAGCCCGGATCGAAGGACCAGAGCGAGTCGCGACGCCGCACCACGTCCAGGACGTGGTGCGCCGGAAAGCGGTGCCTGGGAAGGTATGTGACTGGACAGGGGCGCGTCGCCAGTTGAATCGTGTTCAGGTTTCCCGACTTGCTTTGAACGGCCGTTCAGGACTAGCGTCCCGATTCGGGCGGGTCCCACCCGGGCCCCAGACCGGAGGACCACCGTCATGTCCGGCACCACCAGTTCCGCCAGTACCACCAGTTCCAACACCTACCACGCGATCGTGATCGGAGGCGGCCACAATGGCCTCGTCGCCGGCGCCTATCTCGCCAGATCGGGCGCCAGGACCGTCGTCTTGGAAGCACGGCACAAAGTGGGCGGCGCCGCCGACACCATGGCCCCTTGGCCGGAGGCTCCCGAGTTCAAGGTCACCACGCTCAGCTACGTCATGAGCCTGATGCCCGACACGATCCAGCGGGACCTCAAGCTCGCCGACCACGGGTACAAGGCCTACCCGGTCGGCCCGTACTTCCTGCCCTTCCCGGACGGGCGCTGCATCGTCCAGTACGACGACGATGCCAAGAAGAACTACGAGTCGTTCGCGCAGTTCTCCAAGCGCGACGCCGACGCCATCGAGCGCTGGGACGCCTGGATCGGCGGCCTCGCCGACGTGCTCGGCCCCATGTTGATGTCGATCCCGCCTACTGTCGGCTCGAAGCGGCCGAGCGACCTGTACGAACAACTGAGGCTGGCGTGGCGGTTCCGCGGGCTCGACGTGAAGACGATCGGGGACGTCACCCGCCTGATGACGATGAGCATCGTCGACATCCTCGATCGCTTCTTCGAGACCGACAAGGTGAAGACCGTGATGGCGCTCAACGGCTTGATCGGCACCTGGGCCGGCCCGTACGAACCGGGCACCGGCTACGTGATGGCCCACCATTCGATCGGCGACGTCGGCGACGGCCACC
>DATLPI010000146.1:0-3775 GCA_035535815.1 Actinomycetota bacterium | reverse complement strand
TCGTCGCCGGACTCGTGGGTGGCGTCGTCCTCGCGATCGCGTTCCTGGTGTGGGAACACCGCAGTCCGCACGCCATGATGCCGCTGCGGTTCTTCCGGATCCCGGCGTTCTCCACCGGCAACCTCGTGGCGTTCTCGATCTCGCTGGGCATGTTCTCGACGTTCTTCTTCCTCAGCCTCTACATGCAGAGCCCCTACCTCCGTGGCTACACGGCGTTCGAAGCCGGCCTGCGGTTCCTGCCGATGACGTTGATGATCGTCGTCACCGCGCCCAACGCCGGGCGATACGCGTCCAAACACGGCTCGCGAGCCCCGATGACCTATGGCCTGTTGCTGGCCGGCGGGGGGCTCGTGGCCCTCTCGATGCTGACCACCACCACGCCGTACTGGATCATGGCCGTGATCTTCGCGATCATGGGCCACGGCATGGGGGCCACCATGGCGCCCATGACCGCCGCGGTCATGAACTCGGTGGGCCATGAGCGCGCCGGCCTGGGATCGGCCATGACCAACACCAGCCGCGAGGTGGGCGGGGTGTTCGGCATCGCGCTGCTCGGCACGATCTTGTTCACGCGCCTCAAGACGGTCCTCGGTCCCAGCCTCGCGGGCATCGGCCTCACGGCCCAGCAGCAGGCGGGCATCGCTACCTCGGCGAGCCACGGCCAGCTCGACGTCACGCAGTACGGCCTCACGGCGCAGCAACAGGCGGCCGTGGGCCAGGCGTTCGGCGATGCGTTCATGAGCGGGTTCCACGTCGCGCTCCTGGTCGCCGGCGCCGTGCTCTTGCTGGCGGCACTCCTCGCCAACCGGTTCATCCCCGGTCGGGAGGCGGTGCGGGAAGCCGCACCCGCCGGCATGCCGGTCGCGGTCGAGGCCTAGCCGAAACCACCCCCGGTCCCTCCGCCGCCGGGAACCACCGCTCCAGGGCCTTCTGCTCCGACGTCTGCGAATATCCCTGGTCATGGAGATGGCGCTGCGGGTGGTCTCGGTGATCGGCGGGCTCTTCCTCGTGCTGCTGGCGGTCTCCTCGGCCATCCGCACCGTGATCCTGCCCCGCGCGGCTCCCTCGCTCGTCACCCGTGGCGTCTTCCGCGGCCTCGGGGTGGTGTTCCGGTCACTGGCATCGGGCGACTACGCCCGCCGCGACCGGGTCATGTCGCTCTACGCGCCGCTTGGCCTGGTGGCCACCCTCGCCGCGTGGCTCCTGCTCACCTTCGCGGGCTTCGGGTTCATCTTCTGGGGGCTGGAGGGCGAGGTGGGGGTCACCGAGGCGCTGGAGCTCTCGGGATCCTCGCTGTTCACCCTGGGGTTCCTGCGGCCGGAGACGTTCTGGGTCCTGATGGTCTCCTACATCGAGGCGGCGATCGGCCTGTTCCTGCTGGCGTTGTTGATCACCTACCTGCCCAGCATGTACGGCGCCTTCAGCCGTCGCGAGGTCGCGGTGACCGCACTGTCGGTACGCGCGGGCGAACCGCCGTCGGGGCGCGAGATGATCTGGCGCTACTGGCGACTCGAGCGCATGGACCACCTGCGTGAGGTGTGGCGCGAATGGGAACGCTGGTTCGTCGACGTGGAGGAGACGCACACGTCCCTGCCGGCGCTCGTGTTCTTCCGCTCTCCGCTGCCCGATCACTCCTGGGTCACCGCCGCCGGCGCCGTCCTCGACGGTGCCGCACTCACGCTGTCGAGCGTGAACGTGCCCAGGGACGTCGAGGCGGAGTTCTGCATCCGCGCGGGGTACCTGTGCCTGCGCAGGGTGGCCGACTACTTCCGCATCCCCTACGACCCCGACCCAACACCGGAGGCGTCCATCTCGATCTCGCGCGCGGAGTGGGAGGAGGCGGTGGCCTTCCTCGAAGGGGAAGGGGTGCCGATCAAGCCGAACCGCGAGCAGGCGTGGCGCGACTTCTCAGGGTGGCGCGTCAACTACGACACGGTGCTGCTGGCCTTGGCGAACCTCACGATCGCGCCGGAGGCACCGTGGAGCTCGGACCGGTCCCAGGATCAGGGGTTCCGCCTGCGGCGGATGGGCGGGATCAAGCCCGTGAAGCACCCGCCTACGTCAGACCGGGCTTGAACACCATGTCGAGCACGATCAGCACCAGCACCAGGTAGTCGATCCGCGAGACCAGGATCAGCCGGTCGCGAGCGGCGACCACGTCCGGGTCATCGACGCCGCGTTCCTGCGCGAGCCGCGCGAACTTGCCCCCTTGCGGCCCCAGGTAGAGGGCCCCGACCAGCGATGTGAGCACGATCCCGACGAGCGCCAGCGCGATCCAGAGCTTGAACGAGTACGGGCCGTACCAGACCATCGTGATGCCTGCGAGCAGGACGACGATCGAGGCGGGCATGAACACCCGCTGACCCCAACGCTCGGCGTCCTGGCCCAGTTGGAGGAACCCGGTGGTGTCGTTCGCCTTGCGCAGCTGCGCGATCCTGAGCTGGAAGGTGAACGCGCCGCCGACCCAGATGATGGCGGCGAAGATGTGGATGAACACGATCCCCAGGTAAAGGTCCTTGTTGAACGCCAGCAACTCCATCGAACGGTCCTCCCGTGTCGGCACGCAGGTCCCCCGAGGCGGCTGGCCCCCAGGTCCGGCCGCACGATACCGCGGGCCGGGGGGTGCGCGGAAGCACCGAGGCACGTCGATCCCGGCGATCGTGAGCGCCCGCGGGACTCGCAGCCGCACGATAGTTCCTGCACGATGTCCGGGTGGCCGACGGCGATGTGACGCAAGAGGACGACTTCACCCCGGTGAATCGCGCCACGTACGATCGGATCTCCCGTCGGTATGCCGATCGGCAGGAGCAGCAGCGGCCCGCAGATGGGCGGTGGTTCCCGGCGCTCGAGGAGGCCTTCCTCCAGGACGTGACCGCGCGCGGCCTCATCGCGGATCTGGGCTGCGGCCCGGGCCTGGATGCTCCCGGTTCATCGACACCCCACGGGCCCTGCAGGGGTTCCGGCGTGTACTCACGTTGGACGGGGGCCTCGCGCTCATCACGGCACTGGGCGACGGGCATCGGCTGGAAGACGTTCCGTACGCCCCGGGCGAACGACGCTGGTTCGCCTATCGACGCGCCGACCGGCTCGGCCGGCAACTCCGCGAGGCCGGGTTCCGTCTCCTGATCGACGACGTCGTCACCGGCGATCGGGAGTGGCTCACCGTCCTCGCCGAGGCGGTCTAGCGGCGCGGCGTCATCGCAGCAGCCGGCTCATGCGGCGGTCGGCCAGGACCTTGCCTCCGGTCTGGCAGGTCGGGCAGTAGACGACCTCGTGGGACTCATAGCTCACGCGCCGGAGGTCGGCGCCGCACACCGGGCACGGCTCGCCCGCCCGGTTGTGCACCACGAAGTGGTCGCCCAGCTTCGTGGGTAGGCCACCGTTCCGTCGCCGCTCCGCTTCGAGCGCCTCGTCCAGGATCGAGTGGGTGGCGGCGATCAGGCGTTCGCGTTCCTCGGGCGTGAGCTTGGCGAGGACCGCGTAGGGCGACAGCTTGGCGCGGTGCAGGATGTCGTCGCTGTAGCCACGGCCCACGCCGGCGATCGTGCGTTGGTCGCGAAGGATCGTGTGCACCCGGCGTCCGTCGTCGCTCTCCCGAAGGAGGGCGTCAGCCTCATCGGTCAGGACCTCGGGGCCGAGCTTGTCGAGCGGTCCGTCGTCGCCGGGCGCCAGCATCCACCAGCCCGCCTTCCGCTCCTTGCCGAATTCCTTCACCAGCACGCTGGGACGATCGGTGACGCGGATCCGCAGCACGGCGCCGCGAGGCTTCGTCTGC
>DATLPI010000145.1:0-5483 GCA_035535815.1 Actinomycetota bacterium | reverse complement strand
GGCGCACGAACGTGCTGTGGCGTCCGATCGCGATCTCGGCGGTGGCGCGCGAGCACGGACTCGATCCCTCGGGTCTCGAGGTCATGGTCGAGCAAGCGCGCACCATCTTGTTCGAGGCACGGGACGGACGCGTGCACCCGGGCACCGACGACAAGGTGCTCACGGCATGGAACGCCATGGCGATCCGCGCCCTGGCCGAAGCCGGCCGCGCCTTCGACGAACCTCGCTACATCGAGGCGGCGACGCGGTGCGCGTCGTTCTTGATGACGCACGTGCTTGACGAGGGCGGACGGCTCCTACGCTCGTGGCGGAACGGGGTGGCCGGGGGTCCCGCCTTCTGCGAGGATCACGCGCAGTTCGCGTCGGCGTGCCTCACGCTCTACGAAACCACGCACGACCTCGCGTGGTTCACCGCTGCGCGGGCGACGGCCGATGCGATGCTGCGGCTGTTCGCCGACACCCAACGCGGAGGCTTCTTCGTGACCGGCTCGGACACCGACGCGTTGGTGGTTCGTCCCAAGGACCTGCAGGACAACGCGGTGCCCAGCGGCAACTCGGTGGCGGCGGAGGTGCTGCTGCGCCTGTCACACCTCACCGGGGAGGCGTCCTACGAGGAGGCGGGCGCAGCGGCGCTTCGCCTGGTGCGCGACGTCATGGGCAGGGTGCCCACCGGGTTCGGTCATGCGCTGTGTGCCCTGGACCTCTGCCTCGGGCCCGTTCACGAGGTGGCGGTCGTGGGACCCATCGACGCGCCGGCGACGCGCGCGTTGACGCGCGAGGTCACGGTGAGCCACTACCTGCCGAACGCGGTGCTCGCGGTGGCCGAACCGGAGGACGACGAAGCGCGGGGGACGGTCGCGCTGCTCACCGACCGAGAGGCCCGCGACGGTCAGCCCACGGCGTACGTGTGCGAGCACTTCACCTGCAAGCTGCCCGTCACCACGCCCGAGGAACTGGCCTCCCAGCTCACGTCCGCCGATCCCGACGGTCTCGGGTAGGGTCGAAGGATGTTGAAAGCTGGAGATCCCGCACCCGCCTTCACCCTGAAGGATCAAGCCGGCAACGACGTGTCGCTCTCCGATTTCGCCGGCCGCACGCTCCTCGTCTACTTCTATCCGGCGGCCGACACACCGGGGTGCACCACCCAATCATGCGCGGTCCGCGATGCCCGGGAGGACCTCTCATCGCTCGGGGTCGACGTCGTGGGGATCTCCCCGGATGAACCGGGGCCGCAGGCCGCGTTCGACGAGAAGTTCGGGCTCGGGTTCCCGCTCCTGAGCGATCCCGATCACGCTGTGGCCGACGCGTGGGGCACGTGGGGCGAGAAGTCGATGTACGGGAAGACGTACATGGGGATCATCCGGTCCTCCTTCCTCGTCGGCGGCGACGGGAAGATCCGGGACGCCTGGTACAAGGTCTCGCCCAAGGACACCGTGCCGAACGCCTTGAAGGCGCTGGAGCAGGCCTGATCCGACGGCCTTGACAGGGTAGATAGTAAGCCGTAACTTACCGTAAGTGATGGCTTACCCACTTGCCGCCGACCTCGCCCTGGACGCGCTCGGGGATCCCACCCGGCGCCGCGTCATGGAGTTGCTCCGCACCGGGCCGCGTGCCGTGGGCGACCTCGCGGCCGACCTCCCGGTGAGCCGGCCGGCCGTGTCCCAGCACCTGCGGGTGCTGAAGGGCGCGGGACTCGTCACCAGCCGGCCGCACGGCACCCGACATCTCTACGCGATCGACGATGAGGGCCTGGCTGCCATCCGCACCTACCTGGAGACGTTCTGGGACGACGCCCTTTCTGCCTTCAAGGACGCGGCCGAACGGCCTCCCGGCCAACGCACCCCCGGGCCACCTGAGGAAGGAGACCTTCCGTGATCGACCCCATCCGCCGCACCATCACGGTCACCTGCGACCCGGCCACGGCGTTCCGCGTGTTCACCGACGAGATGGCCACGTGGTGGCCGCTCGACACCTTCTCCCGATCGGTGGATGAAGGCGGCGCCTCCGTGGCCGACGTGGTCTTCGACCATGAGGCAGGCGGTGAGATCTGGGAGGTGCGCTCCGACGGTGAACGGGCATCGTGGGGCCAGGTCCTCGCCTGGGAGCCACCCACCCGGTTGGTCATGGCGTGGAAGCCGCACGACCGCCCCGTCGGACCCACCGAGGTCGAGGTGGCGTTCACGGCGCTCGAGGAGGGCGGGACGCGGGTCGACCTCGAACACCGAGGCTGGGAACGGCTCGGCGACCTCGCGCTCGAGGGCCGCGAGAGCTACGCGGGCGGGTGGCCGATGGTCTTCGATCAGCGCTTCGGGAACGCCGCGAACGGGGCGACGGCCGGCCGGTAGACTGGCCGCTTCCCGACCTCCAGGAGGCTGGCCCATGCCCAACGCCACCATCGTCACGAACCAGGGTTCGTTCACCGTCACCCTGATGCCCGAGCACGCCCCGAAGACCGTGCAGAACTTCGTCGATCTCGCCACCGGCGGGCGTGAATGGACCGACCCACGGGACGGCCAGACCAAGTCCGACGCGTTGTACCCGGGCACCGTGTTCCACCGGGTGATCGACGGGTTCATGGTGCAGGGCGGCGACCCCACGGGCACGGGCATGGGCGGCCCCGGCTACACCTTCGAGGACGAATGTCCGCCCGACGGTCCCACGTTCAACCAGGTGGGACGGCTCGCGATGGCCAACGCCGGACCCGGCACGAACGGCTCGCAGTTCTTCGTGACCGTGGCCGAGACCCCGTGGTTGAACGGGCGGCACACGATCTTCGGGCAGGTCACGGAGGGCTACGACGTGGTGGAGACGATGTCGAAGGTGGCCACCGTTGGCCAGGACAAGCCCGCCGACGAGATCGTGATCGAGCGCATCGACATCGCCGAGTGACCGCCGTCCTCTGCTACGGGGATTCCAACACCTGGGGCTACGCGGCATCGACGCAACAGCGCTTGGGACGGTGGGAGCGGTGGCCGGGCGTCGTGCAACGCGCGCTCGGTGAGGACGTCCACGTGATCGAGGAGGGCCTCAACGGCCGCACGACGGCGTTCGAGGTGCCGTTCGATCCGGGGCGCAACGGGCTGGCGTACCTGCCGATCGCGTTGGAGAGCCACGCACCCCTCGACGTGGCGGTGATCGCGCTGGGTGTGAATGACCTGTTCGTGCCGGGAGCGCTCTCGGTGCACCATGCGGCGCGAGGTGCGATCACCCTGGCCGAGGTGGTGGCGACGAGCGGCGCCGGCCCCGACGGCGAGTCGCCCGAGGTGCTGCTGTTGGTGCCGCCTCCGCTCGCTCCCCTCGGGGTCTGGGACGCCGAGAGCCCGCACGCGGAGCTGGAGTCCCGCGGGTTCGCCGACGCCTACCGCCTCCTGGCCGAAGACGCCCAGGTGCCACTGCTCGACCTGGGCGCGTTCGTGACGTCGAGCCCGGTGGACGGCGTGCACTTCGAGGCCGAGGACCACCGCGTGATGGGCGAGGCGATCGCCTCGGCGTTGCGCGACCTGTTGGACCTGCGCTAGCGCGCGGACGCCGTTCGGACGGTCACTTGGCCGGTCACGCCGACGGGTCGAGCCGGTACACGAGGTGTCCCCAGCCGGCGCGGATCGTCCCGCGCCAGATCTCGAACCCCAGCTTCTCGGCCACCCGCCACGAGCCGATGTTCTCGGGACGGATCAACGAGATGAGGAACGCCGGCTGGAGTTCGGCGAACGCCCAGTCGCGACAGGCGGCGCCGGCTTCGGTGGCGAACCCCCGCCCCTGCCGGTCACGGCGGATGTGCCAGCCCAGCTCCAGCAGCGACTCGCCGTCGACGTCCTGGAACGACGCCCCGCAGTCGCCGATCACCTCGCCGGTCGCGCGTTCCTCGACCACCAGGAGCCCCGTACCGTCCGCCACGTAGCGCTCGAGCTGGCGGTCGATCCATCGGACGGTTGCGTCGCGGTCGAACGGCGCCGGGTACCAACGCATCGACACGGGATCGCCCAGGACCGCCTGCAGGGCATCGAGATCGGAGCCGTCGGCCGCGTATGGGCGCAGGTGCAGGCGCTCGGTCTCCAGGGTGGGAGGGCTCATCCGACGCACGAGTCTAGATGCCGCGCTCATCGCTCGCGGTTACAGCTCCCCCGGACGTTCGGTTCATACTTCGGGCTCTCCACGCACACGGAAGGATCCTCCTCTTGAGCGAACGACCGAACATCCTCGTGACCCGTCCGATCATGGACGAGGCGACGGCGACCCTGCGGGAACGCGCCGACGTCACGATCCACGAGAACGAGTTCGGCATCCCGCGGGATGAGCTCCTCGAGGTGATCGCCGGCCGCGACGCCATCATCACGATGCTCACCGAGCAGGTCGACGCGGAGTTCTTGGCCGCCGCCGGACCGAGCCTGAAGATCGTCGCCAACCACGCCGTGGGCTTCGACAACATCGACGTCGCGGCGTGCACCGCCGCCGGCGTGCTCGCCACCAACACGCCCGACGTGCTCACCGAGACCACCGCCGACACCGCGTTCGCGCTGCTGATGGCGGCGGCGCGGCGTCTCGGCGAAGGAGAACGCTTCCTGCGCGCGGAGCGGCCGTGGATCTGGGGTCCGCTGATGATGCTGGGCCAGGACGTGCACCACAAGACGATCGGCATCGTGGGGTTCGGCCGGATCGGGCAGGCGGTGGCGCGGCGGGCGAAGGGCTTCGGGATGGATGTGATCTACGCCGACGCGTTCCAGCTCCCCGCCGACGTCGAAGCCGAGACCGGCGCCCGGCGCGTGGAGCTCGAAGCGCTCCTGGAACAGGCGGACTTCGTCTCGATCCACACGAACCTCACTGAGGAGACGCGGCATCTGTTCGACGCCGAAGCGTTCAAGCGCATGAAGCCGACCGCCGTGTTGGTCAACACCTCTCGCGGGCCTGTCGTCAACGAATCGGCGCTCGCCGATGCCTTGGAGTCCGGCGAGATCTTCGGCGCGGGACTCGACGTGTTCGAACGCGAGCCCCAGGTCGAACCCCGACTGTTGGCGCTGGAGAACGTCGTGGTGATCCCGCACCTTGGCAGCGCCACGGTGGACACGCGCGATGCCATGGGCGCGCTGGCGGTGGAGAACGTGTTCGCGGCCCTGGATGGCACGCGCCCGCCTACACTGCTGGATCCCGACGCGTTCAAGGAGTGACGACGGTGTGACCGCCCGCGCGGCCGCTTCGACGGGCCGCCGAGAGCGGCCCGCCTCCCCTGAGCTCCGGCGTGACGTTCGCCTGCTCACGACGATGCTGGGCGACGCGATCGCCGAGAGCGGCGGCCCCGCGCTGCTCGCCGAGGTGGAGGAGCTCCGCCTCGCGACGATCGCGTTCCGGGGGACACCGACGGCGGCCCGCCGGGCCACGATCGTCTCCCTCGTGGAGCGGCTCGATGTTACGCGGGCCGAGGACGTGATCCGCGCGTTCACCTGCTACTTCCAACTCGTGAACCTGGCCGAGGAGCGCCAGCGTCTGCG
>DATLPI010000144.1:0-6619 GCA_035535815.1 Actinomycetota bacterium | reverse complement strand
CCGGCAAGCGCGCCCGCGTCCTGGTCACCCACATCGGCACGGCGGTGGGCATCTTCATGGTGGCGGCGTTGCCGTTCCTGCAGCGATCGAACCCGACGCTCGGCATGGTCGAGCTGGTGCAACACGGTTAGTGGATCGCGCCTCCGGCGTTGGTCGAGCGCATCTTCGAAGCGCTGGGCGAACTCTTGGCCGGAGAGGTCGGTGCTTCGATCGGCGTCGTCATCGCGCGGTTGGGCATGTTCGCCGCCCTGGCGGTCGGACTCTTCCTGGTGTTACGGCAGGTGGTGCGTCACGCCTCCGAGGGTTCGGTCTCGTTCCTGGCGGCGGCGTGGGGCTGGGGCTTCCTGTTGATGATGCTGTTCTCCCCCACGCTGTTCCCCTGGTACTTCGCATGGGTGCTGCCGGTGGCGTGGGCGTTGCCGCTGGTGCCGCGCCGCACGCTGGAACTGTCGTTCCTGGCGTTGGTGACGGCCTCGCTCACCACCGAGAACTTCCAGCTCCCCGCGTGGATGCACGTGGACCTGGCCATCGGGCACCCGGTGCTCGTCATCGTGCTGGTGTGGTTCCTGCACGACCTGTGGCTGCGGCTGAAGTACGACGTGCCGCTCGACGCCGAGACCGACCGCGCGCGGGAGATCCACCGAGAACGGCGGGAGCTCGCCGGCTCACGCGGCGCGTGAACTACCAGGCGTAGGCTTCGGGCGCCGGCCCGCCGGGCCCGGGGAAGATCTCGTCGAGCTTGGCCAGGATCTCCGGCGACAGCTTCACGTTCAGCGCCCGCAACGAACCCAGCAACTGTTCCTGCGTGCGTGGCCCGATGATGGGCGCGGTGACCGCGGGCTGGTGCAGGAGCCATGCGAGCGCGACGTCCGCGGGACGTTCACCGATCTCGGCGCACAGCGCCTCCCACGGTTCGAGCTGGGCGCGGTTTGCCTCGATCTCACCACGCATGTACTCCTCGTTGCGCCGGCCCTCGGTGACCTTCTTCAGCGCGCCCGACAGCAGGCCGCCGGCGAGGGGGCTGTAGCAGATGAGTCCCATGCCGTACTCCTGGACCGCGGGGACCACCTCGAGTTCGACCGTGCGCGCCGTGAGGTTGTAGAGGGATTGCTCGGTGGCCAGGCCCAGGGAGTGGCGGTAGCCGGCGATCTCGTTGCCGCGCGCGATGTGCCACCCCGCGAAGTTCGACGAGCCGACGTAGAGGATCTTGCCCTCGTGCTTCAGCTGCTCCATCGCTTCCCAGATCTCGTCCCACCACGCGTTCCGGTCGATGTGGTGCATCTGGTAGAGGTCGATGTAGTCGGTGCCCAGGCGTCGCAACGAGGCCTCGCACGCCTTGCGGATGGCGAGCTTGGACAGCCGGGATTCGTTGGGCCAATCGCCGATCTGGCCGTACACCTTGGTGGCGAGCACCACCTTCTCGCGCCGGCCGCCTCCCTTGGCCACCCACTTTCCGATGATCTCCTCGGTGACTCCCACGCCGAGGTAGCGCCCGTACACGTTGGCGGTATCGAAGAAGTTGATGCCGTGGGCCACGGCCGTGTCCATGAGGCGATGCGAGTCTTCCTCGGTGGTGTGCGGGCCGAAGTTCATCGTGCCCAGGCATAGGCGGCTGACCACCAGACCGAGATGGCCGACGTTGGTGTACTCCATGCGCCGAGTCTAGCCCTCGGCCGGGGAACGTTCGGCGACCTCGAGGCGTCCGTCTCGCTCCGGGTCGCGGGCACCTCGCACGTACATGAACGCGATCGTGACCGCGGCGCCCGCGATGCCGGCCGCGATCAGCGTGGCGTCGACGCCGATGGCGCCCGAGAGCGGTCCCACGATCGCGAACGAGACCGGGACCCCCGCCGCCGAGATCAGCCAGTCGAGGCTGGCGACGCGCCCCAACAGTTCGGACGGGACCAGCCGTTGCAGCAGCGTGTACCAGACGATGATCAGGACGGTGATGGAACCCTCCGAGATCATCGCGACCAGAGCGGCCTGCCAGATCGAGGTCACCACGCCGAAGCCCGCGGTCATCAGCATGCCCAGCGCCCACGCCAGGTAGAGGACGGTGAACGGCTTGCGGGGGAGCTTGCCCCGTCGACCGAAGACCAGCGCCACCATCACCGACCCGAGCCCACCGGCGCCGAACACGACGCTCAGCGCCAGCGCCGATCCGTCGAGATCGTTCTTCACGATGTAGGGCACGAGCGTCTCCCACGGTCCCCACGTGCAGAGCAGGCTGACCGTGGCGGCCAGGAGTGCGATCAGGATCCAGCGCTCCTCCCGCACGTAGGTGAGTCCCTCCTTGGCTTCGGTCCACGCCGAGGTGGCGGGGATCTCGCGCTCGGGGTCCGGGCGCGTGCGGATCATCGTCACCGCGATCGCCGAGACGGCGAAGGTGAGCGAGTCGACGACGAAGGCCCACCCGGTGCCGAAGACCGCGATGATCAGGCCACCGATCAGGGGGCCGATCAGCGTGTAGGTCACCGGCCGGACGAACTGCGCGAGTGAGTTCGCTTCGACGAGCAGGTCCTCGGGCACGATGGTCGGCACGATCGAGGTGAGCGACGGGTTGAAGATCGCCTGGCCGACACCGAACAAAGCGGCGAGGCCGATCACCCATGGCATCGTGAGCACATCCAGGATCGACAGCACGCCGATCGAGCCGATCGCGACCAGGCGCAACAGGTCGCCCAGCACCAGCAACCGGCGGCGATCGAAGCGGTCGGCGAGCACACCCGCGAACAAGCTGAGCAGCACCACCGGCAGCGTCCAGGCGATGCCCACGATCGCGAGCGCGCCGGGGTCGTCGTTCGTGAGCTCGTAAACCTGCCATGCCAGCGCGATGACATAGATGCCTTCGCCGATAATCGAGACCGTCTGGCCGGTCCACAGCAACCGGAAATCTCGGATGCGGAGCGGGCGCAGGATGCCGAACCGCGAAGCGACAGGGGGCGCGGTGTCGGTCACGTTCCCAGGATACGGAGCGATGCCGGCCTCGGCGTTGCCGGGAAGTGATTCTCGCCATCGGACCACCGCCCAATGGACCCTTGGCCAAGGCCGGGTCCGTATGGGACCATCCTTGGACGGCCTGCGACCCCCCTGGCGGTCATCGCCTCCGCAGGCCCAGGAGGTGGCGAGCGATGCGTCGCGCGACGATGGTGGTGCTCTCGGCGATCATGATGCTCGCCATGATGGCCGGACCCGCTGACGCGGTCTCCCGGCTGCAGAAGACCACGGGCCCGCTCCCGGTGGTGCAGGGCTACGTGATCGAGGGCGCGTGCCCGTTCCCCGTGATCTGGACCGACCGCGGCGGCCGCACGCTCACCACCTGGGAACGCGACCACACGATCGTGTCGCAGCGGATCACCGGCACGTCCAAGGTGGTCCTGACGAACGGCGCCACCGGGTTGGAGCTCACCTTCGACATCAAGGAGACGAGCACGATCGTCTACGACCAGCAGCGCGGAACCGCCACGACGGTGCAGATCGGAACGTCCGGACTCTTCTATGACCCGGGCACCATCTCCGGTGCGGGCTCGTTCACCTGGTACGGCGGCGCCGCGTTGACCACCGGCCGGCTCGACGCCAAGACGTTGCTCTACACCGACGTCGAGTCGCAGCACACCATCGGCATCGAGGGCGACGTCTGCGAGATGTTGGTCTCAGGCCTGAAGACCCGCCACTGAGAACGTTTCAACGGGTCCGTCGAGTCCACTGACGGCTGCAAGCCAGATCGCGTGAAAGGCTTGTCGGCGTGGGCGCGATGCATGCGGATGAGTTGGCGATCGACTCCGCGTTGGTGACGCGGCTGCTCGCCACGCAGTTCCCGCGTTGGGCCGACCTGCCGATCGAGCGCGTCGAGCCGTCTGGGACCGACAACGCGATCTATCGTCTGGGCGCCGACATGGCGGTTCGGCTTCCTCGGCAGCTCTCATCCGGTGACGTCCCCGCCGAGGAGTTCCGGTGGCTGCCGATGCTCGCGCCGCACTTGCCGCTGGCGGTCCCCGAACCTATCGCGCTCGGCGAGCCGGCCGACGACTATCCGTGCCGATGGTTGATCTGTCGCTGGCTCGACGGTGAGAACGCGACGCTCGAGCGCATCGCCGACCCAGCGCAAGCCGCCAGCGACCTCGCGAGATTCATCTCCGCCCTGCAAGCGGTCGATCCGACCGGTGGTCCGGCGCCGCACGGACGAGGTGGGCCGCTCGCACCTCGTGACGAGTGGACACGCGATTCGATCGCCGCGCTGGCCGATGAGATCGACGTCGACCTCGTGGCGACGGCATGGGAAACAGCACTCGAAGCGCCGGAGTGGTCGGGCCCTGCGGTCTGGATCCACGGCGACCTGGACGCGCGGAACATGCTGGTCCAACACGGGAGACTCAGCGGGGTGCTGGACTTCGCGACCATGGCGGTGGGCGATCCGGCATGCGACGTGATGGTGGCGTGGAAGATGCTTCCCGCCGAACACCGCGACACGTTCCGAACTGCGCTCGCCGTCGACGATGCGACGTGGGCGCGAGCCCGCGGCTGGGTCCTGTCCCAGGCGCTGATGATCCTGTCGTACTACTCGATGGAGACCAACCCCACCCTGGTCCTGGAGAGCCGACGGTGGATGCGCGAGGTCCTCGACGACCTCGGCTAGGCCAGTCGTTCCAAAGGGTCGAGCCCGAAGGTCGCGTGCCTCACGTCCCCCAGAACGGGCGCACCTCGATCGTGCCCGTCGCGGCAACGGGATGCTCGGCGGCGATGCGAAGAGCTTCGTCCAAGTCGGACGCCTCGATGATGTCGAAGCCGCCGACGGCCTCCTTCGTCTCGGCGAAAGGACCGTCGGTCACCATCACCTTCCCGCCACGGGACCGCACCGATCGGGCTCGCCTCGGGGGCGCCAGGCGGTCACCGAGAACCCAAGCGTCGCGTGACCGCAGGTCGTCCAACCAGGGCATGTCCTCGTCCTCGACCAGGTCGTGGGCGCCCGGCTCCTCGTCCTCGTCCATCCGGCCGGCGTCCCAACACACCAACAGCAGGTACCGCATGTTCCGCTCCTCTCGTCCGCGGTCCATCTTCCCTGCCTCCACGACAAATGAGCACGTGGGCTATACGACATCCGTGCACGAGATCTGGCGCTACACGATGGGGTCCACGCTGCCCTGCGGCGTCGGCGACCGTTGAGAGCTCAGAACTCGAGATCCTCCGGTCGAACGATCCACAGCCCGGTGAGCGTGTCGCTCGCCAGGATCAGGCTCTTGTGCCGTAGCGGGTAGACGCCCCACACGAAGGCCGACCCTTCCGGACCGGGAGGCACGAAATGGCCCAGCTGATGAGTCACGCCCCGCTTGTTCATGGTCCACCACACCACGCCATCGGCGTACCACGACGAGAAGAACTGATCGTTGTGCACAACCTCGGTGTTGTGATCGGAGTAGATCCCGTCGGTCCGCGTGGAACGGCTGTTGTCCGTGGAGAAGGTCCCCAGCAGCTTGGGATGGGTCTCGTCGCGGTTGTCGTAGACGTAGACCTCGCCCCAGCCACCGAACTCCGCGACGCCGGGACTGGCGACCGGCGAGAAGTCCTCGGTGTTGATCACGAGCCACCGTCCGTGGTTCGCCAGCGTCATCGAGTGGTTATCGCCGTCCTCGTCGGGCGGGATGATGTTGACGACGCGGACGATCTTCGGCGACGACGGGTTCGAGATCTCCAGGTTGACCGTTCCTGCGTCCCAATTCGAGACGTAGAGGGACATCCCGTCGTTCTGGAACCGCAGGCTGTGGGCGAACTGCTTCGGCAGCCAGCCCGTGCCCCTGATCGGGTTGGCCCCGAGCGTCCACTTGGCGATCGACGTCGGGTGGTTGGGGTCGGTCGCGTCGATGATGTTCACGGAACGCTTGCCGTAGGACACGTCGTGGTCGATGGAACTCCGGGCGCATCCAGCGAGCACCAGGCCGTCCTCGCGCTGGACGGCGTCGATCTCATGGCAACCGGCCGTCCCACGATGCAGGTTCCAGTGGCTGAGCATCACCGGGTGTTGAGGGTCGGACACGTCGAAGAAGCGCAATCCGGGCGCGACCTCGGTCTCATTACAGGCTTGAACGCCGACCACCGCCAGTTCACCGGAGAACGTCGGCGCGTCCACATGGATCACGACCACGTCCTCGACCCGCGTGTCGGGTCGGTTCGACAACGTGCTGACGACGGCCGGGCGCTCAGCGTCGCGCAGGCTGACCACCTGCACGCCGTCCCCTCCGCGGCCGTCCTCCCCGCAGCGCGAGCCGACATAGGCGTAGTTGCCGTGGCCCCACACATCGCCGTAGTCGTCGAACCCGTCGAGTTCGCTGTGACCGACGAACTCGAAATGCTCCAGCGTCATCGGCTGGTCCGCACCCTCTTGAGGGCTGAGCGGCTCACCGGCCGTGAAGCCTCCCGGCTCGGGTGCCGGTGACCGCGCCGACGCGGCGATCCCACCCGCGGCCAGCATGAACGCAAGCGATGCGACGAAGAACGGAGCGGCGCGCACCTTCATTTCAACTCCTGGTGAAACGGTGGCAACGAGACTACGACCACGGACTTCTTTGTGGATACGGAAGAGGAGTCGGTTCCGGCTCAGGAGGGCTTGCGCTCTCTTGCTTCA
>DATLPI010000143.1:0-9021 GCA_035535815.1 Actinomycetota bacterium | reverse complement strand
GCGGCTCATCAGGTCCTCGCCGAACCGGATCTGCGGGTTCATCGCGCCGGCACTCGCGAGCACCTCGCCGGTGTGCAGGTCGCAGAGGTGTCCGGCCACCGTGGTGGAGCCGATGTCGAACGCCACCCCCAACGCGACGTCATGGAAGCCGGGCCAGATCGCCGTGATCGTCGACCCGTCGTGCACCGCCACCGTGGCGGTCCAGTCGCCGGCACGCAGCGTCCGCTGCAGGGTGGCGAGCACGTGGGGGTCGCACGCGAGACCCTCGAGCGACCAGTCGCGGTCGAGCGCCTCGAGCAGGCGCTGCAGATCGCCGCTGGGATCGGCGAGATCGGGTTCGCGGACCTCGACGTAGTGCAGGCGCACGATCGGGTCGACCTCGATCGGGTGCGCGTCGGCCTCCTTGCGCACCACCTGGCGATGGATCTGGCTCTCCGGTGGCACGTCCACGACGAGGTCGCCGCACACCCGGGCATGGCAGCCCAGGCGCCGGTCGTCGGCGAGCCCCGATCGCTCGCGATAGCGCGACTCCGGTTCGCTGAACGCCGTGAGGTGGTCGCCGCGCGAGGTGATGCCGTGCTTGGCGAACTCCCCCTCGCTCACCACCACCTGGCAGCGCCCGCAGATGCCGCGCCCGCCGCAGACCGAATCCAGGTCGACCCCCAGCGAACGCGCGGCGTCCAGCAGGTTCGTGCCCTCGTCGAACCGCCCCCGCTTGCCCGACGGGGTGAAGACGACGAGCGAGCCCTCGACCTCGCTCACGGTTCGGGCGTCGCCTCCGGATCGGGCACGACGCTCAGCGTCGGCCCACCGTCGGCCCCCGCGCCACGGCGACCGGCCCTGCCCCCTCGACGGCCGGTGCCTCCGGCCGGCTGCTCACGATGCTTCGCGATCCACGCGTTGCAGTCCTGGTCGTTGCCCATCATCACGTCGGCGGCCATCACGGCCTCGCGCACCTCGTCGTGGAGGGGGCTGGTGATCGCGCTCGTGAGGCCGTTCGCGATCGCCATCGCCAGGAACGCGCCGTTCAGCCGGTTGCGATCGGGCAGCCCGAACGACACGTTCGATGCACCGCAGGTGCTGTTGACGCCGAGCTCGTCGTGGAGGCGGCGCACCAACGCGAACACCTGTCGGCCCGCGCCGCCCAGCGCGCCGATCGGCATCACCAGTGGGTCGACCACGACGTCGGCCGCGGCGATGCCGTGATCGGCGGCGGCGTGCACGATCTTCTCGGCCACCCCGAACCGCACGTCAGGATCTTCACTGATGCCGGTCTCGTCGTTCGTGATCGCGACGACGGCGGCCCCGTACTTGGCCACCAGCGGCAACACCTGCTCGAGGCGCTCGTCCTCCCCGGTCACGGAGTTCACCAACGGCTTGCCCTCGTAGACCTCCAAGCCGGCCTCGAGCGCGGCCACGATCGAGGAGTCGATCGAGAGCGGCACGTCGGTGAGGGACTGCACCAGCTTCACGGTCTCGGCCAGGATCGCGGGTTCGTCGGCGAGCGGGATCCCGGCGTTCACGTCCAGCATGTGGGCACCGGCTTCGACCTGGTTCATGGTGTCGGCGATCACCGTGGAGAAATCGCCCGCCTTCATCTCCTCGGCGAGCTTCTTGCGGCCGGTGGGGTTGATGCGCTCGCCGATGATGACGAACGGCCGCCCCGAACCGATCACGACCTCCTTCGTGGCCGAGGACACGACGGTGTCGGTCACGATCCCTCCCCTTCGTCGGCGCCGCCGGATCGCACCAGCGATTCCAACCGGGAGTCGCCGTACGCCTGCTCCAACGCGTGCGCTTCCTCCGCGGCCTCGGCGTCGAGATCGTCGCCGCACTCGCGCGTCACCCGTCGCCATTCGTTGAGGTATTCGTCGGTGCCGATCAGGCCGACCCGCGTGGCGGCCATGTCGATCGCTTCCTGGAACCGCGGCGACAGCGGCACCTTCGCGCTGGTGCGGCCCTGCTTGGCCACCACCTGGGCAGGGATGTCACGCCACCAGATCACCGTGAGATCGGCCATGGCCCCGGCCTCACGCGTTCGCCGTGGCGGCGCGCTTGGCCATCACGAGCGCCTGTGCGGTTTCGGCGGCCACGGCGGCATCGCGGCAGTAGGCATCGGCCCCGACCGCCTTGCCGAACTCTTCGTTCAGCGGAGCCCCGCCTACGAGCACGATGTAGTCCTCGCGGATGCCCTTGGCCACCATCTCGTCGATCACGACCTTCATGTACGGCATCGTGGTGGTGAGCAGCGCGCTCATGCCCAGGATGTCGGGCTTGTGCTCCTCGAGCGCCGCCAGGTAGTCCTCCACCGGGTTGTTGATCCCCAGGTCGAAGACGTCGAACCCGGCGCCCTCCAGCATCATCCCGACCAGGTTCTTGCCGATGTCGTGGATGTCGCCCTTGACCGTGCCGATCACGATCGTGCCCATGCGCTCGGCGCCGGTCTCGGCCAGCAGCGGTCGAAGGATCGCCATGCCGGCCTTCATCGCGTTGGCCGCCAACAGCACCTCGGGCACGAACAGGATCCCGTCCCGGAAGTCGATACCGACGATGCGCATGCCTTCGACGAGCGCCTCGTTGAGCACGCGGTCGGCCCCCCACCCGCGCGCCAGCAGGATGTTCGTGCCCTCCGTGATCTCGTCGGCGAGCCCGTCGTAGAGGTCGTCGTGCATCTGCTGGGTGAGGTCCTCGTCGGACAGTGAGGAGAGATCGAGTTCGTCGTCGCTCATACTCGTTCAGCCCTTCTCATCAGGTCTTGAGCCGTTCGCTCTTGGGATCGAACAGTGGATCCGCGGTCACGGTCGCGGCGTGCCGCCGGCCGAAGTACTCCACCTCGACGGCGGTGCCGTGTGTGGCGAGGTCGGTGGGCAGGTAGCCGTAGACGATCCCCTGGCCGATCGAATAGCCGTACCCCGCTGAGGTCACGTAGCTCACCACCCGCCCGTCGTGCGAGATCGGCTCCTTGCCCATCACGACCGCGCGGGGATCGTCGAACGTCATGCAGGCGAGCCGCTGGGCGGGTCCACCGGCGTCGCGGATCGCTTCGAGCGTCTCGCGCCCCTGGAACTCCTTGTCCCAGTGCACCGCGAACCCCAGCCCGGCTTCGAGCGGATCGTGTTCGATGTTGATGTCCTGACCCCAGAGCCGGTAGCCCTTCTCCAGGCGGAGCGAATCGAAGGCGCCGCCCCCGGCCGCGATCAGCCCGTGCCCGCGGCCGGCTTCCCACAGCCGGTCCCAGACCCGGTCGCCCATGGCGATCTGGCCGTACAGCTCCCATCCAAGCTCGCCGGCATAACTGATCCGCTGTGCCCACACCGGGTTGACCTCACCCACGTTGAGGTAGCGCGCCGTCATGTAGGGGAACGCGTCGTTCGAGACATCGGCGTCGGTGACGGCCTGCAGGATGTCTCGCGCCCTCGGACCCCACAGACCGAGGGCGAACAGCCCGCCGGTGCGCTCGGTGATGCGGACATCCTCGCCGTCCCGAACCTGCGCGCGGAGCCATGCGAGATCGTGCTGGCCGCTCCCGCCGCCGGTCACCACACGGAACAGCTGCTCATCCTTGCGCGTGATCGTGAGGTCGAGCCGGATCCCACCCTTCGGGGTCAGCGCGGCGGTGTAGACGATCGATCCCACCGGGCGGTCGATCCGGTTGGCGAACACCCGCTCGAGGTAGCCGAGGGCGTCGTCGCCTCCGACGTCGAATTTCGCGAACGGCGTGATGTCGAACATGGCGGCGTTCGAACGCGTCGCCAGGTGCTCGGCGCCCACCTCGGGCGCCCATCCCCTGGCGGCCCAGCCCGTTCGTCGTGACCACTCGAAGGTCACGTCATCGACGAGGTCACTGTTGGCGCGGAACCACTGAGGCCGCTCCCACCCGGCGCCCGTGAAGAACTCCCCACCCAGGGCCTGGTGCCGCGCGAAGAACGGCGTGAGTCGCAGGTTCCGCGGTTTCGACGGCTGCTGCAGCGGATGGATGATGTCGTAGACCTCGCGGTACTGCTGCTTGCCGCGTTCGAGCACGTACGGCGAGGAGGTCTGGAACGGATAGAAGCGGTTCGCGTCGGCTTCGGCGAGGTCGTAGCTCGGCTCACCGTCGACCATCCATTCGACGGCCTGCTTCGCCATGCCGGCGGCGTGGGTCACCCACACCGCTTCGCACAACCAGAGGCCGCGAACGGCGCCACTCTCGCCCACCACCGAGCCCGCGTCCGGCGTGAACGAGAACATCCCGTTGATCGACCGCGCCGGATCGGACGGACGCATGCGGCCCGCCAAGGCCGGGAACATGCGCTCGGTCTCGGCCTCGCACAGGTCGAAGTCGTCGGGCGTCCACGGCATCAGCGACGGCATCGGGCCCTCGCCGTGACGGCGAAGCGCCGACTGCGGCGTCACGATCGGCTCGTGGCGGTAGTTCCCCACACCGTAGTGATCGTCGCGCTGCCGGAAGTACAGCGACATGTCCTGGTGGCGAACCACCGGCTGGCGGGCCCAGGTGTCGCCGGTCAGCCCGGCGAGTTCGGGTACCGGGTCCGTCCACACCAGCTGATGCTGCACGGCCACGAGTGGGATGGGCACCCCCGCCATCGCGCCGACGGTGGGTCCCCAGAAGCCGGCGCATAGCAGGACACGCTCGCACTCGATACGACCCTGGTCGGTTTCCACCCCGTGCACCCGGCCCGCGCGGATGTCGAAGCCGGTCACGGTGACGCCGCCCTCGAACGCGACGCCGGCGGCCTCGGCCTTCCTCGCGAGCGCCGTGGAGATCAGCACGCCTTTGCCCGCCCCGTCGCTGGGTACCCAATACGCGCCCAGGATCGTGGAGGGGTCCAGGAGCGGTGAACGCTCGGCGGCTTCCATCGGCGAGAGCAGCTCCGTGCCCTCGATGCCGTAGGACCGTGCGTAGCCCTGGCGTCGCTTCAGCTCCTCCATGCGCTCGGGCGTCGTGGCCACCTCGATGCCACCGACGCCGTACCAGCACCGTTCGCCGTCCACCTCGAGGGTGTCGTAGAGGGCCACCGAGTCCTGCGCGATGCGGCACATCGTCCGCGAGCCGTTGGTCTGGAAGATGATCCCGGGCGCGTGCGAGGTCGATCCACCGGTCTCGAACAACGGGCCCTGGTCGATCACCAGGACGTCGGTGACCCCCATCTGGGACAGGTGGTAGGCCGCGCTCGTGCCGACGATCCCGGCGCCGATGATCACCGTCTGGGCGCGATCCCGCAGCATGCCCCCATGCTGGCAGAGCATGCTGCGGAGGCAACGTCCGAGGTGCGCATGCCGCAACGCCCGACCGGGCGCCGTTGAACTCAGTCGGTCGTCGGCGAGGACTCCACGATCTCCTCAGGCGTGTTGTGCACCGCCGGAACCGACCCGAGCTTGCCGGCCTGGAAGTCCTCGTAGGCCTGCACCAACTCCTGCTTCGTGTTCATCACGAACGGTCCGTACCAGGCGACGGGCTCACGGATCGGCCGGCCGCCGAGCACCAGCACCTCCAGCTCGGGCGAGCGGCTTTCCTGAGCGGTCGCCGCGCGCAGTCGCAGGGTGTCGCCCGCGCCGAACACGGCGAGTTGCCCGGTGCGCACCGGCCGGCCCTCGACGCCCACGGTTCCTTCGCCGGCCAGCACGTAGGCCAGCGCGTTGTAGCCGGGGTCCCACGGCAGGTCGAGCTGACCGCCGGGCGAGACCGTGGCGTGGACCATCGTCATCGGGGTGTAGGTGTCGCCGGGCCCGGTGTGACTCGCGAGGGAACCCGCGATCACCCGAACGAGCGAGCCACCGTCGTCGGAGGCGAGCAGGCCGACCTCACCGGCTCGCAGGTCCTGATAGCGGGGCGCCGCCCACTTCTCGGCCTTGGGCAGGTTCACCCAGAGCTGGATCCCGTGGAAGAGGCCGCCGCTGGCCACCAGCGCCTCCGGCGGCTTCTCGATGTGCAGGATGCCGGCGCCCGCCGTCATCCATTGGGTGTCGCCGTTCGTGATCGTGCCGCCGCCGCCGTTCGAGTCTTGATGCTCGAACGTGCCGTCCATGATGTAGGTGACGGTCTCGAACCCACGATGCGGGTGCCACGGCGTGCCCTTCGGCTCACCCGGCGCGTACTCGACCTCCCCCATCTGGTCCATGTGGATGAACGGGTCGAGCAGCGCGAGATCCACGCCGGCGAACGCGCGCCGGACGGGGAAGCCCTCGCCTTCGAACCCGCTGGGGGCGGTGGTCACGGTTTGGACGGGTCGCTGGACGTGCTCGGGCTCGGGGCGGGGGATGCGATCGAGGGTGGTGATGTCGTCGACGGTGATGGCCGGCATGTGGTGACTCCTTCCTTCGACCCCTCAGAACGGCGGATCCGCCGCGCCTATTCCTCTGCCAGGTTCCTCAGGCCAGGTTCAGCACGACGGTCTTGAGCTCGGTGAGCCGTTCCATCGAGAAGCGACCGCCCACCCGGCCCACCCCGCTGTGCGAGCCTGCGCGACCACCGAACGGCAGATGCGACTCCCAGTAGTTCGTGCCCTCGTTGACGTTGACCCAGCCCGCACGCACGGCTTCGGCGTAGCGCAGCCCACGACCCAGGTCCCTCGTGAAGACGGCGGACAGCAGTCCGTACGGCCAGCCGTTCACGAGGTCGATCGCCTCCTGTTCGCTGCGGATCGTCGAGATCGGCGCCACCGGGCCGAAGGTCTCCTCTCGCGCGATCTCCATGTCGTTCGTGACCCCGTCCAGGACGGTCGCCGAGAAGAACAGGTCGCTGCCGTGCTTGGGCACGCGGTCGCCGCCGGTGATCACCTTCGCGCCGTGGTCGACGGCATCGCGGACGTGTCGCTCGGTCTTGTCCGCGGTCGCCGCGTTGTTGACCGGCCCCATCGTCGTGGCGTCGTCGAACGGATCGCCCAGGCGGATCCGATCGTGCACCTGCGCCGCCAGCGTGGTGACGAACTCCTCGCGCACGGCCTCGTGCACCAGGATGCGTTCACCCGCCGTGCAGCTCTGTCCGGCGTTGAGGAAGCACGCCGCCAGGGTGGCCTCGACGGCCGCGCCGACGTCGGCGTCCTCGAGCACGACGAGCGGGCCGTTGCCGCCCATCTCCAAAAGCAGGTCCTTGCCCGCTGCCCGCGAGGCCACCGTTTCCCCGGTGGCGATCGATCCGATGAACCCCACCGCCTGCGTGCCGGGGTTCGCGGCGATCTCGTCCCCGACGACGGCGCCCGGCCCCGTCACCATGTTGACCACGCCGGGCGGAAGCTCGGCGTCCTCCAGCACCGCGGCCATCGCCGCTGCGCACACGCTGGTGCTGGGCGCAGGCGCCCACACGACGGCGTTCCCGTAGGCGATCGCGGGTGCCAGGATCTCCCCGGGCATCGTGTACGGCCAGTTCCATGGACTGATGATCGAGACGACGCCCCGCGGCACGCGGTAGAGCAGCACGCGCTTGTTCGCGTCGACCGAGGGCGGCATCAGGCCTTCCATGCGGGTCGCGTCGGCGGCCGCCATGTCGAAGTAGGCGATCAGTTCCTCGACCTCGTCGCGCGCCTCGGCCACGAGCGGCTTGCCTTGATCGAGCGCGAGCGTGTGCGCGAGGTCGTCCCGGCGCTCGTCGATCACCGTCGCGATCCGGCGCATCGCGGCGGCGCGATCGAACGCGCTGAGCCCCGCCCATGCGGGAGCCGCGGCGTTGGCGGCATCGATCGCTCGTTGCGCGTCGGCGCGTGAGCCCTCGGGCACCGAACCGATCACCGCGCCGGTCGACGGGCTGGTGGCGTCGAAGGTGGCGCCGTTTGCGGCATCGACCCACGCACCGCCGATGAACATCTTCACGTGCTCGCTCATGTCCCCTCCGTGGATGACGGAGGGCGGCCCGTCCGGGCCGCCCTCGTCACCAACCTGGTTCGGGTGCTCTGCCTAGGACGTGGGCAGCCAGGCCTGCCAGACGTCGGTGTTCTCGTCCACCCACGCCTGTGCGGCGTCGGCCGGATCCATGCCGTCGACATCGATCGAGAGCGCGATCGCTTCCTGCGCCGCGTTGTCGTAGCTCATCGCCGACAGGAAATCGAACGCCGCCGGGGCCTTGGTCTGCAGGTCCTCGTTGAACGCCTTGTACAGGACGTCCTCCGGGTACTCACAGGCGTAGCCGCCGGTCTCGTCGGCTGCGGCCTGACCGCATTCCTCGGTGTAGGCCGGCAGCTCGACCGCCGTCAGGTCGTACTTCTGGTTCGCCCAGTGCGGGGTGTAGAAGTAGAACAGCAGCGGCTCCTGGGCGGCGTAAGCCTTCTTGAGCTGGGCGAGCTCCGCCGTCTCGGTGCCCGCAACCACGACCTCGTAATTGAGGCCCAGGTTCTCGACGATCTCGGCGTCGTAGGACGTGAAGCTCGGGTCGCCGTCCAGCATCTGGCCCTTGGGCGAGGTCTCGGCCGTCGCGAAGAGGTCGGCGTTGGCATTGAGCCCTTCCCAGGTCGCGAGCTCGGGGTGCTCGTCGAGCATGTAGGTCGGGATGTACCAGCCGATCTTGCCGATCACACCGAGCTCGCCACCGTCGATGACCCCTTGGCCACCGTCGATGTACTTCTTGTAGTCCTTCGCGTGACCGGACGGCCACACCTCGAGCGTAGCGTCGAGGTCGCCGGTGGACAGGGCCGGGAACTGCGCGAACTCGTCGATGTCGGTCAGCTCGACCGTGCACCCCAGCTCCTGTTCCATGATGACCTTGGCCACGTTGGCGTTGACCGCCGAGCCCGTCCACGGGTTCACGGCGATGTTCACCGTGTCGCTGCCGCAGTCGGCCGTCGTCGTGCCGCCGTCGCTCCCTGTGGTTCCTCCGTCGTTGCTGCCCTCATCCACATCGCTGCACGCAGCGGCGAGCACGGCGAGCAGCACCGTCAGGATGGTGAGTGACCACCACCTGGGTCGGTGCGTCATGCTTCCTCCCTTCGAGTTGGAACTACGTCTTGGTTCGTACCTACGTCCAGATCGTCATCCGCGGCCTTGCCGGTGATCGCGCGCACGCGCGTCCACCAGCCCAGACCACCGGTT
>DATLPI010000142.1:0-9629 GCA_035535815.1 Actinomycetota bacterium | reverse complement strand
CCAGTGGGCGTCGCCGTTGAACGCCCATGGGAAGGTTCGCCGCTCTCGGGCCCAATCCACGTCGTGGCCCGGCGATTCGTCGGCCAGCGGCAGTGGCACCCACCCCTGGCACAGGACGGCGATCTCGACATCGCCCACGCGGAACGGCTCGACGTGGCTCATGGCGGCGAGTCTATGTCGGGGGGTGCTCGATATCGGCAGGCTCGTCGATGTCTCGGAGGGACCCGCGGACCGGGTCGAGGGCGTGCCAGGTGGCCTCGTCGATCACGGCGGTGCGCAGCCCCTGTTGCAGCGAGCGGAGGCGATGATCACCCGCGTGCCGGAGCGCGTGCGCGACCTCGCGAGCGGGCTCGGCGCGAACCACCAGCGGCAATGGCCGAGCCCGTTCGCCGTCCTGGAGGGCCACGGCGTCGGCCCCCGAGGCGGAGGCCACCCGCAGCATCTCGATCACGACCGCGGTGGAGAGCTCGGGCATATCGCCGCCCACCATCACCGCGAACTCGGTCCCGACGCTCGAGAGCCCGCTGAGCGCACCTTCCAGCGGTCCCTGCCCTTCGACGGCGTCATGCACGAAGCGGGCGGGCACCCCCGGCGGCAGGGCAGGGGGTTCGACGTCGGGGGGCAGCACCACGACGACGTCGTGCGTCACCTCGACCAGGCGCAGGACCGCGTGGTGCAGCAGCGGCATGCCTCGGTAGGTGGCCGCGAGCTTGTCCGAGCCGAACCGCGTCGATCGCCCACCGGCCAGCACCACTCCGGTGGCCCCGGACGATCCTGCCGGTTCAGTCACGCGCCTCGCGACGCTGGCGACGCTTGCGGGCCGCGGGATCGTCCCCCTTACGCGCTTGCACGTACTGGAAGCCGAACCGGCCCTTGATGCACAGGTGGCCGTTCGTCACGGAGTTGTCCGCGGGGCTCGTCACCTTCACGATCTCGTTGTCCTGGACGTGCAGGTCGAGCTGGCAGCCGACCCCGCAGTACGGACAGATCGTGCTGGTGACGGACTGCTCATCTTCGTCCCACGTTCCGGCTTCGCGCATCTCGTGCTCGGACGTGAACATCAACGCGCCGGTGGGACAGACCCCGATGCAGTTCCCGCAGTAGACGCACGCGCTCTCGTCGAGGCCGACGGAATACTCCGTCGAGATCCGGGCGTCGAATCCGCGCCCCGCCACCGCGATCGCGAACGTGTTCTGCGCGTCGACGCCGCAGGCCTCTACGCACTTGTAGCAGAGGATGCAGCGCGAGTAGTCGCGCACGTAGAGCTCGTTGTCGATCTTGACGGGTTGGGCGACGCCTTCGGCCACCATGGGGTCGACGGGATCGTGGTGATGGCCCGGTTCGCGCACGTCGCGATCACCCGCCGGCAGCTCTGGCATCGTGGCGCCGAACCGGTCCGGATCCGTCTCGTACTCCTGCATCCAGCGGTGGACGTCGGGGCTGGTCAGGTCCATCTCGACGCTGGATGCCAGCAACTCCAGCACCAGCTTGCGAGAACGCTCCACGCGCTCGGTGTCGGTCTTGACCTTCATCCCGTCCTCCGCCGTGCGGCTGCAGGCGGGAACCAGCGTGCGCGCGCCCTCGACCTCGACGACGCAGACGCGGCAGGCGTTCACAGGGGTGAGGTTGTCGGCGAAACACAGGGTGGGCGTGTCCACGCCCTGGGAACGGCAGGCGTCGAGGATCGTGGCGCCTTCGGGCACGCGGACCTCGTCGCCGTCGACCTCGATCGAGAGCAGCCGGCGCGGTGGCTCGAGCGGCACGGCCTGGCTCATCGCTCCGGTCCCATCGTCATGACTCCTGTTCCTCGGTGGGCGTGGGGACGTCGCCATCGGCGGCGGCGGCCGTGGCAGTGGCCGCGCCGAACACGCCGAGCCCTTCGATCGCGGACTGCACGGCGTTGGCCGCCGTCTGACCGAGCCCGCAGATCGAGGCGTCGCGCATCACCTGGGCGACGTCGGCGAGTAGGGCCATCTCGTCGGCGTGCGATCCGATCGTGCGGTCGTGCGCGAGCCGGTGCAGCGCCTCCTCCTGGCGGACGGTCCCCACCCGGCACGGCACGCATTGGCCGCACGACTCGTCGCGGAAGAACCGCGCGATCCGCAGGCAGACGTCGACCAGGTCGACCGCCTGGTTCATCGCCAACACCACGCCCGAGCCCAGCGTGTAGCCGCCGGCGCGTGCGTCCTCGAACGTGAGCGGGATGTCGAGACGGTCGGGACCCACGAATCCGCCCGCCGCGCCGCCCAGCAGCACCGCCTTGAGGTTGCCGTGCACGCCGCCCGCCAGCGCCAGTACCTCGCCCAGCGTGATGCCGTGTTCGGCTTCGTAGACGCCGGGGCTCGCCACCGAACCCGCCACGCAGAACAACCGCGTGCCGGTCGAGCCTTCGCTGCCCAGCTCGGCGTAGGCCTGGCTGCCGATGCGCAGGACCTCCAGCACGTTGATCAGGGTCTCCACGTTGTTGATCCCCGTGGGCTTGCCGAACAGCCCACGCTGCACCGGGAACGGCGGCTTGTTCCTGGGCTCCCCGCGTTTGCCCTCGAGCGAGTTGAACAGCGCCGTCTCCTCGCCGCAGATGTAGGCGCCCGCGCCCCGCCGCACCTCGATGTCGAAGTCGACGCCGTGGCCCATGATGTCGGCGCCCAGGAACCCGTGGCGCCGAGCCTCCGTCAGGGCGTGGTCCAGGCGCGAGGTCGCGAGGGGGTACTCCCCCCGGATGTACACGTACCCCTTCGCGCACCCGGTGGTGATCCCCGCGATCGTCAAGGCCTCGATCACCGCGTACGGATCGCTCTCCATCACGACGCGGTCCTTGAACGTCCCCGGTTCGGATTCGTCGGCGTTGCAGATGAAGTAGTGCGGGTGCTCGGGCTGCTCGGCGACGGCCTTCCATTTGACGCCGGTGGGGAACGCGGCGCCACCGCGACCCAGCAGCTTCGCGTCGGTGATCTCACGCAGGGTCTCCTCCGGCCCCAGCTCGATCGCCCGCCTGAGCGCCTCGTACCCATGGTGGGCCCGGTAGTCGTCGATCGAGGCCGGGTCGACGGCCCCGACGCGACGCAGCAGCCGGAGGGCCGCCCGCCCCTCGGCGTTCCACGTCTGCGGCGCCGACGACACCTGCGGGTCCGTGGGGCGCGAGAACTCCTGCCCTGCCAGCGTCTTGGTCACCAGGTGCTGCACCTGCCGCGGATCGACCTGGCCGAACGCCGCGCCCTGCGCGCCCTCGCCCGAGGTCTGCACCAGCGCGACGGGCGCGCGTTCGCACATGCCGAGACACGGGCTGCGGACCCAGGTGACCTCGCCATCGGCAGCGCCCGGTTCACCGAACGTCGCCTGCAGCGCGTCGCAGACCAGCTCGCCGCCGCTCATGCGACACGCCAGATCGTCGCAGGCGTGGACCACGATCTTGGCCCTGGGCTGGACGCTGAACATCGCGTAGAAGGTGGCGACGCCGTACGCCTCGGCGGGCGGAACCGTGAGTCGTTCACTCACGTAGTTGAGGCCTCCCTGGCTGATCCATCCCACCCGGGACTGCAGGGCGTGCAGGGCCGGCAGCAGCAGATCGCGCTGCTCGCGGGCCGCGTGCCCTCCTCGGGCAACGCGGTGCGTGACCTCGTCGCGCTCGGCACCGTGCCAGCCGCTGGTGGGTGCGCCCAGGAGGTCATCGACCGCTGCGCGCTCATCCTCCGAGGGCGAGGCGAGCATCAGATGCAGGTCCACGGCACCACCTTGGAGGTCGTCGGCGAGCCCGCGGGGGCTGGGGCAGAACGCGTCACGGCCGGGATGCTACTCCCCGGCCCCGCCCGAGAACGGCACGGCGTCGGGCATCTTGTCGATCCGTACCGCCGTCGCCTTGAACTCCGCCGTGCCCGATCGCGGATCGGTGGCCTCGATCGTGAGCACGTTCGTGTCGACCTGGTCGGGGAAATGGAACGTCATGAACACGAGCCCCGGCCGCAAAGCGTGGTCGACGTGCACCGGCACCTCCACCGTGCCGCGGCGGCTCGAGACCAGCACGCATTCTTCCTCGGCCAGCCCCATCCGTTCGGCGTCCTCGGGCGAGACATCGATCGTCTCGCCACGTCGCAGCGGCGAGGTGTAGCCCCCAGTCTGCACGCCGGTGTTGTAGGAGTCCAGCCGGCGCCCGGTGGTGAGCCGCAGCGGGAAGTCCTCGGACAACTCGTCCACGGGAGGCTCGTCGATCACGACCGAGAACGGCGCCTTCGCGCCCTGGGCCGCGGGGTCGTCGAACTCCCAGAGGCGGGAGTGCAGGTACAGCGTGCCCGGGTGTTCCTCGTCAGGGCAGGGCCACTGCAGGCCACCCAGATCCTCGATGCGCTGCCAGCTCATGCCGGCGTGCATCGGGCTCAGGGTCCGGAGCTCGTCCCATGCTTCGTGCGGGGTGACCTCACCCCAGCCGGCGCCGAGCCGGTCGGCGAGCTGGGCGATGATCCAGATGTCGTCGCGCGCGCTGCCGGGAGGATCCAGGGCCTTGCGCACCCGCTGCACGCGTCGCTCGCTGTTGGTCACGGTGCCGTCGGATTCGAAGGCCGCGTTGGAGGCCGGGAACACCACGTCGGCGAGCTCGGCGGTCCTGGTCATGAACAGGTCCTGCACGATCAGGCAGTCCAGCCCGGTGAGCAGCTCCTCGGTGTGGGTCTTGTCGGCCTCGCTCGATGCCGGGTTCTCGCCGATGACGTAGGCGGCCGTGAGTTCCTTGCGCTCCATCGCCTCGAACATCTGGGTGAGCGTCCAGCCGTACTTCGGCGTGATCGGCACGCCCCAAGCGGCCTCGAACCGCGCGCGCGCCTCGGCGTCCTGTTCGATGTCCTGGAAGCCGGGGAGCTTGTTGGGGATCGCGCCCATGTCGCCACCCCCCTGCACGTTGTTCTGGCCGCGGAGTGGGTTCACGCCACTGCCGTAGACCCCCACGTGGCCGGTGAGCAGTGCGAGGTTGATGAGCGACACCACGTTGTCCACGGCGTTGTGGTGCTCGGTGATGCCCAGGGTCCAACAGATCATGGCGCGATCGGCCTTGGCATAGGCGTGCGCGACCTCGCGGATGATCTCGCCCGGAACGCCAGTGACCTGCTCACCGCGCTCGAGGGTCCAGTCCATCACCGAATCCCTGTACTCGTCGTACCCGAGGGTCGCCCCCTCGACGAAAGCGTGGTCCTGGAGGTCGTTGACGATGATCTCGCGCGCGATCGTATTGCTGAGCCCGATGTCGGAGCCGACGTCGATCCCCAGCCACAGGTCCCCCCATTCGGCCGACTCGGTGCGCCGCGGGTCGACCACCACCATCTGGGCACCGTTGTGGATGCCCTTGAGGGCGTGGTGGAAGAAGATCGGATGCGCCGCTCGCGCATTCGATCCCCACAGGAGGATCAGATCGGTGTGCTCGATCTCCTCGTATGAACTCGTACCGCCACCCGCTCCGAACACCGTGGCCAGACCGACCACAGAAGGAGCGTGTCAGGTGCGGTTACATGAGTCGATGTTGTTGCTCAGCAGGACCTGACGGGCGAACTTCTGTGCAACGAAGTTCATCTCGTTGGTGGCCTTGCTGCAGCTGAACAGGCCGACCCCGTTGCCGCCGTTCCGCTCCGTGGCGCTGCGCAGTCCCTGAGCGGCCCGATCGAGGGCTTCATCCCAGGTGGCGACGCGCAATTCGCCGTTGTCGCGGACCATCGGCTCGGTGAGTCGCGTGAGCCCGTTCTTCATCGAGCGGCTCCTTTCACCGGTTGTGCCTTCTTATCGTACGTCGGGCCCGGCGAGGTACGTGAACGCGCAGGACGGCATCCTGACCCGAGGTCGGGGTGGGCACGGATCCCTCCGCGGGTCCATGATGGGGCCATGGATCGCATCCCGATCGGCGGCACGCCGCCCGACCCCGACGACGGCGAGCCCGACAACGTGGTGCGCCTGCCATCCGTCCAGGCATCCGACGAGGTGGTCGGCATCCCGGTGGAGTCCCACGACGCCGTCGCCGCTCCCGCGGGCGACGAACCGGAGATGAGCTGGGAAGAGGCCGTCGCCGCCGATGCCGACGCCGATGTCCCCGAAGACCCGCCGCCCGCGGTCCCCGGCTCGGGGATGGCGACCTTGTTGGAACAGGGCCTGCGGGTGGGCGCCGGCATGGTCTCGGCGAGCGCCTCAGCGATGGCCGATGCCCTCCGGAGCACGATGCCCGAGCCGGCCGAAGAAGAGGGCGAAGACCCCGCAGCGACCATGGCCGGCGCAGGGCTGGGCGCCGCCATCACCGCGGCCGAAGCGGCCGCCTCTGCGGCCAAGTCGGCCGCCGAGGCCGTGGGACCGATCATGTCCTGGGTCACGAGCCCAACCGCACTGCAGGGGGCGTCGGGGACCGCCGCCGGAGCGGCCCGGCTCCTGGACGGGCAGTGGAAGGCCACGCAGGCCGAGACCGCCCAGGCGGCCACCGCGTTCCTCACGGTGCTGATCCCCGAGATCACCAAGGCCATCCTGGATCAGGTCGACCTCACGCAGATCGTGAAGGAACGGGTCGACATCAACGCGATCGTCGAAGACGTCGACATGGATCGCATCGTCGACCGGCTCGACATCGGGGCCATCGTCGATCGTGTCGATGTGAACGCCGTGGTCCAGAAGGTCGACATGGAACAGATCGTCGAGGACCTGCCGCTCGAGAAGATCGTGGACCGCGTCGACGTCAACGAGATCGTCGAACGGGTCGACATCCGCGGGGTCATCGACCGACTCGACCTGGCCGAGATCACGCAGGACGTGATGGACGACATCGACCTGCCGTCGATCATCCGCGAGTCCTCGGGCGCGATGGCCAGCGAGACGGTGCAGACCGTTCGGGTACGCGGGATGGATGCCGACGGCCTGGTGTCCAAGATCGTCGACCGGATGCTGCGGCGCCAGCAACGCGAACTCGAGGCTCCCGGCGAACCGAAGGACGACTGACGTGGCGGACACGGCGACCCATCGGCTTGCCCACGTCTATCCCGCGGGTGCCGGCGAGCGCCAGGGGCTGCGGGCAGGCGTCGTATCCCGGACGGTGGCCATGGTGATCGACGCCGCCTACGTGGTCGTGCTGGTCGGCGTGGCCTACCTCGCCTTCTCCGCGTTCCGATTCCTCCGCAGTCCCAGGAAGTTCTCCTGGCCCGTCATCTCATCGGGACAGTTCATCACCGCGGCGCTCATCCTGGCCGCCATCGCCCTCGCGCTCGGTTGGGCGGGCGTCGGACGCACCGCCGGGATGCGGATCATGGGCTTGCGCATCGTGGGCCGCTCGGGCACCACGCTCGGGTTCACCGTCGCGTTACTGCGAGCGATCACTTGCGTCGTGTTCCCGATCGGGTTGTTCTGGTCGGCTGTGAGCAAACACAACGCCTCGGTGCAGGACCTGATCTTCCGGACCTCGGTGATCTACGACTGGCAGGCGCGAGTGCCGCGGAGCAAGCGGTCCTAGACGACGCGCTCGGGGTGGCTGTACACGTTGCAGCCACCGTCGCGGACGAACCCCACCAGCGTCATCCCGAAGCGTTCGGCGGCCTCAACCGACAGCGACGACGGCGCGCTCACGGCGCTCACCACGGGGATCCCGGCCACCGCGGCCTTCTGCACGATCTCGAAGCTGGCGCGTCCGCTCACCTGCAACACGTGGTCGGCCAGCGGGATCGCGCCCGCCAGGAGCTGTTCCCCTACCACCTTGTCGACCGCGTTGTGCCGCCCGACGTCCTCACGCAGCGAGACGAGGTGGCCTTCGACGTCGAACAGCCCGGCGGCGTGGAGCCCTCCGGTCCGGTCGAAAACGCGCTGCTTCTCCCGCAGACGGTCGGGCAGCGACACCAGCACCTCGGCGTCCACCCGCGTCCCGGTGGCGACGGGCGAACACCGCACCTCGATGTCGTCCAGGGCCGCCTTCCCGCAAACCCCGCACGAGGACGTGGCGTAGAAGTTCCGGCGCACCGACTCCGCGTCGAATGGACGCTGCAGGCTGACGGTCACCACGTTGTAGCGCTGCGTCTCGTCGTCGACGTCGTCGCAGTAGGCCACCCGTTGCACATCCCCAGAACCGATCAGCCCTTCGGTGAACAGGAAGCCGACCGCCAACTCGAAGTCTCCGCCTGGGGTCCGCATCGTGACGGCCACCTGCGAGGCCTCCTGCCCTGGTCCGCCGACACGGATCTCTAGCGGCTCCTCGGTGGCGAGTTGATCCGGTCGTTCCGAACGCACGCCGTTGCGGAGCGCGGTGAGACGCACCGGCGTGGCGCTGCGGCGGATCGGTTCGGTGGTGGCCATCGCAGCCAGTATCGCCGTCCGCCGCCGAACGGTCACTGACCTCTCACTCACCGGGGGGGTCGCCCAGGGCGCAACGACGGTTTGGTCCCGGACCCCACCGGGTCGTATCGTCGGGGATTGAACGCTCGATCAAACGCCAGGCCACGCAGATGGAAGGACGTCCAACCGCCATGAAGTCAGGTCTCGAGATCGCCCAGGAAGCCGCGCTGAAGCCCATCGCCGAGATCGCGGCGGCGGCCGGCATCCAGGACGATGAACTGGAGCAGTACGGCCGCTACCGCGCCAAGATCGACCTGTCGATCCTGGACCGACTGGCCGACCGACCCGACGGCAAGCTGATCATCACCACCGCGATCACCCCCACGAAGGCCGGCGAGGGCAAGACGACGACCAGCGTGTCCCTGACCCAAGGCCTGGGCGAGATCGGCAAGGACGTCATGCTGTGCCTGCGCGAACCGTCGATGGGCCCGGTCTGGGGCATCAAGGGTGGCGGCAACGGCGGCGGCTACGCCCAGGTGGTGCCGATGGAGGAGTTCAACCTCCATTTCAACGGCGACTTCCACGCGGTGGCGGCCGCCCACAACCTGCTCGCGGCCGCGCTCGACGCGTCGATCTACCACGGCAACGTGCTGAACATCGATCCCTTGTCGATCACCTGGCCACGCACGATGGACATGAACGACCGTGAACTGCGCAACATCGTCGCGGGCTTGGGCGGGAAGGCGCACGGCGTTCCCCGGCAGGACGGCTTCGTCATCGCCGCGGCCTCCGAGATCATGGCGATCTTCGCGCTCGCGAGCGATCTGAAGGACCTCCGCGCCAGGCTCGGCCGCATCGTGGTGGCCTCCACCTACGACGGCGATCCCGTGACGGCCGACGACCTCAAGGCCGGCGGTGCGATGACGGTGATCATGAAGGACGCCATCAAGCCGAACCTGGTCCAGACCCTCGAGGGTCAGCCCGTGCTGGCCCACGCCGGACCCTTCGGCAACATCGCGCACGCCAACAACTCGATCATCGAAGATCGCGTGGCGCTGAAGCTGGCCGACTACGTCGTCACCGAGGCGGGGTTCGCCTCCGACCTCGGGTTCCAGAAGTTCTGCGACATCGTGTGCCGCGCCGGCGGGTTCGCTCCCAGCGCCGCCGTGCTGGTGACGACCGTGCGGGCCACGAAGTCGCATGGCGGCATGGCCTTCAGCGATCTCCAGAACGAAGACCTCGACGCGCTGCGCCGGGGGATCGACAACCTCAGCGCCCACATCGAGATCGTCCGTGCCTACGGCCTGCCGTGCGTCGTCTCGATCAACAATTTCCCGAGCGACACGGAGGCCGAG
>DATLPI010000141.1:0-12335 GCA_035535815.1 Actinomycetota bacterium | reverse complement strand
TGCCCGGGTTCCAACGCACGCACCCGCTCCAGCCCGACTCCACGATGCAGGGGACCCTGGAGATGCTCTGGCGCCTGGAGGAGGCGCTGTGCGAGATCACCGGGATGGTTCGCGCCACGCTGCAGCCGCCGGCGGGGGCGTGCGGGGAGATGACCGGCCTGTTGATCATGCGGGCCTACCACCAGGACCACGGCGGCGGGCGCACCAAGGTGCTGATCCCGGACGCCGCGCACGGCACGAACCCGGCCAGCGTACGCCTCGCAGGGTTCGAGGCGGTGGGCGTACCCTCCGACGACCGAGGACTCGTCGACGTGGAAGCGCTCGCCGGGCTGGTGGACGACCAGGTGGCCGGCCTGATGCTCACCAACCCCAACACGCTCGGTCTGTTCGAAGAGCGGATCGAGCAGATCACCGGCATCCTCCACGACGCGGGCGCGCTCGTGTACTACGACGGCGCCAACCTCAACGCGATCCTGGGCCGGTGCCGGCCCGGCGACATGGGCTTCGACATCGTGCACATCAACACCCACAAGACCTTCGCGACGCCCCACGGCGGGGGAGGGCCAGGTGCAGGCCCCGTGGGCGTGACCGAGCCGCTCACCGACTACCTGCCCGCACCGATCGTGGCCAGGGACGATGACGGCACCTTCCGATGGGATCGGGATCGCCCGAAGTCGATCGGCCGGCTCCACGGGTTCCACGGCAACGTGGGGGTGCTGGTTCGGGCCTACGCCTACGTGTTCCTCCACGGAGCCGACGGGCTGGAGGAGGTCAGCGAGCTCGCGTCGCTCAACGCGAACTACCTCGCGGCGTTGCTGGCCCCCGATTTCCCCCTGGCCTTCCCGGACATGCCGCCCATGCACGAGTTCGTCGCCACCGCCGCGCCCTTGGAGAAGGAGACCGGGATCCGGGCGATGGACGTGGCCAAGCGCGTGATCGACCTGGGGTATCACCCGTCCACGGTGTACTTCCCGCTCGTGGTGGACGAGGCGATGATGGTCGAGCCCACGGAGACCGAGTCCAAGGAGACGCTGGACGGCCTCGCCGCGGCGTTCCGGCAGGCCGCCGCCGAATCGCGAACCGACCCGGATCTGCTCCACGCGGCGCCGGTGACCACGCCAGTTCGCCGTCTGGACGAAGCGAGGGCGGCCCGCCGGCTGAAGCTCACCTGGGCCGCCGAGCCACCTGACTGAGGGATCCGTGCCGGAGGGCCTCGACGATCGTCCGTTCTCCTACCGCGTCACGAAGGATCGGCGCGTCCTGGCGTCCTACCGGGGCCGGCAGGTGACCGTGGTGGCCGGGAAGGCCGCTGAGCGCCTCATCGCGGCCCTGGAGACCGCCGACGAGGACGCCACGCAGCACCTCCTGGCCCGAGTGACCGGCAACTTCAAGCGTGGCAACGAGCGCTCCGACGGCCCGAATAGCTGAATCCGTCGGACGGCCCACTGACAGGGGAGATGGTCGTCCTGGACAAGGTGACATAATGAACGTTATGGGGCTTAGGGGTGGGAAGCGTGGAGAGAAGGACCTCAGCGGCCTCCCCGAGCCTCGTTCAGGCGCCGACGTAGGCTGCGAGGTGCTCGCCGGTGAGGGTGGATCCGTCGGCAGCGAGATCGGCCGGCGTGCCCTCGAAGACGATCCGACCGCCGTCGTGGCCGGCGCCGGGCCCGAGGTCGATGATCCAGTCGGCGTGGGCCATGACCGCCTGGTGGTGTTCGATGACGATGACCGACTTCCCGGAGTCGACGAGCCGGTCGAGCAGGCCGAGCAGTCGGTCGACATCGGCGAGGTGCAGGCCACTGGTCGGCTCGTCCAGCACGTAGACCTCACCCTTCCCGGCCATCTTGGTGGCCAGCTTCAGGCGCTGGCGTTCCCCGCCTGACAGCGTCGTGAGGGGCTGGCCGAGGCTGAGGTAGCCCAGACCCACGTCCGCGAGCCGGTCGAGGATCGTGTGGGCGGCCGGCGTGCGGGCCTCGCCCTCGTCGAAGAACTCCCCTGCCTCGATCACGGACATCGCGAGGACCTCGGCGATGTTCCTTCCGCCCAGCGTGTACTCGAGCACCGACGCCTGGAAGCGCTTGCCCTCGCACTCTTCACATGTGGATTCGACGGTCGCCATGAACCCCAGGTCGGTGTAGATGACGCCGGCTCCGTTGCAGGTGGGGCACGCGCCTTCGGAGTTGGCGCTGAACAGCGCGGGCTTGACGCCGTTCGCTTTCGCGAACGCCTTGCGGATCGGGTCGAGTAGCCCGGTGTACGTCGCCGGATTGCTCCGTCGCGAGCCGCCGATCGCGCCCTGGTCGACCGACACCACGCCGTCGCGCCCGGACACCGAACCGTCGATCAGCGAACTCTTGCCCGACCCCGCCACGCCGGTCACCACCACCAGCACGCCGAGCGGGATGTCGACGTCGACGTGCTGCAGGTTGTTGGCGTCGGCACCGCGCACCTCCAGGGCACCGGACGAGGTCCGGACCGAGGGCTTCAGGGACGCCCGGTCGTCCAGATGACGCCCCGTCGTCGTGTCGCTCGCCCGGAGTCCGCCGACGTCGCCCTCGAACACCACGTCCCCACCCGCGGTGCCGGCGCCGGGACCGAGATCCACGACGTGGTCGGCGATGTCGATCACCTCCGGCTTGTGCTCCACGACCAGGACGGTGTTGCCCTTGTCGCGCAGCTGCAGCAACAGGTCGTTCATCCGCTGGATGTCGTGTGGGTGCAGGCCGATCGTGGGCTCGTCGAACACGTAGGTGACGTCGGTGAGCGACGACCCGAGGTGGCGGATCATCTTGGTGCGTTGTGCCTCTCCCCCGGACAGGGTGCCCGACGGCCGGTCGAGGGAGAGGTATCCCAATCCGATCTCGGCGAAGGAGTCGATGAGGTGTTGCAGCCCGGACAGGAGCGGGGCCACCGCTGGTTCGGCGAGGCTTCGGACCCAGCCGGCCAGGTCGCTGATCTGCATCGAGCAGACGTCGGCGATGTTCTTGCCGTTGACCTTGGAGGACCGAGCGTCCTCGCTGAGTCGCGTGCCGCCGCACTCGGGACAGGTGGTGAACGTCACCGCCCGCTCGACGAACGCCCGGATGTGCGGCTGCAGGGTGTCGACGTCCTTGGAGAGCATCGACTTCTGGATCTTCGGGATCACCCCTTCGTACGTGAGGTTGATGCCCTCGACCTTGATCTTCGTCGGCTCCCGGTAGAGCAGGTTGTGCAGCTCCTTCTTGCTGTACTTCCCGATCGGCTTGTCCATGTCGAAGTAGCCGCTGCCGCTGAAGATGCGGCCGTACCAACCGTCCATGCTGTAGCCGGGGATCGTGAGGGCGCCGCCGCTGAGCGACTTGCTGTCGTCGTACAGAGCCGACAGATCGAAATCGGTGACCGAGCCCATGCCTTCGCAGCGTGGACACATGCCACCGAGGCGGTTGAAGGTCGCCTTCTTCGTCTGCGTCTTGCCGGCGCCGCGCTCGACGGTGATGGCGCCACTCGCCTTCACCGACGGGACGTTGAACGAGTAGGCGTTGGGCGAGCCGATGTGCGGCTTCCCCAGCCGGCTGAACAGGATTCGCAGCATGGCGTTGGCGTCGGTCGCGGTGCCCACGGTGGAGCGAGCGTTGGCGCCCATCCGCTCCTGGTCGACGATGATCGCCGTCGTCAGGCCGTCGAGGACGTCCACCTCGGGCCGGGACAGCGTCGGCATGAAGCCCTGCACGAAGGTGCTGTACGTCTCGTTGATCAGCCGCTGTGATTCCGCGGCGATGGTGCCGAACACCAATGAGCTCTTGCCCGAACCGGAGATGCCGGTGAACACCGTCAGCCGGCGCTTCGGGATCTCGACGCTGATGTCCTTGAGGTTGTTCACCCGTGCGCCCTGGACGCGGATCAGGTCGTGGCTGTCGGCGGCGCTCGGCGCGGGCCTCTTCGGCGACGCCTTCTTCGTCGGGCTCAGCTCGCTGCCTTCTTCACGAGCGCGGCGATCTTCTTCTCTTCGGTGGCCGTCAGCTCCATGAGTGCGTAGGCGACCGGCCACATGGCGCCCTCGTCGAGGTTCGCGGCGTCATTGAAGCCCAACGTCGCGTACCTCGCCTTGAACTTCGCCGCGTCCTGGAAGAAGCAGACGACCTTGCCGTCCCTGGCGTACGCGGGCATGCCGTACCAGGTCTTCGGCCAGAGCTCGGGGGCGGACGCGGTGACGATCGCATGAACCCGCTTGGCCATGGCGCGGTCGCGTCCCTTCATGCCGGCGATCGCCTCGAGCAGGTCACGTTCCCCGTCCGCCTTGTTCTTGTTGGCGCGCGCTTCAGCCTTCTGCTCCTGGGCGCGGGCCTTCATCGCGGCACGTTCCTCGGCCGAGAACGCCCCGGACGTCTTGCCGGTCGCGGTCTTCTTGGTCGAGGTCTTCTTGGTCGCCTTCTGTGTGGTCTTCTTCGCGGGACTCATCATGCCTCCATCTCTGACAGCCAGGCGCCGTCACGCATGAGCGTGCGCCCGGGGATCTCGTTCGCCTCCCGCCACGCCTGTATCCGCACCGGTCGCAACACCAAGAACACGTACCCCGTGTCGTGGCGGGGATCCCAATCAGCCTGGGCGATGTAGGCCGCTCCGAGCGCCTCGTCGGACGCGACGTCGATGACGTCTGCGAGGACGGCGTCGATCATCACCACGTCGCGGGTCGGGCCCACGGCGAGCCGGGCCCCGCCGGACCGCTTCAGGTTGCGCGCGGTGAGCGAGGAGTCAGCGACCGCGATCACCGCCCGATCGTCCACCCAGGCGAGCGATACGGGCACCAGGTACGGGCCGCCTTCGGCCGAGGCCGTGGCCACCCACACGTCGATCCCCTGGGTGGTGAGCATCGCCAACGTGTCGGCCGTGCGGGCCTCGCGATCACGGACAGCGGGATCAGCCATCCAGGCATCGTGCCAGGTGCCGCGCGACGTGCCAAACGTCCCTGCCGGTCCGCCCGTGCTCCCTCGGTTCGCGTCACTTCGGTGCGCGAAGGCGACGCTGGAAGCCCCAGATCGTGACCAGCCACAGGGCCTCGACGACGATCCGCCGGGAGAGCTTCGACTGGCCGTGCTCGCGTTCGCGGAACGTGATGGGTGCCTCGCCCAGGACGTAGCCGTGATCCCATGAGCGCATCACGAGTTCGATCTGGAACCCGTATCCATCGGAGGCGATCGGCTGGGCAACCAGATCCTCGAGCAGGCGCCTGCGGTAGGCACGGTAGCCACTGGTGGCGTCGTGGACCGGCAGGCTCAACATGATGCGTGCGTAGAGGTTGCCGGCGCGCGACAACGCCACGCGCAGCCGACTCCAGTTCGTCACCGAACCCCCGGGGATGTACCTGCTGCCCACCACCAGGTCCTTGCCTGTCGCGGCGGCCTCCAGGAGCCGCGGAAGCTCCGTGGGATCGTGGGACAGGTCCGAGTCCATCTCGACGATGACGTCATAGCCCTCGGCCAAGCCGATGCGGAACCCTTCCAGATAGGCGCTGGCGAGCCCCGACTTGGCCGGTCGCTCCAGGAGACGAACATGCGGATCGCTGGTGGCGATCTCGGCCACCACCTGCCCCGTCCCGTCTGGCGATGAGTCGTCGACCACGAACACGTCGACGTCCTGCGGCGCCTTGCGCACGCCGATCAACACCTGTTCGATCGTGGCGCGCTCTTCGTAGGTGGGCAGGATGACGAGCGTTCGGTAGCCCTCGGACAGCGGTTCGGGATCGGGGCGCTTCGACGCGCGACGCCGAGGAAGCGCGAAGACGATGACCAGGAACGCCAGCAAGAGCCAGGGGACCCAGTCCCCCAGCCGGACGTACCACGTTCGCTGGGTGGAGGACCGGATGGTGTCCCTGAGGATAGCGGGCTCGAACAGGCCATCGGAGGCCACCACACGGCCGCTAGGGTCGATGAAGGCACTGATCCCGGACACCGCGCCGTTGATCGTCCACCGTCCGACCTCGATCGCACGCAGCTGGCTGAACTGCAGATGCTGGGCGCTGGCCGCCGTCGTCCCGTACGAGGCGTTGTTCACCGTCACCACCAGGAACCCTGCGCCCTGGCGCACCATCTCCCGGGGGATCGACGGGAAGGAGTTCTCGAAGCAGATCGGCACGCCGATGGGCGGCAGGCCCTCGACCGACAGTGGGTGGACCTCCTCCCCCGGCACACGGTCGACCGGGATCTGGTCGATCGCATCGATGAATGAGAGCCGCGAACGGAAGGGGACGTACTCGCCGAACGGGACGAGATGGACCTTGTCGTAGCGGTCCACCAGCTGACCGCTCCCGTCCAGGAGCAGGGCGCTGGTGTGCTGGCTGTGGTCCGGGTCGTTCAGTACGGCCCCGACGATCGTCGGCGATCCCACGGAGCTCACGACGCCCTGCACGGCGGCGACGGTCTCGGGATCGGCGGCGGCATCCGGGTCGAGCGCGCCCTCCCCCCACACGACCAGGTCGGGAGGATCGTCGATCAGGCGTTCGTGCTGCTCGATGTTGAGCTCGGCGACCCGGACATCCTCCTGGCCCGCCGTGGCAGCGCGCGCCTCACGCACGTCCACCTGGATCACCGCCACATCGAGCGGCTCGCCGTCGGCGCCGGCGAACGGGATCAGCACCGGACCCGTCACCACCGCGACGATCACGATCAGGCCGACGATCCTTCGCCGGCGATCGCCGTCTTCGCCCGCCAACTCCGCGATCAGCGCGTTGACCAGCACGACCAAGAACGTGACGCCCCACACGCCGGCCACCGAGGCGAGACGTACCGTGAACCTGTTGTCCACCTGCGAAACACCGAGGCTCCCCCATCCGAAGCCCCCCAGCGGCCAGGCCGACCGGATCCAATCGACCACTGTCCACAGCGCCGCGATCACGACCGCGTTGACGAACGGCCGCCCCGGCCGGCGCCAGATGGGCACGAGCAGGCCGACGATCCCCACCCCGAGCGCCAGCACGATGGTGAGGCCGGTCCACGCCAGCGCACCGAAGAGGAAGATCCAATAGATCGTGGCGCCGTAGAAGCCCAGACCGAAGACGAACCCCAGGAGCAGGCCACGGCGTGCCGAGCAACCCTCCAGGAGCCAGAGCAGGGGCGCCATCGCCACGAACGCGATGGGCCACAGGCCCGCCGGCGGGAACGCCAACGACAGGGCCAGGCCCGAAACCAGGGAGATCAGGAGCGAGATCGTCAGCGGGGGACGCGCCCTCAGGCGCAGTCTCTGCACAGCATCTTCTTCTTGTCCGCCAGCTGTCCGCGGTGCTTCACCAGGAAGCATCGCTTGCAGACGAATTCCGTCTCCTGGATCGGAACCACACGCGTATCGGCCGGATCGGCCGGCAGCTTGTCGTCCTTGGTGAGGGTCAGCAGGACCTCGTCGTCGTCGGCGGCCTCGGCCTTCTCGGCCGCGGCCTCCTGCTTGACGATGAGCTCCTGGATCGATTCGACGTCGGCGCCGGTGGCGGGATCGGGCGGCACGGTGGCATCGGCCAGGTCGGCCTCGCTGGGTTCGACCTCGTCGAGGTCGGCTTCCTCGGCCTCTTCAACGTCGTCGTCTTCGGTGGGCTCTTCGGCGTTGGCCATGGTGTCGGTCATCTCACATCCTCGTTCGCGTTCGCAGCGCCTCGATGCGCGCGGATTGTACTGCCGCGGGATGCAGATGCAACCGCAGCGCCCGACTGAACGCAGTGGAGCGCCGTTCCATTCCCAAGCCGAAGGGGTTCCGCAGGGATAGAGAAGAGATGAGGACCCAAGAGACCTTTGGGGCCGCAACGCCGGGGCGCCGCGTTCTCTACTCAGCCTCTTGGGTCCTACTGGCGCCGCCGCCGGAGCGGTGGCGCCAACGAAACGTACGTCGGCCCGCCGAGGACGGTCAACCTCCGTCCGTCGGAAAGTGTGACAAGTGCCGCAGGCTCACCCCGCGAAGACCTCGCGGCCCAGGGAGACGGTCAGGACCGGCCGCAGATCGTCCGTACTCGGCGCGAGGAACGGGTCAGCGTCGTAGGCGGCGAAGTCCGCGTGCATCCCGGCCGTGAGCGTTCCCTTCTTCTCCTCCTGATGGCCGACGCGCGCGGATCCCACGGTGTGCAGCCTGACCGCCGAGGCCCGATCCAGGCGCTGCGAAGGGTCGTGATGGTCCTGCAGGGCCCGGAGGGTCGTCATCGGATCCAGCGGCGTCACCGGGGAGTCCGAACCGACGCCCACCTCGATCCCGCGCTCGAGCATCGTGCGGAACGGGTTCATCGCCATCGCGCGCTCGGCTCCGAGCCCTTGCTCGTACAGGCCGCCCGGGTGACCCCACAACGCATCGAAGGCCGGCTGGACCGAGGCGGCCAAGCCCAGCATGGCGGCGCGCTCCACGTGGGACGGTGAGGCCATCTCGAAGTGCTCGATCCGGTGGCGCCGGGCGCGGAAGTGGCGTCGCTCGCGCGAGTCAAGCGTCCCGTAGACCCGCTCCCAGGCCGCCAGCACCTGCTCGATCGCCCGGTCGCCGATCGCATGGACCCCGACCTGCAGGCCGGCGACGTGGCCCCCGTGGAAGAACTCCGCGAGCTCGTCGTCGGTGGTGTAGCACGTGCCACTGCCGTCGCCGTCGATGTACGGCACGGTCAGGGCGGCGGTCCGCGCACCGATCGAGCCGTCGACCGGGAGGTCGCCCCCCACCGCGGCCAGGTTGAGACCGATCGCGAACGGCAGTTCCATCGTCGCCACCACGGGTGTCGCGTCCACGGGGAGCCGAGCCCGATGCCGCAGGAACACGTCCAGCTCTCGGTCCCCGTGCCAGTGCGGCATCGCCATCTCGTGCACGGCGGTGATGCCACGGGATGCCGCCAGGGCCGCCGCCTGCAGCTGGAGGTCCTGGAGCTGATGGTCGGACAGGGACTCGAGTACCCAGCGACCCGCCGCGTCGTTCGCCTCCCGGGTCAGCCGCCCGGTGGGGGCTCCCTGATCGTCGCGCTCGAGCCCCTCCTTCATCTCCAGGCCCGCCGCCTCGATCGCGGCCGTGTTGGCGAGGGCCGTGTGTCCATCGGCTCGCCGGATCACCAGCGGGCGGTCGGCCACTGCCCCGAGCTCGGCGAGATCGGGCAGCCTCGGGTCGGCCCATCTCGTCTCGTCGTAGCCCTGCAGGAAGATGGGGCCCTCCTCCCGGGTCGCGCGCGCCCGGGCGATCGCCAGCAACGCCTGGGCGCCCTCGGCCGTCTCGACGTCGCGGTTGGCGAGCGCGATCCCGGTGGCGGTGAGATGCACATGCGTGTCGATGAATCCGGGGATGATCGTGGCGCCTGGCAGGTCGATCTCGCGGTCCGCCGCGGGTGCCTCGCCGGTCCCCACGCGTTGGACGTGCCGGCTGTCAACGAGCATCCACTCCCCCGTCGCGGGGTAGCTCTGGGTGTGGATCGTGCGGGCACGGTAGAGGGTCCTCACGGCGGGCGAATCATGTCACGAGCGGTCCCCATGGCGAGGGAGATCGAGGCACCGAGCAGCCGAGCCCGCGCCTGGTGGGGGTCGACGACCATCGTCTTGGTTTCGTTCGCCCGAAGTCCGAGGTGTGCGAGGGTGCGACGGAACACATCGTGAGCGTGCATCGCGACGGCCCGGTTCGGGGCGAAGACCGACACGTCGTCGACCCACCGGAGGAAGGTCAATCCTTCCCTGGCGAAGACCTGGTCGACGAGGAGGAGTACGGCGTTGCCGAGGATCGCCGACGCATCGGGGCCGACCGGGAGCCCGCGAACCCCTCGCCGTTGCAGGTCCGCCAGGATGGCGCCCACCCGGCCGGCGGCGACGGCGTCGAGGCCCAGCCGCCGCAGGGCAGACATCACCGTGGATGGCCCGATCGCACCGTAGCAATCCTCGACGTCGCCCAAGAAGACCCACCCGGCGCCGCTGAGGTTCGATCGGGTCGCGGCCCGGAACCGATCCCGGGCCGCGCGCCAGTCCTCCAGGGCGAGACCCTCGGGTGTCACCCTGCCCCGGTTCGCCAGAGCCCACGGTCCCGATGCCCGTTCCACGATCGCCACGACGGGCCGCACCGCTGCGGCGTAGCGCTGAGCATCGGCGGGACCGAGGGAGATGAGATGGCGCACTCCCCCACCCGGTTTGGGGACCGGATCGAACCTGATCGGCGGGCCGAGGGAAGCGGGTCGAACCCACCGCGAGCGTGCGGTCGTGGTCATGGGGCAGGTCCTCCATCGTTCGTGTTCGGATCGCCGAGGGAGGATGGCGCCCGTCGCATCGTTCTATCGGGGACCGTCCACCGGTGCAATCGGCCGGTGATCGCGATCGCCGTCCCCCGCGCCCATCCCCCGGCAGGTCGGGCGAGGAAGGCCGGGGCCGATAGGCGGGTCCTATGATGGGCGACATGCTGGATGCGCGAGACCTCGACATCATCGCCGCGTTGCAGGACGACGCCCGTGCCACCTACGCCGACATCGCGGCGAAGGTGGGTATGTCGGCCTCCGCGGTGCATGAGCGGGTCCGCAAACTCGAGCAGCAGCAGGTGATCCAGGGCTATACGGCGGTGGTCGACCCCCAGGCGCTCGGCCTGTTGGTGACGGCGCTCATCGCCGCCTCGCCCCTCGACCCCACGCAGCCCGACGATCTCCCGGACCGGGTCGCCGAGTTCCCGGAGGTCCAGGACTGCTTCAGCGTCGCGGGCGAGACCAACTACGTCCTCAAGGTCCGGACCCGCACCACCGCGGACCTCGAGGATCTGATCCGGCGCCTGCGTGAGAAAGGCAACGTCGCCACCCGCACCACGATCGCGCTGTCGATCCCATTCGAGGGGCGCCCGCTCAGGACCTGACAGAGCCGGGCGAACCCTGCGGCTATATTGGCCCCATGCGGCTGTACAACACGCTGACGCGCCGGCTCGACGAGGTCGTGCCCATCGAGGAGGGCCACGTCACGATGTACACGTGCGGCCCCACGGTGTATCGCTACGCCCACCTGGGGAACCTGCGGAGCCAGATGCTGGCCGACCTGATCCGCCGTGCCCTGGCGTTCGAAGGCTTCCGCGTCACCCAGATCATGAACATCACCGACGTGGGACACATGACCGACGAAGCCTCGCCCGAAGCGGTCGACAAGATGCTCCTGGCGGTCGAGGACGAAGGCCTCAGCCCGCTCGAGATCGCGGAGAAATACACCGCGGCCGTCTTCGCCGAAGCCGAGGCCGTGGGGATCGCCCCGGCCGATCGCTACCCGAAAGCCACCGACCACATCCAGGAGATGATCGATCTCACGCAGGTGTTGATCGAACGGGGTCACGCCTACCTGGTCGACTCCGGGAGCGTCTACTACGACGTCACGTCCTTCCCGGGCTACGGCAAGCTCAGCGGCAACACGTTGGACAAGCTCCGGGAGGGCCATCGCGATCTGGAGACAGACCCGGCCAAGCGCAATGTCGCCGACTTCGCGCTCTGGAAGGCCGCGGGTGCCGGACGGCTCATGAAGTGGGACTCCCCGTGGGGCGAAGGCTTCCCCGGCTGGCACATCGAGTGCTCGGCGATGTCCATGAAGTACCTGGGTGACCGGTTCGACATCCACACCGGTGGCAACGATCTCCGGTTCCCCCACCACGAGGACGAGATCGCGCAGAGCGAAGGTGCGGTGGGACACGAAGTCGTGTCGATCTGGGTCCACGCGGGCCACCTGCGGCAGTCGGGACAGAAGATCTCGAAGTCCACCGGGAACACGGTCCGTGTGCCAGATCTGATCGAGCGTGGGTTCGATCCGCTCGCGTTCCGGTGGCTGGCCTTCCAGACGCAGTACCGGTCGGAGATGGACTTCTCGTGGGACGCGATGGAGGTGGCCGACCAGCGCGTGCGACACCTGCGGCGACGGTTCGCCGCGTGGGGCGAACCCGCGACCGTACTCGGCGAGGCCGCGAAGGGCTTCGACGCCCGGTTCCGCGAGGAGATCGCCAACGACCTCCACATGCCCGGCGCCGTCGCCGTGGTGAACGAACTCGCGTCCTCGGCCGACGTTCCCGACCCCGAGAAGGCGGCGCTGCTGGCCTCCTGGGATCAGGTGCTCGGGATCGACGTGGGCCGCGAAGCCCGCACCACGTGGGAGCCCACGGAGGCGATGCGCGAGCTCATGGCGAAGCGTGATGCCGCCAGGGCTGCGAAGGACTACGCCACCAGCGACCGGTTGCGCGACGAGCTCGCGGCGTTGGGTGTCGAGGTCATGGACACCGCCGCCGGCACCGAGGTCCGGCCGCTCGACTGACGTCGCCGGAGGCGGTTGGTCAAGTTAGTTGACGACCTTCAGCTCCCGGGTGGATCGATTCAGGCGTTCGACGCCGTCCTCGGTCACCGCCACGATGTCTTCGATCCG
>DATLPI010000140.1:0-4722 GCA_035535815.1 Actinomycetota bacterium | reverse complement strand
CTCTGCTGAGACGGGTTCCGGATCCCGAACCCGTTGACGGCGGCACCGATCAACAGCAGCGCGGCCGACACGATCACGGCGAGGTGGAACGCGTCGGTGGACGCCTCGCGAGAGGCCTCGACGATCGCGGGCGACACGTCCCCAGACGGCTGATTCAGCGGCGCCACCTGTGCCCGGAACTGCGCCGAGTCGGTGTTCGCTTCGGGCACCTGCTTGCCGATCGAGCTGTAGAAGCTCGCGGCGACCGCCACGAAGATCACCGCGGTCACCAGCGGCGACCCCACGCGTGAGATCGCGTTGTTGATCGCCGACGCTACGCCGGCCTTGCTCTCGGGCACCGACGTCATCAGCGCGGTGGTCAGCGGCGCCACCATGATGGTGAGCCCCGCTCCGAACACCAACAGCGCCGGCAAGATGTCCACGAAGTAGTCCCCCGGCGGCAGGATCGAGCCGCCCGCCTGGCCGAACTTCCACCCCTCGCTCGTCGACGGGATCCGAACGAACCACAGCAGGCCCAGCGCCATGATCGCGGGGCCAGCCGCCATGAAGAGCCGCGGTCCATGGCGAGCCGCCAGACGCCCGAACCGAGTTGAGAACAGCACCAGCAACAGCGACGACGGGACGCCCGCGATACCCGCCGCCTGTTCGTTGTAGCCCAGCACCCCGATCAGGAACAGCCCTTGGAACGTGAACGAGACGTAGAGCGCCCCGTAGATCACCAGCGTCGACAGGTTCGTCACCGTGAAGTTGCGCGATCGGAACAACCGCGGAGAAACCAGCGGGTTCTTGCGCTTCACCATCATGAACGGGAACGCGATCGTCGCCACCGCGCCGATGAACAGGCTGGTGAGCGCCACCGGGTCGCCCCAGCCGCGCTGTTGTCCACGGATCGTGCCGAACGCCAGCCCGCCCACGGCCAGCACGATGACGATCGACCCGAGCCAGTCGAAGTGCCCCGTCGCGTCCGGGTCTTTCGACTCCGGGACGTAGCGCACAGTGGCGATGTAGGCGATCGCCAGCAGCGGAAGGTTGATCAGGAACGCCGCCCGCCACGAGATCGAGTTGACCAGCACCCCGCCGACGAACGGCCCGAGGATCGACGTCGCCGCCGACGCGCCCGCCCAGATGCCGAACGCGCGACCGCGCTCCTCCCCATGGAAGCTCGCGGTGATGATCGACAGCGACCCGGGCACCACGAACGCGCCGGCCGCGCCTTGCAACACGCGCGCCAAGATCAGGAACTCGATGTTGGGCGCGATCCCGCACAGCAGCGACGTCGCGCCGAACCCCAGCAGGCCCAGCGAGAACACCTTGCGTCGCCCGTAGTAGTCGGTGAGGCCACCGGCCAGGATCAGCAAGGAGCTCAGCGTCACGAAGTAGCCGTACGCGACGTACGACTGTGCCTCGAGCGTGCCCATCGAGCTCGAGGTCATCTCTCGCCCGATCTGGGGCAGCGCCAGGTTCACCACGGACGTGTCGAGGAAGACGACGGCCGAACCCAGCACGACGGCGATCAGCGTGCCGCGTCGCGCGGTGGCGCTCAGCGAGATCGGCGCGGGTGCTTCGGAGGTGCTCACGCGGGCATCCGCTTCACCCACTGGGCTCGCCATTGGGGTGGCTCGAACGGCTGCGCGAAGTAGTCAACCTCCTTGACCAACTTGCCGTCATGCACCTGGACCACGCTCACGCCCTGGTAGCGGCTGCCGTCCGGGTATTGCAGGTCGACCTCGAGCACGACGAGATCACCGCTGCCCGTGGCCCTGCGGAACGTCATCGTCGGCATCCCACCGGGGAAGTTCCGGTTGATCGCGAGCGCGTCGTCAGGCCCCTCGATGCGTTCCCGCGATTGCGGCCATTCCTGCACGTAGTCGTCGGCCAGCAATGCCCGGGCACCGTCCCAATCGCCGTCGCCGAGCTTGCGCCAGACCTCCTGTGCGATCGCCACCGCCTGGTCTTCCGGCATGTCGCCTCCTTCGAGAAGGTTCGAGCCTATGCCCGATCGGGGCCTTCGGTCTCGCCAGGCGCGGAATCGTGCAGTGCGCGGTGTCCTGACCTGAGGTCCTATCCTGTCGCCCATGACGACCTCGGTTCTCGTCCTCGGCGCCGGTTTCGGCGGCCTCGAGCTGTCAAGCAGGCTGGCCAGCGCCCTGGGCGACCAGGTCGAGATCACCCTGATCGACCAGGCTGATTCGTTCGTGTTCGGCTTCTCGAAGCTCGACGTGATGATGGGCAGACGCGCACCCGATGAGGTCCGGATCGCCTACGGCGACCTCACCGCGCCGCAGGTTCGGTTCCGGCAGGAGACGGTCGTGGCGATCCACCCGGAGGCCAGGCATGTGGTGACCGACCTCGACGCCTATGAGGCCGATGTCCTCGTCATCGCGCTGGGTGCCGACTACGACCTGGCTGCCACGCCCGGTCTGACCGAGGTGGGCAACGAGTTCTACTCGGTGGCCGGCGCGGAGGCCGCGCGCAACGTGTTGGAGAACTTCTCAGGTGGCACCGCGGTCGTGGGCGTGTGCGGCACGCCGTTCAAGTGTCCGCCGGCGCCGAGCGAGGCGGCGCTCCTGCTGGACGATCTGTTGCGCCGCCGCGGCGTGCGTGACGACGTGACGATCCAACTGGCCATGCCCTTCGGCATCCCGATCCCGCCGTCGCCCGCGACGTCCCAGGCGATCCTGGCTCGGTTCGTCGAGCGGGACATCGAGTTCCTCCCCGGTCACATGGTCGCCTCGCTCGATCCGGCGTCACGCGAAGCCGTCTTGGACGATGACTCTCGGCTCCCGTTCGACCTGTTCCTGGGCGTTCCCGTGCATCGTGCGCCGGAGGTCGTGGTGGAGTCGGGCCTAACGCAGGACGGCTGGATCCCGGTGGATCCGCACACCCTGGCGACGGCGTTCCCGGACGTGTACGCCGTAGGCGACGTCACCAGCGTCGGCACGCCGAAGGCTGGGGTGTTCGCCGAAGGCGCCGCCCTCGTCGTGGCGAACCACCTGATCGCGCGCGTGCGAGGCGACGCCGAGCCGCCCGGCTATGACGGCACCGGTGCCTGCTGGATCGAGTTCGGCAACGAGCAGGTCGGGCGCGTCGACGTGGACTTCTTCTCGACCCCCGGCTCCCCCATCGGCACCTTCGTGCCGCCCTCGGCCGAGGTGGCGGCCGAGAAGGCCTCGTTCGCCGGCACCCGGCGCGCGCGATGGTTCGGTACGGGCTAGACCACCGACCGGCGCACCCCGCCCTTCACGACTCAACGCGAAAGGTCCATCCTGGTCCGACGCACCATCGGACATCGAGGGGGATCCACCATGTCGACTGGCGTGTCACATCTCGAAGAGACACTGCCGCACAAGGACCTCGGCCCACTGCCACGTCCGCTCCGGCCGTTCGTGGACTGGGTCGCACGCATCAAGGCCACGGTGCATACGAAGCTCCTGGCCGGATTCCTGTTGATCGCGTTGTTGCTGCTGTCGATGGGCATCGTGAGCATCACGGTGCTGAACCGGGTCAACGATCAGGTGGAAACGCTCACCCGCCTGAACCACCAGGCGAGCCAGGCGCGCGACATGATCTACGAGGTCACGGCGCAGAGCCACTACCGCGCAATGGCGCTGCTGAAGCTCGACGACCCTACCTGGACGCCGAAGATCTACGCGGCGAAGGACGAGTTCGCGAACAACCTGGCCGAGATGCGGACGTACGCGGTGCCGAGCGAGCTGGCGCTGCTCGATCACGTCGAATCCACGAACGAGGTCTATGCCGATTCCAGCGACGCCGTGACCGACCTGTTCGAGGCGGGGAAGGTCGATCAGGCGTTGCAGCTCCACATCGAGCAGGAACACGAGGTCTCCCATGTGCTCGAGGCGCAGCTCAACGAGTTGATCACCGACTCACAGGCCCTCGTGACCCAGGAGACGGACGACTTCGCCGAGAACCGGCGGTTCCTCACCATCGCGGTCGGGGCGTTCTCGGGCGTGACCCTGCTGATCGCGCTGACCCTCGGCGCGATCCTGTCGTGGTCGCTGATCCGTCCGGTGCGGCGCGTCGACGCGGCGCTGGAGCAGATCGCGGGCGGCGACTTCGGCACCCATGTCGTGGTCCCCAACCGCGACGAGTTCGGCAACCTCACCAGGAACCTCAACCGCACGACCGACCAACTGTCCGCGCTCTATCAACGGCTGCACGACCTCAACGCCAACCTGCAGGAAACGGTCGAGACGAAGGTCGCCGAACTCGAGCGCGCCTCACGACTGCGCCGGTACCTCTCGCCCCAGCTCGCCGATTCGATCGTCAGCGGTGAACAGGACGTCGCGCTGGAGCCCAGCCGCAAGTACCTCACGACGTTCTTCTCCGACGTGCGTGGGTTCACCGCCGCGGCCGAACGCATGGACCCGGGCCAGCTGGTGCACGAGATGAACGACTACTTCTCGGCCATGACCGAGATCGTGTTCAAGCACGGCGGGACGCTCGACAAGTACGTGGGCGACGCGGTGATGGTGTTCTTCGGCGACCCGATCCCCCAGGAGGATCACGCCGCGCGGGCCGTCCGCATGGGCGTCGAGATGCTCGAGCGCATGAAGACCCTGTCCGACCACTGGCAGCAGCAGTACGGCGAGGTGTTCGAGATCGGGATCGGGATCGCGACCGGGTGGGTGACCGTGGGCGACCTGGGTTCGCCGGCGCGGAGCGACTACACCGTCCTGGGCGATCAGGTGAACGTGGCCT
>DATLPI010000139.1:0-12518 GCA_035535815.1 Actinomycetota bacterium | reverse complement strand
CCAAGCGCTAGATCTTCGCCCTGGCGATGTGCTTCGACCCCCCACCTACCCTCGAGCAGCCACCACACTGGACCTCCCGGTGCACCTGGTCGTCGTGCGGGATGGGGGAACGATCGCCGCCCTCGACGTATGGGAAGAGCGTGTTCAGGGTGACGTCTGCGACGATGCGAACCTCGACGGCGCGGGCTAGACGTTGAAGCGGATGTTGAGGATGTCGCCCTCGGCCACCTCATAGTCCTTGCCTTCTTGCCGCAACTTGCCGGCGGCTTTCGCGGCGTCCAGCGACCCCGCTTCGATCAGCTCGTCATAGCCGATCACCTCGGCGCGGATGAACCCGCGCTCGAGGTCGGAGTGGATCACGCCGGCGGCTTCGGGTGCTTTCGCGCCCCGCCGCACTTCCCACGCGCGCGTTTCGTCCTCCCCGGTGGTGAGGAACGTGATGAGATCGATCGCTTGATAGCTCGCTGCGATCACCGTCTCCAAGCCCGGTTCGCTCACGCCGAACTCTTCGAGCAGCGCGCGGGCTTCGTCCGCGTCCATCTCCGCGGTCTCGGCCTCGATCGAGGCGTACACGCCGACGGCACCGACGTCCGCGAGGGCGGGCGGGACCTCCAGGCCTTCTTCCAGGTTCGCGATGATCGCCTCTGGCTTCAGGGTCAGCGGAGCGATCCCGCGCAGGTGCGCCGCGTCCTCGTCGGTCACACCCGCGTCGCGCAGGGGAGTTTCGGCTTCGAGCGATTCCTTGGCTCGGCGCAGCGCGTCCACCTCGGGACCGGGCTTGCCGCGTGCCTTCTTCTCGGCCTTCTCGAGCGCGCTGTCGATCACGCCGAGATCCGCCAGCAGCAGTTCCCCTCGCACGGTCTCGAGTTCGTCGACTGGCGAAGCGTCCCCGCCGAAGCAGCGCAAGACCACCGCGAGCGCGTCCACCTCGCGCAGCTTCGCGATGCCCTGGGCGCTCGAGACCCCGCCGGGCACATCGACGAACCGGACCTGCGCCGCCACGGTCTTCTTGGACGTCTCCATGTCGGTGAGCACCTGCAGGCGCGGATCGGGCACCGGCACCACCGCGATGTTGGCCTGGCCCCCCTGCGAACCCGCGCGCGTCATCGCGGTGAACAGCGTGCTCTTACCGCTGAACGGCACCCCGACGAGTCCGACGTCCTTCACGGTCGGCGAGCCTAACAGGGCATCCCCTGCGGACGGCCCGGACCGTTCGCTCTCGGTGGCTCCGTCGTTCGGCCCACAGCTCTGGCCCTTCGACCACTGCGCCGCAGGTGTGCCCGATGCCGATGTAGTGCTACGAGACCGGGCGGGGTGGGGTGCCGCCAGACCCACTCCACCTCGCCAGGTCCGTCTCTTCGTCCCGGTGGATGTGGGATCCGACGGCCTCGTCCACCGGGTCACTTTCCCCGCATGAGGGGGGATGGGTACGGGTCTGGTGACGACGAAGCCCGGGGCACCTGGCGCCCCGGGCTTCGTTACACAAGCGGTCGTGCAGGGAGCGTCCTAGATCAGGACTTGGTCTCCCAGAAGATCTTGCCGAGCTCATCGATCGCGTCGAGGAGCTGCTGTCCCTGCGCCGGGTCCGTGGACTTCTTCGAGTCGCCCGCGAGCTTCGTCGCCTTCCAGAACTTGTCGTGCAGGTCCGGGTACTTCTCCACGTGCTCGGGCTTGAAGTAGTCGGTCCACAGCACCCACAGGTGGTGCTTGACCAGGTCGGCCCGCTCTTCCTTGATCGTGATCGCACGCTCCTGGAAGATCGCGTCGTCGCTGCCCTGGTACTTCTCCTGGCAGGCCTTCACGGACTCGGCTTCGATCCGTGCTTGCGCGGGGTCGTACACACCACACGGCAGGTCGCAATGCGCATGGACGGTGCGGCGTGGCTTGAGGAATGCTTCGAACATGGAACCGCCTCCTTCGTCCGATGACCGTTCCCTCGGCCTCGAACCGGAAACCTACCACCGCGCTCGGAAACGGGCGTCGGGAGCGATCGCCGGCATCGTCGTGGCTGCAGGCGTCGCGTGGGCATGCCTGCGCTGGAAGCCCTCGCGCATCGAGATCGAGGGCGGATCCATGGCGCCAACCCTGGCTCCCGGTGACTGGGCGCTGGTCGCGACGCCCTCGTCGTACTCACGCGGTGATGTCGTCGTGGTCGAACACCCCGGCCGTCCCGGTTTCGAGATGGTGAAGCGCATCGTGGGCGTTCCCGGTGACGTCCGAAACGGGCGAACGCTCGGCACCGATGAATGGTGGATCGAGGGCGACTTCGAACCGGCCTCCACCGACAGCCGTCAGTTCGGCCCCGTCACGACGGAGGAACTGAAAGCGAAGGTCCTGGTGATCTACTGGCCGAAGGAACGCCGCGCCAGGGTTCGGTGAACCATCAGAACTGCCGATGAGCCCTACGATGATCCCGTCTGCGTCCTAGGAGCTCGACACGTCCCAGTACCTTCCCCCTCAGATCCCGCAACGGCCCGATCAGACGCCTTCGGGTGTGCCGCTGCCGCCGTGGCCGCCGCTCGTTCCGGGGCCGCGTCGACGCCGTTACCCCCCGTGGGTGGTCGGGTCCGCGGTCCTCACGATCGTGTTCCTGGTGGCCGGCGTGTTCGCGTCCGTGCTCTTCCGGACCCCCACACCGCAGGGCAACGCCGATGAATACCGCTTCCTGGCCCGTGACTTCTCGGGCGATCCGATCCGGTGGAACCCGTGCGAACCGATCCACTACGTGACCAACCTCGCCGACGCGCCGCCGGGCTCGATCGACGACGTCACCGAGTCGGTCCGCCGTGTGTCGGTGGCCACAGGGATCCAGTTCGTCGACGACGGGGAGACCGACGAGGAACCCAGCCAGCGTCGTGAGTCCTATCAGCCCGACCGGTACGGCGACGAGTGGGCGCCCGTGTTGATCGCCTGGGTCGATCCGGACGATTCCTCGATCTCATTCTCATCCGACGGACACACGGCGGCCGGGGTGGCGGCGCCTCAGGTGCCCTCGGACGGCAGCGATCTCCTGGTGAGCGGTTGGGTCGCGATCAACGCCGACGATCCCAACGGGCCCGGCTTCGGATGGATCGGCGCGCAGGGCCCGGTGGTGCTGCATGAACTCGGCCACGTGATGGGCCTCGACCACGTGAAGGTCGATGGGGAACTGATGGAGGGCGCCGGCGGCGGTGTCACCGACTTCGGTCCGGGCGATCTGGAAGGGCTGCGAATCCTGGGTCGTTCGTCAGGGTGCTTGACCACTCCAGACCCGGGCTAGCCCTCGTCTCCTCCGAAGCCGATCGTGCGCGTGATGCCGATCGTCTCCAGCAGCCGCCGGTCGTGGGTGGCGATCACGAACGTCCCCCGGTAGGTAGCCAGCGCGTGCTCCAGCTGTTCGATCGCGGACAGGTCCAGGTGGTTGGTCGGCTCATCGAGCAAGAGCAGGTTCGTGCGTTCGGCGGCCAGCACGGCCAGGGTGGCCCGCGTCCGCTCGCCCGGCGAGAGCTCGTCGCCGGGCCGGTGCACGTCGTCGGCGCCCAGCTCGAACTTCGCCAGTAGGGACCTGGCCTCGGCGCCCACCACCCCGGTGGTCCTGGCCACCATCGCGACCAGGTCCTCACCGGGTTCGAACGGGTCGCGGTCCTGATCCAGCAGACCGGGGATCACACTGGGACCGATCGTGCGGTCACCCGACGTCACCGGGAGGTCACCGGCGATCGCGTGCAGCAGCGTCGATTTGCCCGCTCCGTTGGGTCCCACCAGGGCGACCCGCTCACCTCTGGCGATCTCCAGGTCGAGCGGTCCCAGTTGGAAGGCTCCTCGCCGGACCACCGCGGCGGTGAGCCGAGCCACCACGTCGCTGCCGCGCGTCGCCGGCGCCAGATCCATCCGGAGCTGCCACCGCTCGCGGGGCGCGTCGGGCACGTCGATCTTCTCCAGCTTGCGCTCGATGCGAGCGGCACCGGCGGCATGCTCCTGAGCGCCCGCGGTCTTGGCGAACCGGATGTACTTGTCGGGCTCGTCTTCCCGCTTGGCGCGTCCAGCGCCGGAGGCGGCCTCACCACGGATCTCCCGCGCGCGCCGTTGCAGCCGCGCGCGCTCGGCCAGCGCCGTATCGTGCGCTTCCCGCGCCTGGTTCCGTCGGTGCTCGCGATCGGCGACGTACTCGCTCCAGCTGCCGGTGAACTCGGACGCCCGACGGGTGAACGGATCCAGCTCCACGAACCGGTTCACGGTGCTGTCCAGGAACGCCCGGTCATGCGAGACGACCACGATCCCGCCGCTGAAGCCGGCGACGAAGGCTTCGAGTCGTTCGAGCGCGTCGGCGTCGAGGTTGTTCGTGGGCTCGTCCAGCAGGAGCACGTCGAACCGCGCCAGGACGATCGCGGCGAGAGCGGCGCGGGTTCGCTGTCCTCCCGACAGGCGATCCATCGGAGCGTCGACCCCAGCGAATCCCAGCTCGTTCGCCACCGTCGCCGCGCGAGGCTCGAAGTCGTGGCCGCCGAGACGGTCGAAGCGATCGAGGGCATCGGTGTAGCGCTGGATCGACGCGAGGTCTTCGGTCATCGCGGCCGAGGCCGTCTCGACCGCTTCCGCCGCCTCGCCCACGCCGGTCCGTCGTGCCAGGAAGGCCCCGAGGGTCTCGTCACGTCCTTCGGGCTCCTGGTCGAGCAGGCCGACGGTCATGGATGCGGGGGCTCGTTCCACGATCCCGCGGTCCGGATGCTCGACGCCGGCCAGGATCCGCAGCAGGGTCGACTTGCCGACGCCGTTGGGGCCGAGCAAGCCGATCCTGGACCCCGGGCCGACCGTGAGCGAGACGTCGTCGAGCACGACGAGTCCACCATGGGACTCCGCGATGGAACGAGCGGTGAGCTGGGATCGGGACGAGGCGAGAGCCATGACGGCGACTCCGAAGGACGGGCGCGCCCGGAACGGCGCGCGAGACGGGTCCTGGTCGGGTTATCGCTTCGTCATCGTGTCGGCCAGTCTACCGAGTGCGGTGGCTAGGCCGGAAGGCGCTTGTTCGGAACAGACGGGGTCGGGTAGGCTGTTGCACCTGCAAATGATCTGCACACGCGAAGCCGGCATCGTGGGGGCCATGATCCCCGATCGCATCTGCTGTTCCGCGTGACCCGGAGCGGTCCCAACGCTCCCCGCTGATCCTGCCTCTCCCGTTCTCGCAGGCTCTTCACGCTCCGTCTGGAGGTTCTCCATGTCCGTCGTTCCCAGCACCGCAACCGTCACCGTCGACGCTCGCGGGCAATCGTGCCCTGGCCCGCTGGTGTCGCTGGCCAAGGCCCTGAAGGATGCCGCGCCGGGTGACCTGCTCGAGCTCCTGGCGACCGACCCCGGCTCCAAGTCGGACGTGCCCAGTTGGGCCGAGATCAGCGGCAACGAGCTGCTCGAGTCCGACGAACCCACACCGGGTCAGTACCGCTACCTGGTCCGCAAGGTGTGATCGTCGATGGCTGCCGAAACCGTCGCCACCGACGCTCCCACCTACGCCGAGCTGCTCGCCCGGATCGAGGCGCTCGAGGCCGGCCAGAGCCCGGTGAAGAAGAAGAACAAGCTGACGATCATCGCCTGGGGCGGTGACCTCGACCGCATCTGGCCCACCACGATCCTGGCCACCACGGCCGCAGCGAGCGGCATGGAGTCCAGCGTGTTCTTCACCTTCTGGGGTCTGTTCGCGATCGTGAAGCCCGGCGTGCGCATCACCGGGGACAACTGGATGCAGAAGATGATGAGCGCCATGAACCCCGGCTCGGCCCAGAAGGCGAAGCTCTCGCGCTACCACTTCGCCGGTGCCGGCCCGACGATGTTCAAGAAGCTCGCGGACGACCACCAGGTGGCCAAGCCGGAGGAGCTGATCGCCACCTCGCAGGACCTCGGCGTTCGGCTGATCCCGTGTCAGATGACGATGGATCTGCTGGGGCTCAAGCACGAGGATCTGCTCGACGGTCTCGAGGAGCCGATCGGCGCCGCCACCGCGATCGCCGAGATGCGCGACGCCGCGGTATCGCTGTTCATCTGACCCACCTACACTCCGCTCCGTGAGCGACGAGACGCCGCAGCACGGCGTGACGTTCCGTGAAGCCGCGCGCTTCTGGGTGAAGCTCGGGTTCATCAACTTCGGCGGTCCCGCCGGGCAGATCGCGATCATGCACGAGGAGATCGTCCAACGCCGCCGCTGGGTCTCGAACGGCCGGTTCCTGCATGCGCTGAACTTCTGCATGCTGCTGCCCGGCCCGGAGGCGCAGCAGCTCGCGATCTACCTCGGGTGGCTCCTGCACAAGGTGCGTGGCGGCCTCGTGGCCGGCGTGATGTTCGTGCTGCCGAGCTTCTTCGTGTTGCTGGCGCTGTCGTGGGTGTACGTGGCGCACGGCGATGTCACCTGGGTGTCGGCGACGTTGGCGGGACTGGCGCCGGCGGTGATCGCGATCGTGGCCTCGGCGACGATCCGCATCGGACAGAAGGCGCTCGCGAACGGACTTATGGCGGCCGTCGCGGTCGCCGCGTTCGTCGCGATCTACGTGGTGCATGTGCCGTTCCCGGTGATCATCCTGGTCGCCGGAGCGATCGGGCTGGTGGGCGGCGCGGCGTTGCCGGACCGGTTCGGGGTCGGCGTGGTCGAGGACCTGGAGGAACACGAACGGGTCGCGATCGCGGACGACGCTCCGCGAGCCGAGCACACGAAGCCGACGGTGGCTCGGACGGTGGTGACGCTCGTGGTGGGGCTTGCCGTGTGGCTGGTGCCGATCGCGTTGGTGGCCGTGTGGCGCGGGCCCGGCGACACGCTCACGCAGATGGGATGGTTCTTCAGTCGAGCCTCGCTGGTGACGTTCGGCGGCGCATACGCGGTGCTCGCCTACGTGAACGTGGCGGCGGTCTCGACGTACGGATGGCTGCTCCCGGGCCAGATGGTGGTTGGGCTCGGGCTTGCCGAGACCACGCCGGGGCCGCTGATCATGGTGCTGGAGTTCGTGGGGTTCGTCGGTGCGTATCAGCACCCTGGCGACCTGGACCCGCTGGTCGCTGGCGTCCTAGGGGCCTGCGTGGTGGTGTGGGCGACGTTCGCCCCGTGCTTCCTGTGGATCTTCTTGGGCGCGCCGTACATCGAGGGCTTGCGCGGGAACCGGCGGCTCGGCGCCGCCCTCGAGACGATCACGGCGGCGGTGGTGGGGGTGATCGCGAACCTGGCGGTGACCTTCGCGCTGTCGACCTTGTTCGACGAGGTTCGGGTGTCCCGCGTACTCGGGCGGTTCGACGTCGTGCGACCGGTGTGGTCGAGCGTGGACCCGTTCGCGGTCGTGGTGGCAGTGGTGGCGTTCGTGGGGATGTGGCGGTTCCGATGGAAGGTGATCCCGGTGGTGGCGGGATCGGCGCTTGCCGGGTTGCTCTGGTACGGCGTGCTCGGGAACTGAGCGGGTCAGGCCCGGCGAGCTCGGATGTTCAGTCGCACGTAGTCGATCAGCGGCTCGGGCATCCTCGACGCCACCTCGTGCACGAACGCCCGCCGTTGTTCCGGGCTCATCCCGTCCACGTGGTCGCCCAGGCAGATCGTCTCCAGGTAGGGCTCCAGATCACCCTCGGGCAACGGCGTCGGCTCCTCATGCAGCCACGTCTCCACCTCGACGAACCCGGCCGCTTCCAGCCGCGCGGCCGTGGCCTCCGGCGTGGCGAAATGCTTCCGCCCGCGGAGGTCCTCGTCGATCTGGCCCAAGGCCGCTTCGATCGAGGCGATGTTGCCGGCGCCCCCGCACTGTGCCGCCAGTTGTCCGCCCGGCCGCAGGACGGCCGCCAGGTTCGTGAACAGCGCGTCGTGGTCGGCGATCCAGTGGAAGGTCGCCGTCGATAGGATCGCGTCCACCGGAGGCGACACCGGCAACGGTTCCTCCAGGTCGGCCACCAGATACTCCACCCGGCCTTCGCCGAGCCGGGCACGCGCCTGCTCCACCATCGAGACCGAACCGTCCAGCGCCACCACCGAGCCGTGAGGGAGCCGGTCTCGCAGCATCTCCGTGACCTTGCCGGTTCCGCAGCCGGCATCCAGCACGCGCTCGTCACCCCTTAGGTCCAGCCAGCCGAGCACGGTTTCGCCCCACGCCGTCATGGGGATGGGCAGGCGGTCGTACGTGGCGGCGTCCCAGTCTCGCGGCATCACCGGCAGGCTACCGGGAGCCCGGCGCTTCCCGGCCGGAAAGCGGAACCTCAGGGCAGGTACTGCTGCTCGATCTTCACGACCTGGCCGCCGCTCACCGTGATCCACCACGGGGCCTGCGCGAAGTAGTCGGTCTGCGCCGTTCCGTTCACCGCCTCCGCGAAGGCGTCGAAGTCGCCAGGCTGGAGGTCGCAGCAGGCGTCGTTGGGGATGTATCGCACCACCACGGTGTCCGATACCGGCATCGTGCGCAGCCGAGGGTTGTCGTTGACGATGTAGTAGCCGTTCACCACCTCGTCCCCGTGCTGCTCCGCGGCATCGATGGCGGCCTGGTCCGTATAGAACTCGGCGAGATCGAAGGTGAGCCGCTGCGCCGCCCCCGTCTTGGCCCCGTTCATGAACACGAAGTGCCGCCCGTTATCCAGGATGTTCGGGTCGGCGGGTGCCGACGGCGATGCGGAGGCCGTGGGGGACTCGGTGGGCGAGACCGAGGGTTCCTGGGTGGGGCTGGACTTGGGCGAGTGGCCGACCGTCGGCGATGGGGAAGCGGCGTCGTCCTCGCCACCGCCACCGGCCAACAGGTAGGTGCCTCCCAGGGCCACCAGCACCAGCGCGATCACGGCGACGATGACGAGGTTCCGCCGGCCCTTCGACCGGGGTGCTTCGTGGGCTCCGTGCCCGTTCCGACTCATCGCGTGCGGCTCCGCTTCGCTCGGTGGTGCGGCCACGATAGCCCCACCCTGTGGCGAAGCTGTGCATCTCGAGCAGGGATGATGACAGTAGTTAGCGTTGCGAACTATCCTGTGGTGATGGCGACCGCTCCCTCCACCGTCGACGTCGCGGCCCTCGCGTCCAGCCTCCGGCTCAGCGTGACGCGGCTGGCCCGTACCCTCCGGCGCGAATCCGCCACCGACGTCTCGCCCACCCTCATGGCCGCCCTGGCCACGGTGGAGACCCACGGCCCGATGACGCCCGGTGACCTCGCGGCCCACGAGCAGATCCGCAAGCCCACCGTGACCCGTATCCTCGGCTCACTCGTGGAACACGGGCTGGTGGAACGAACCCCCGACCCGCTGGACGGCCGGGTTGCCTGGATCCAAGTCACCCCTGCCGGGCGGAAGCTCCTGTCGAGGGTTCGGCGCCGGCACGCCGAGTACCTCGCGCGGAAGATCAAGCGGCTGCCTCCCGACGAGCTACAGACGCTCGAGCGCGCGGCCCTGATCCTCGATCGCATCACGGAGCGGCCGGCATGAGGCACAAGGTCACCGAAGCGCTGAGCCGGACGCTGTCCTCGGTCAAGAGTTCGCGCAACTTCAGGCTCTACCTGTTCGGTCAGACGGTGTCGGCGATCGGCACCTGGATGAACTTCACCGCGTCGGCGTGGTTGGTGCTGCAGCTCACCCACAGCGGCACCGCCCTGGGTACGAACATCGCGCTCTACTTCCTGCCGGTGCTGCTGCTGGGCGCCTACGGCGGCGTGCTCGCCGACCGGTTCGACAAGCGCAAGATCCTGCTCGTCACCCAGGCGGCCTATGCGGTCGTCGCGTTCACGTTGTTTTCGCTCGTGTTCACCGATGTCGCGCAACTGTGGATGGTCTACGTCCTGTCGCTCGCCTCGGGTCTGGTTACCGCGTTCGACAACCCGTCGCGGCAGAGCTTCTACGTTGAGATGGTGGGCGAGGAACACGTGCGCAACGCCGTAAGCCTCAACAGCGCGGCGTTCACCGGGTCGCGTGTGATCGGGCCCGCCGTGGCGGGCGTCCTGATCGCCACCGTGGGGATCGCCACCTGTTTCCTGGTCGACGCGTTCTCCTACATCGCGGTGCTGACCGCGCTGCTGATGATGCGCCCCAGCGAGCTCCACCGCCAGGAGAAGAGCACGCGCGACCGTGGGCACCTGGTGGCGGGGCTGAAGTACGTGTGGCGAACCGACGACCTGCGCCGACCCCTGTTGGCCATGGCCGTCGTGTTCACGTTCGCGTTCAACTTCGCGGTGTTCGTGCCGCTGCTTGCCGATCGGACGTTCCACGGGACCGCCGGCACGTTCGGCATGTTGTCGGCGCTGGCAGGCGTGGGCTCGTTCCTGGGAGCGATCACGATGGCGAGCCGCATCGCCGCTCCGAAACTCCGCGACCTCGCATGGTGGGCCGTCGCGTGCGGGGTGTCGCTGGCGTTGGCGGGTGCGGCACCCGTCCTTTGGCTCGCGGCCCTCGCGATGGTCCCGATGGGGTTCACGATCATGGCGTTCATGATCACGGGCAACACGATGCTGCAGCTCACCTCGGTGCCGCAGGCGCGAGGTCGCGTGATGGCCTTGTACGGGATCGTCTTCCTGGGCTCGACGCCGATCGGCGCCCCCATCGCCGGCGTGATCGGCGAACACCTCGGCGCGCAGACGGGCCTGTGGCTCAGCGGGTTGGTCGCGGCCGGGCTCGGCGTGGCGTTGCTCGGTCTGGGACGCCGTCACGCGCGCGTCGCGCGCCTCGACGAAGAGCAGGAAGCCGTCGACACGGGCGCTACCTCGGCGATCGCGTCGCAGTAGCCGCGGAGGCCGTCCGCCAGACCGGGAAGAGATGAGGTCGAAGGCGGCGCGGGAGTCGGTGAACCGCGTTCCCGGCCGCCTTCGACCTCCGTGAGCCCGCGAGGGGGATCCCGGGCTACGTCCAGAGAGGACCCGTTTGGGTCGTGACTGCCTCGGCGCGATCTGCGAGATGGAGCACGGTGTCGAGGTTCCGCTCCTCGAACGCGAGCATCACGGCGTACCAGCTGGGTTCGTAGGCGATCTTCGTGCACTTCACGCAGTCGCCCGCGGTCCCCGGTTGGTGCTCTCCGTGCTTGCTCATGGTCCCCGTCCTTCCCGGCCGAGTCGTGCTCGGTGGTACTTGGGACATGGTGGACGTGAACGGCATCCGCGTGAATACCTACGCCATGGGGAACCTGGCTACCACGTGCTAAGTAAGCAGGACTACGTAGCGTGCCGTCAGGGTTCGAGGGGGTTTCGAACGTGCAGGGAGTGCTGATCCACGGCGCTACGTCGCGGGATCGGTGGCCTCGAGCCCATCGAGGAGCGTTCGCAGGAGTCCTTCCAACGTGCGCTGCTCGTCGCGACTGAGGACCTGGAGCAGTCGCCGCTCGTTCTCGAGGTGGGTCTGCAGCGCCCGGTCGATGATCGCCTTGCCGCGCCGCGTGAGTCGCACGAGGGTGCCACGGCGATCGTGGGGGTCGGCCCGGCGCTCGACCAGCCCCTCATCCGCCAGGCGGTCCAGCCGCTTGGTGGTACCCCCGGACGAGAGCAAGGTCGCCTCCGTCAGCTGCGTTGGGTTGAGCTCGAACGGAGGACCCTGGCGGCGCAGCGCCGCCAACAGGTCGAACCAGCCTGGTTGGAGCCCGTGGCCGGCGATCCCCGCGGCCAGCGCCGCGTCGATGAGGTGTTCGGCCCTGGAGAGTCGCCCGAACACGCCGATCGGGCTCGCATCCAGGTCGGGACGCTCACGGCGCCACTGCGCGAGGATCTCGTCGACGTGGTCCGGTGAGGGCTGGTTCATCTCGACCGGCAGTCTACTTCCTAGTAAGATACTTACCAAGAAGCTAGATAGCGAACTTCAGGAGGAACCATGACCGACAACGAAGCTTCGGGCACGGCGATCGGTCCCACGATGCGTGCCGTCAGACTGTCGTCGGGCGGTGGACCGGAAGCCCTGGTGCTCGAAGAGATCGCCGTCCCGGATCTGTCGGCGGGTGAGGCGCTGGTCCGGGTGCATGCGGCAGCCCTCACGAAGGACGAGCTGGCGTGGCCGGAGGACCGGCTTCCCGCGATCCCTTCCTACGAGGTCTCGGGCGCCGTCGCGGCCGTGGCGACGGACGTCGAAGCGGTCTCGGCCGGTGACGCCGTGTACGCACTCACCGACTTCGGCCGGGACGGCGCCGCCGCGGACTACGTCGCGGTGGCGGTGGAGCTCCTGGCCCCGAAACCCCGAACCCTAGACGACGTCCAGAGCGCGGCGATCCCGCTCCCGGGGCTGTCCGCCTGGCAGGGGCTGTTCGATCACGGTGGTTTGGAGGCTGGGCAGCGGGTCCTCGTCACCGGCGCGGCCGGCGGCGTCGGACACCTTGCGACCCAGCTCGCGCGACACCGGGGAGCGCACGTGATCGGCACGGCGTCGCCCGGGAGTCGGGAAGCGGCGCGGGGGTTCGGTGCCCATGAGGTGATCGACGGCTCGGACCTGGGATCGCTCGAGCCGGTCGACCTGGTGTTCGACACCGTGGGCGGAGCGACGCTGGAGGGTGCACCCGCCGTGATCCGGCCGGGCGGGCGCCTGGTGTCGGTGGCAGAGGAAACCCCGCAGATCCCACCAGAGGCGAAGATCGAGAC
>DATLPI010000138.1:0-2452 GCA_035535815.1 Actinomycetota bacterium | reverse complement strand
AATCAAGTCCGTGCTCGCTGACCGCGATGCCTAGCGGATTGCCTCGGCGTCGCGCGACTGGAGTGTCGTGAACTCGAGGCAGGCAATGGCTGGCTGTCCTCGCCGTATTCGAGCTGATGGTCGCGCTGTCCGGGTGGCCGGGTCCGGTCGAGCCAGGATCCCCTTGCCTTCGGGCTCGTTCCGGTGGGTAGAGTTGCTGGATGGGTGAGGACCGCTCCTACATCGATATGAACACTCGTGAGCGCGAGCGTATGCGCACGCTGGTCGAAGGCCTGAGCGACGAGGACCTCATGGCCCCAGTGAACGAGTACTGGACCCTCGCCGGCGTGCTGGGACATATGGCGTACTGGGACATCCGCGTCCTGGTTCTCGCCGAGAAGATCCATCGCGGCGAACCGTGGGCGCCGGGCGACGCCGAGCCGGAAGGCGACTGGCTCAACGACTCGACTCGTCCGTTGATCCACGCGATCCAACCGAGGGACGCTGCAGAGTTTGCGCTTCGGATCGCCGAGCAGACGGATGCGCTCGTTGCACAGCTACCTCTTGATCGGATGTATCCCCAGGACCCCGACAGCCCGATTTACGCCGTCCGCGCCGAGCATCGCGGCGAGCATCTCGACGAGCTCGAGGCCTTCCTGCAAGCCCGCAACTGACCTCCCGCACCGGACCCAGGACACCGGCTAGCATCCGGGAGCCGAGCCCGCAGAGGTGACCAGCGTGTCCGATGACCAGGAGAACCTGAACGAGACCGAGGCGCCGGCGCCGACGCCGAGCCTGCCGATGCCGCCGGCGCCGCAGGTCGCCTACGTCCAACAGACGCCGGCGCCCACCAACCCCTGGCCACGACCGCGCTGATCCTCGGCATCTGCGGCGTGGTGCTCTTCTGGACCGTCTGGCTCGGGGTCATCCTGGGCGTTCTCGCGATCATCTTCGGAGGCATCGGGCTCTCCAGGGCGAAGAACGGCGCCCCGAACAAGGGCATGGCGACCGCCGGGCTGGTGCTCGGGATCGTCAGCGTCGTGCTCGGCGTGGTCTTCATCGCGGCGATCTTCTCGTTCGGTAACTCGGCGCAGGACCAGTTCGACCGTATCGAGTACTGCCTCGATCACCAACGAGACCCGAGCTGCTGACCGCGCGTCGACGTCCCCGATGGGGTAGTCAACCAGTCCCGGCATGGCACGTCGGCGCCATTCTGGGCACTCAGGCGGCCGATTCCCGGCCCCCCGGCTGTCCCACAGACCCGCCAAGCGCCGACAACCCCCATGTGGGATCACCAAACGACGTTCTGAGCCTGACCTGTCCCTCCTGCTCGACGTCGTTCGCCTCCTCGATCCAGATGGACCCGGCGACCTTCGCGAAGATCCGGATCGACTCCATCCTCGGGCGCTGTCCGAACTGCCACCACGCGGCGCGATTCCAGAAGGCCGATTACAGCTTCGACCCGAGGGCTAGGCACCCGGCTGGACCCGCGGGACCTTGCCGCGTAGCATCAACGGACCGAAGCGTTCAGGAGGGGTCGTGGCAACGAACGATGTGGTGGCGCGTCTCGCGCAGGTACCCATGTTCTCGGGCTGCTCCAAGAAGGAGCTCGCGGCCATCGCCCGGACGGTTCGGGACATCTCCCACCCGGCAGGCACCGTCATCGCCACCGAGGGGGAGCCCGGCGCCGGCCTGTTCGTGATCGAGAAGGGCGAGGCCGATGTCACGATCGGCGGCAAACGCGTGAACCACCTGAAGGACGGCGACTTCTTCGGTGAGATGGCGTTGCTGGATGGAGGCCCGCGCACCGCGACGGTCACCTCCACCACCGACATCCAGATGTGGGCGCTCACCGAGTGGGTCTTCCGCGGGCTGCTGGTGGAGCACCCCTCGATCGCCCTTCGCACCCTCGAGGCTATGGCCTCCCGCCTTCGCAGCGCCACGAAGACCGCCTCGGCCTAGCGCCGTGGCGCTCCTGACGCGCCCGGACGGCTGCCGTCTCCACGTCGAGACCCACGGGGATCCAAGTGCATCCGCGCTGCTGCTGCTCGAAGGGTTGGGCGGCGACCTCCATGGCTGGCGTCGCAACATTCCGGCGCTCGCCACCGCGTGCCACGTGATCGCCTACGATCATCGTGGGAACGGACGGAGCGACGATCCGCCCGGACCGGCGGACATGGCGACCTTCGTGGAGGATGCGATCGCCGTGCTCGATGACCGCGAGGTCGAACGTGCACACCTGTACGGGATGTCGTTCGGCGGCATGGTTGCGCTCGAGACGTCATTGACGTTTCCGTCGCGCGTGCGCGCCTTGATCCTCGCCGCGACGCATGCGGGGACAGCGCACGCCGTGGTGGTCGACGGCGCGAGGGTTCCCAAGGGCCAGCCTTGGCGGATCCTCTACGCCCCGGGCTTTCCCGACGCACACCCCGAGCACGTCCGTGAGGACCTGGACGGCGGCGCGAGCCGCGTG
>DATLPI010000137.1:0-4285 GCA_035535815.1 Actinomycetota bacterium | reverse complement strand
GCGACCGCGAGCGCGGTGGAAGGCCAGGCCGAGTTTGTCTTCCGCCACGTCCTGGTGCGCGAGGTGGCCTACGGCTCCATCCCCAGAGGCGAGCGCGCTCGTAAGCACCTGGCGGTGGCGTCGTGGCTGGAGGCCACGCTGGATCCTCGTGCCGCCGACCGTGCGGAGCGGCTCGCCATCCACTACGCCGAGGCGCATTCCCTCGCCACCGCCGCGGGAGAAGAAGCGCTCGCCTCGCAGGCGGCCGGCCCCGCGGTCGAGCAGCTGCTGTTGGCCGCCACCCGCACCGCGCGGCTCGATGCGCCCAGCGCACTGTCGCAGTACCGGCGCGCCCTGAGCCTGATGGCGCCCGATCATCCCGATCGGGCTCGCGCCCTGCGCGGGGCGGGCGTGTCGGCGCAGTCGGTGGGTGCGTTCGCCGACGCCCAGGCCGACCTGACCGAGGCCATGGAGCTGTTCGCGGCCGCCGGCGACGTCGCGGGCGCCGCCGACGTCAAGGTCCTGCTGGCCCGCTCCGCCTTCGAACGTGGAGAGATCGACGCCGTCGCTCCCCTGCTCACCCAGGCCGTACGCGAGCTCGAGACGCTGCCACCGGGACCCGAGTTCGCGCATGCCGCCACCCGGGTGGCGGGACACCTGTGGGTGGTGGGCGACTATCCGCGATGCATCCGTTGGTCCGACCGTGCCCTGGAACTCGCACGCGACCTCAACCTGCCGCGGGAGCAGGTGCTCGCTCTGCAGTACCGAGGAGCCAGTCGCAGCAAGATGGGCGACACCGAAGGGCTCGCCGACCTCGAGGAGGCGTTGCGCACGGGGCGCGATCGCGGTCTCGGCGAGGAGACCTCGATCGCCTACAACAACTACGCCTACGAACTCTGGTTCCACCGCGGGTCGTGGGCTTCGATCGAGGCCTGGGAGGAGATGGAGGCCTTCTGCCGCGAACGTGGCCTCGAGACCTCACTCGCCTGGGCCCGGAGCGGGATCGTCGAACCGCTCTTCGACGTGGGCGCGTGGGACCGGGTGCTCTCGATCGCGGCCGAACTCCGGACATGGGACGTCGACCACGGCGGGTGGACGATCCCCGGAGCCGTCGCCATGTCGTTCCAGGGCTGGGTGTCCCTTCGCCGGGGCGAGCTCGAGGTCGCGTCCGCTTGCGCGGAGGCGCTCGCGACCCACGCCGGTCATCTCGGGACCGCCGAGTACCTCACCCCGGCGCTGATGCTCCGAGGTGAGGTCGCCGCCGCGCGGGGCGAGGACGACGTCCTGCGGGAGGCGCTCGAGGCGTTCCTGGTCGCATCCGAGGACCAACCCACGTTCCGCCTCGGGGCGGCGCCGTTGCTGACCCGGTTGCTGGTCGGGCTCGGCGAGGTGGAGCGTGCCGCGACGTTCGTCACCGAGGATCTGGACGAGGTCGCCACGAACGAACGCCTGTCCCTGTCGCTGATGACCTCTCGCGCGGTGGTGCGCGAAGCCGAGGAACGCTGGGGCGAAGCGCTGACCCTCTACGAGGACGTGGCGCGGCGCTGGGACCGGTACGGCTTCCCCGTGGAGACCGCGCGTTGCGGGTTGGGCGCAGGACGGGTGCACGCAGCGTTGGGGCACACGGTCGAAGCCACCGGGTGGTTCCGGGACGCGCGGTCCACCTTCGAGGCGCTCGGGGCCAAGCCCTGGCTCGACGAAGTGGACCGGGCCGAACGCGACGCCGGCGCCTGAGCCCGCTGGCTACATCCGTCCGGCCGCGATGATCCGATCGAGGAACCGACGGGTCTCTTCCCGCTCGGGCGCCGAGAACATCTGCGCCGGCGGTCCCTGTTCCACGATCGCGCCCTCGTGCAGGAAGCACACGCGATTGGCGACGTCGCGCGCGAACCCCATCTCGTGGGTGGCGATCACCATGGTCATGCCCGTGGCCGCGAGCTCGCGGATCACATCGAGTACCTCGGCCACCAGCACGGGGTCGAGCGCGCTCGTGACCTCGTCGAGCAGCATCAGGTCGGGCTGCATCGCGAGCGCGCGCACGATCGCGACGCGTTGCTGCTGGCCCCCGGAGAGCCGGTCCGGGTACTCCACGGCCTTGACGTACAACCCGAACCGGGTGAGCAACTCGCGGGCGCGGTCGTTCGCCTCGTCCTTGGACAGCCCCAGCACCTTGACAGGCGCCAGCGTGACGTTGGCCAGCACGGTCATGTGCGGGAACAGGTTGAAGGACTGGAACACGATGCCGACGCGCCGACGCACCGCGTCCTTGTCCACGCCCGGAGCGGTGACGTCGATGCCGTCGATCACGATCGTGCCCGCGTCGATCGGCTCGAGCAGGTTCAGGCACCGGATCAACGTCGACTTGCCCGAGCCGGACGCGCCGATCAACCCGACGACCTCGTGGGTTTCGACCTCCAGGTCGATCCCACGCAGCACCTCGAGATCGTCGAACGACTTATGGAGGCCTTGGACACGTAGCAGTTCGCTCATGCCACGCCACCGGCCTGGCGCCGACGCTTGTCGCGCTTGATCAGCCAGTCGACGAATAGCACCTGCGGGATCGTGATGACCACGAACACCAACGCGAGGGACACGTACGGCGTGAAATTGAAGAACGTCGCCTGCGTGATCTGTGCCTGCCGGAGTCCTTCGGTCACGCCGAGCACGGCCACCAGGGCCGAATCCTTCTGCAAGCCGATGAAGTCGTTCAGCAACGGCGGGAGCACCCGACGGACCGCCTGGGGCAGCACGACGAATCGCAGAGCCTGTGAAGGCTTGAGACCCAGCGAGCGCGCGGCAGCGGTCTGGCTCGGATGCACCGACTCGATGCCCGCCTTGTACACCTCCGCCACGTACGCGGTGTAGACGAGCGTCAGCGCGACGATGGCCCAGAAGACGTCGCTGTTCGGGACGCCCTGGAGTTCGAGCGCCGGCATCCCGAACCCAAGGATGAAGATGACCAGGATGGTCGGCACGCCGCGGAACAGGATCGAATAGGACACGGCCAGCAACCGGATCGGGGCGAAGACCGGCCCAGGCAAGCCGCGCATGATCGCCAGCACCAGCGCGAACATCAACACCAGAACCTCAGCCGTCAGGAAGATCTTCACGTTGAGCCAGAAGCCGTCCAGGATCTTCGGGAAGGAGTCGATGAAGATCTCCTTGTTGAAGAACGCGTCCTTCACGCCGCCGGGCGCAGACCACCCCGGTGAGTTGACGACGAGGACGACGACGATCGCGAAGAACACGACGGTGCTGACGACCGCGATCCATACGCTGCGTCCGCCTTCCCGGTTGCCCAGGATGCGAGACCGACGGCTACCTTCGAGCGGGTCGAGGTTCGGTTCGATCTCGGGAACGCCTGTCCCTCCGTACGACACGGGCGATCCCCGTTCCTCGGTGGTCGGCCGCTAGGAGAAGACCGGGACGTCGACGTCGGTCGTGAGCCACTTGTCCTGGAGATTTTGGAGCGTGCCATCCCTTTCCAGCTCCGCGATCCCCAGGTTGACGCACTCCACGAGCGGGTTGCCCTTCTCGAACGTCACGCCGAAGTACTCCTGCTCGCCGCCGACCGGCGGGAACTGGCCAACCACCACGTCGGCGTACCCGTAGAACGCCGTGGGGTAGTCCACGACGACGCCGTCGATCTGGCCGTTGTCGAGGTCCTTCAGCGCGAGGTCCAGGTCGTCGTAGACGCTGGGCTCGACGTTCGGCTGCACGAGCTCTTCGATCGCCTGCAAACTGGTGGTACCGATCGGTGCGCCGAGCTTCAGATCCTTCAGGCCGTCCAAGGTCGTGACGCCAACCGCGGGGGAATCGTTGTTCGCGATCAAGGCCTGGTTGACGTCGAAGTAGCCGTCGCTGAAGTCCACGGCTTCGGCGCGCTTCTCGGAGTAGGAGATCTGCTGCATCGCGAAATCGAAGTCCCGCGGTCCGGGCGCGAACGACTTGGCGAACGGGATGCCCAGCCACTCAACCTCGTCGTCGGAGAATCCCATCGTGTCGGCCAGCGCGTAGGCGAACGCACTCTCGTAGCCCTCACCGGAATGCGGATCGCCGGTGAACGAGCTGGACTCCCACTCGGAGCCATCGATGCTCTTGCCGCCGTACCACGGCGCGTACGCCGGATTGCCGGTGCCGATCGTGAGCGCGCCCTCGGTGGTGAGCGGGATGTCGACGCCTTGCGCGCACTCGGTGGCGGTCGCGGGAGGTGCACCGGTGTCGGATGCAGCGGGCGTGCCGTCTTCAGGTGCGCACGCGGCGGCGATGATCGCGAAGGCCGCCAGGCCGATGATGAGCTTCCGCA
>DATLPI010000136.1:0-4365 GCA_035535815.1 Actinomycetota bacterium | reverse complement strand
TCATCGATCAGGTGCAGCTGGAGATCGAGAACATCCATGGTCAGCTCAAGTTCATCCACGACCAGGTGGCCGAGGGCACGATCAAGGTCTCCCTCCGCGAGCTGGGCGCGCCAGAGGCCGAGGAGCAGCAACCCACCGACGTCGACAAGCCGAGCCTGGGCACCGCGTTCAACCTCGCCTTGCAGGGATTCCTGCGGGTGCTCGGCGCGGTGGTCGTGGGCCTGGGCTACCTGATCCCGATCGGCGTGATCGCCCTGATCGCGTGGTTCATGGTCAGGCTGGTGCGGCGTCGCGATCGCGAAGCCAGCTGAGCGCGCGGAACCGTTCGGCGGCGATGGAGGCCATGTTGGCGTCGTCGCCCAAACGCCCCTCGGTCGCCCCGAACCACGCGTCGGATTCCATCCAGGCCTGCTCGATCTGATCGTCGGGACGCAGGCGTCCGTTCGCCCGGAAGGCGTCGACCGAGCCGTAGCGCGTGATCGCCTCATCAACCGACTGCTGCTGGAACTCCTCGCCGTACGGAGGGAGGTCAGCCACATGTTCGAGCGCCCACAGGAGTACGCCGAGCGCCTCTTTGCGCCACATCGCATCGGCGATGGCCTCGGAGGGCCAGGACCCCGACTCGGCGTCCATCAGGGTGCGCTCGTCCTCGCGGAGCGCCGGTGCCACCGACTCACGCTCGAGCCACTGCTCGGCCTCGAGACGCGCACGCTCAGCCTGCGCCAGTCGCGACGGCTCGCCTCCGCTCTCGGACACCACGAACTCGATCGTGCCGCGACGAGAGAGCGCGTAGAGCACGAGGGCGCGATCCGAAACCTCAGTGGTCGTGGGGCGGCTCACGTGGCTGCCTCCGGGGTCACATCTCGCGGCGGCCGTCGAGCGCCTGGGAGAGCGTGACCTCGTCGGCGTACTCGAGGTCGCCGCCGACGGGAAGACCGCTGGCCAGCCGCGTGACGCGAACGCCCAAGGGTTTGATCAGCGCCGCGACGTACATGGCGGTGGCGTTGCCCTCGAGGTTCGGGTTGGTGGCCAGGATGACCTCGGTGACGTGGTCACGGTCGACGCGGTCGAGCAGCTCCTGCACGCGCAGGTCGTCGGGGCCGATCCCGTCGAGCGGGCTGATGGCGCCGCCCAGGATGTGGAACCGCCCCTTGATCAGCGCGGCCTTCTCGATGCTGGCGGCGTCCTTCGGTTCCTCGACCACGCACAGCAGCGTGCGGTCGCGCGACTCGTCCCGGCAGATGCGGCACAGGTCGCCCTCGGCGACGTTGCCGCACTCCCGGCAGAACGTGATGCGTTCCTTCGCCTGGATGATCGCTGCGGCCAGCCGTTTCGCGTCCTCGGCGTCGGCCTTCACCAGCCAGAACGCGAGCCGCTGCGCCGACTTGGGACCCACGCCGGGCAGGCGCGCGAGCTGGTCGATCAGCTCCTGGATGGGACCTTCGTAGGCCACGCGCTATCCCTCGTCCTTCTCGTCGTCCTTGTCCTCATCGACGGGCTGGGCACCCAGCATCTCCTGGACGCGGCGGAGGGCCTCGGCTTCGTCGGGCACGTCGGCCTCCTCGACGATCTCCACGATGGGAGGTTCACCGGCCGGCTCCCGGAACTCCCGCACCACGCACAGGACCCGCGGCTTGATGCCGAACAGGTCGCCCAGCGCCGAGCGGAGGTCCTCCTGCTTCTCCTCCACCTTCTGCGGACCCACCTTGCGGTCGGGCGGGAAGGCGAGCTCGATCGTCGTCCCGTCGTAGGACGCCACGGTGGCCGACTCCAGGATGGCCTTCAGGATCATCTGTCGGTTGTTGGCCAGGTGGTCGATCAGCTGGGGCCAGGAACGCCGGAGCATGGCGACATCGATGTTGCCCGCGTCGGCGGCCACGGGAACCGGCATCTGCTGCGAGGGCTGGGGCGGCTTCGGCGGAGCTTGCTTCCGAGGCTCGGGCTCGCTCGGTGCGGGATCCACAGACGGCGCGGCAGCGGCGGGGGCTTCCTCGACGACGGGCGGCTCAACGGCCTCCACCGGCGCCCGGTCGTCGGCCGGGCTGACCGGACCGGCGGCGTGATCGACGTCGGCCACCGTGGGCACGACCGCCGTGGGGTCGAGCTGGGCCAACCGCTCCAGACGTTCGAGCCGCGCCACCAGACCGGCCGGCGCGGGGTCGGTGTCGGGGAGCGTGGCCCGGATCAACGCTAGCTCCAGCGTGAGGCGCGGCGAGGTGGTCCACCGCATGTCGTTCTGCGCGGCCAACAACAGCGCGATGACCCGGGTGATCTCGGCCGGGCTGAACTTCTCGGCCTGGATGCGCAATTGGTCGTACGCGTCGTCCGGCACATCGAGCAGGTCCTGCTGGCCCGGCGCGGTCTTGACCAGGAGCAGATTCCGGAAGTGGGCCAACGACTCGTTGGTGACGTTGCGAACGTCCTGACCATCGGCCACCAGTCGTCCGACGATCTCGAACGCGCCGCGGGCGTCGCCCACCGCGATCGAATCGGCGAGCTCATGCTGGACCTCACCGCGGGGCGCGCCCAACAGGGCGTGCACGACGTCGTCATCGATCTTGTCCCCGGCCAGCACGCGAGCCTGGTCGAGCAAGGAGAGCGCGTCGCGCGAGGACCCCTCGGCCTGCCGGGCGATCGAGTGGGCCGCCGACTCCGTCAGCGAGGTGCCCTCGGCCTCGGCGATCGTCTGCAGCTGCCCAGTGAGGGTCTCCAGCCCGAACCGCCGGAAGTCGAAGCGCTGCGACCGGCCGACGATCGTGGCAGGCATCTTGAACGGCTCGGTGGTGGCCAGCACGAATCGCACACCTGGCGGCGGTTCCTCGAAGACCTTCAGCAGGGCGTCGAACGCTTCGCGGGAGAGCCGCTGCGCCTCGTCGATGATGTAGACCTTCTCGCGGCCCTGCACCGGCGCGGTGGGCGCCTTCTCGCGCAGCTCACGCGCGTCCTCGACTCCACCGTGACTGGCGGCGTCGATCTCGACGACGTCGAGGTGCGTGCCCTCACGGATCGCGACGCACTGGGAACACACGCCGCACGGCTCGGCCGTGGGCCCCTGCTCGCAGTTGACCATCTTGGCCAAGATGCGGGCGGTGGAGGTCTTGCCGGTCCCCCGAGGCCCACAGAACAGGAACGCGTGGTGCAGGCGCCCCTCGCGGATCGCGCCGGTCAGCGCGCGGATCACATGGTCCTGACCCAGGACCTCCTGGGGGGTCTGCGGCCGGTACCGCCGGTACAGGGCCTGGTGCTGTATCTCGTCCGCCACTCACGCCTCCATGGCCCTGGGCCGCCCACCCGGACACCCGGGTGAAAGATGTGGCCGTGCACCCGCTGTCGACCACGGATGACTCGGGCGCTTCTCGGCGCGGTAGCTCCAGCCAGGCATCCCTACGGCACCCATCAAGCTCCCCTTACGGCTGCTTCCTTCCGGACCTGACCGGGTTCGAGGTCTGATGTCGCGTAGGACCCGACTTTCAACGCTCCGCACTCAAGGCTGCCCCGGACCTTCCGGGCCTCGAGCGGGGATTCGGCCCCGCTGAAGCGGATTGCGGGTGCAGGGCACCGCTAGCTCCCCGCCTAGCACGGCCACGCGGGGAGTATACGCAGCCCCCAGGACAACGCTTCAGACGGGAACCTGAGGGCTCGATGCTTCGTCCAACACCCGTTGCGCCCCGGCCACATGGCCTCGAAGCTCGGAGGAACCGGATGCGAACCCCCGCTCGATCCCGCTGGTTGATCGCCCTCGTCGCGGCCGTCGCCGTGGTCTCCATCGCCACGGTGGCCGCGGCCACCCGAGGGGCCCCGGACCAGGAGAGCGCGGGCGACGGCAGCGGCCAGGTGTCCGCCGGTTCGCCCGGCGACCCCAACGGTTCGGTGGGGACCGACCCGACGGCCCCCGTCCATGGGGACTGCGCTGTCGCGCCGTTGGACCGGAACGCGGACCCGGACTCGCCCGTCGACTACGCCATGTGCCCGGACGACCAGGACCCGGCACCGTGGGGCGATCCCAGCACCGCCCAGCCGGTCGAGCCGACGCCCGGCATGGCCGGGGTGCGAGCCCGCCCGTTCGACCGCGCCATGCTCAACGACGACGGCACGGTGACCATCCTGTTCACGAGCGGCGTGGAGCCCTGCGCGGTGCTCGACCACGTCGACGTCGACGAGGGCGACGCCGCGGTCACGATCACGTTGTACGAAGGCCATGACCCGGACGCCGGCGACGTCGCCTGCATCGAGATCGCGGTCCTGAAGTCGGTGACGATCACGCTCGACCAACCGCTGGAGGGCCGTACCATCGTGGACGGCGCCGCTTAGGACCGCCCGCGTATCCAGATCTCGTGGTCGGCGACGGGCCGGAACCCCAGCCGC
>DATLPI010000135.1:0-2235 GCA_035535815.1 Actinomycetota bacterium | reverse complement strand
CGCACTTGGTGAGGTAGTGAGCGAGCTCGCTGCGGTGCTGTGTTCCGTGGTTCACGACGTGCGCGACGACCAACCATCGCGGCCTCATGAAATCCGGGCGGGTCCCCCACGGTTCGTTCAGCCCCGCATCGTTGAGCGACTCCACGAACCCGCGCAGGCGGACGTCCTCTTCGATGCAGAACGTGTGGATCGCCGGGAGGTCGTCCAGAACGAACCCGTGATCCCAGACGTAGGTGTCTCCCACGTCGTTCCCGATGCAGAACTCACGCCAGCTCCAGTCGACGTCGACGAGATGTCGGATCGTCTCGAAGGCACTGCCGTGGTCGAGAACGGCGGGTCTGCGGAGCTCCTCTTCCGACAGGCCGGCGGTCGTCGTCAGGATCGTGTCGTTCGCCCACGCGTGGAACCGGACGAACCCGAGCAGGCTCTCTCCATCCATCCGCCCATCCTAGGACCGGCCGAGCTCAGCTCGCCGGGAACTTCGGACCCGCGCAGTCCGTGCGCAGAGGAAGCGGATCCGGCGCTCGCGGCGGCTGCGAGAAGTCGAACGCCGACATCATCGGCGTCGCTTGCCGGTCGCGGCCGGTGAGGAAGGGGCGCAGGTTCCAGTTGTCCTCGATGAAGCGGAGCACGCTCGAGAACTCCCCCTCCTCGTGGCTGACCTTCCCATCGATCGCGTACGGGCTGATCACCAGCAAGGGAACGCGGAAGCCGAACCCCATCCGGTCGATGTCAGGCGGCGGAACGTGATCGTAGAACCCGCCGTAGTCGTCCCACGTGAGGAAGATCGCCGTGTCCTTCCACATCTTCGACCGCATGATCGCGTCGACGACCTGGGTGCTCCAGTTCTCACCGTGACAGAGCGAGTAGTCGGGGTGGTCGGACAGCTCGAAACGGGGCGTGACCCACGTCACCGGCGGGAGCTCATTGGCGGCGATATCGCCGAGCAACGAGTTGACGGGGCGGATGTACCTCGCCCAGCGCGCCGGATCGTTCCGATACCGGTCGATCGCGGAGTACGCGGACCAGATGTAGCCGCGCTGTCGCTCGGTGGCCGCGTAGTACGCCCAGGGGACGTGCGCCCGGTTGAGCACGTCCCCCTCGGTCGGGATGTCGAAGCACGGACGGAGGAGCCCGACGTGACCCTCGGTGTCGTACCTCTCGACTTTCTGCTCGGGCGGTGCGTCGCAACCGAACGTGTTGGACATCGACTGGGGGGGACGACGCGGGTTGTCGCGTGCCTCGTCAGATTGCGCCGCGATCGTGTAGAGGTGGTTCGGGAACGACGGGCCCCATGCCGATGAGAAGAAATCGTCGAAGAGGACGTTCCGTTCCGCCCAATGCCAGTAGTTCGGGATCTGGCTCTGGTGGAGCTGCGAGTACGCCCACTTGCCGGTCAGCGGTTGGTCGAACCCGTCCATCTTCCCCTTGTCCCACGCCTGGATCGCGCACCGATAGCAGTGAGGGATGTCGCTGGGCAGACGTCCATCCGTCCCTCGGATGAGGGGGCGCCTCGAGACCATGTCCATCCCGACCGTGACCCCGTTCGCTCCTGGGAACGTCCCGAACAGGTTGTCGAAGGTCCTGTTCTCCTTGACGACGAACACGACATGCTTGATCGGCGTGCGCGTGGTGAACGCGTTCGCGTTCACGAACCGTGGCGTGAGAGGTACATCGGTCGGCGTCGCTGAGATAGCGAGGTGACCGGGCTGCGAGTCCGGGCCTCGAGCCGTGCAGGCCACCATGGCGAGAGCCACCCCCATGGCGAGCGGGGCTGAGGACCGGCGCACCCCGATGCTGCTTCCGCGCCTCACGACGACCATGCCTGACAGTAGACCGCAGACGGCAAGACGGCTTAGGGTGCGATCTGCACGGACTCGCTCATGAGGGGGGCACATGCCCAGCGCGTTCGATACTCTGTCCAACGTCCCGCTCTTCGTGAACCTGTCCGCTCGACAACAGCGGCGAGTCACACGCAACACGACCGAAAGCAGATACGAAGCTGGTGACGTCATCGTCCGCGAAGGCGGACATACCGAAACCCTCTTCGTCATACTGGAAGGGGTCGCAAAGGTCATCCGCAAAGGCCGCACGATCGCGCGGCTTGGCCCGGGCGAATTCTTCGGCGAGATCTCGCTGATCGACGGACGCCCACGGGTCGCAACCGTTGTGGCCGATTCGCCGGTGCGCTGTTTGGTCCTGGAGCACGATGGTTTGCGGAAGCTCCTGCTGGAT
>DATLPI010000134.1:0-16163 GCA_035535815.1 Actinomycetota bacterium | reverse complement strand
ATGGCGGCGGCGCGTTCAGGGTCTTCGGCCGGCGTCCACGACGGACGGCGCCCTTTCCGCACGTCCCCGTACAGGGTGAACTGTGACACCACGAGCGCGGCCCCGGCGACGTCGGCGATGGCCAGGTTGGTCTTGCCGTCGGCGTCGGCGAACACGCGCAGGGTCGCCACCTTGTCGGCCAGCCTGCGGGCATGCTCATCGGGATCGCCGCGGCCGACCCCCACCAGCAGGAGCAGGCCACGGCCGATCTCCCCCGCGACAGCGCCGGCCACGGACACACGAGCGTGAGCAACACGCTGGAGCACGACGCGCATGGGACTAGCTGGGCACCACGCGATAGGCGTCGTAGACGCTGTCGACGCGCTTGGCGGCCGCGAGCACGCTGGACAGGTGCGCGATGTCGGCCAACTCGAACGTGAACCGCAGTCGCGTGATCCGGTCCTTCCCGGTGGAACTGGTGGCCGCCAGGATGTTGACGTGGTTGTCCGAGAGCACGGTGGCCACGTCGGACAGCAGTCGCGTGCGGTCGAGCGCTTCCACCTGGATCGCCACGGTGAACGAGGTGGGCTTGCCCTCCGACCACGTGACCTCGATCAGTCGCTCGGGCTGCTGACGGAGCGACTTCACGTTCGGACAGTCGGTGCGATGCACGCTGACCCCTTGACCCCGGGTGACGAACCCGAGGATCTCATCGCCCGGCACCGGCGTGCAGCACCGGCCCAGCCGCACCCACACGTCGCCGAGCCCGCGGACGACGATGCCCTTCGAGACGTCGGGCGGCCCCAGCCGGACGGGCCGCGCGAGGGGGACCTCGATCTCGTCCTCGTCGGTGGTGCCCGAGACCGAACGAGCCACCCGCGCCACCACCGATTGCGGCGAGACGTGGCCCTCCCCCACCGCGACGTACAGCGCCTCGAGGTTCGGGTACTTCAGCTCGGTGGCGACCTGGGTGAGCGAGGCTTCGGTGGCGAGCCGCTTGATGGGCAGACGCTCCTTGCGCATCAACCGTTGGACCGCGTCGCGCCCCTGCTCCAAGGCATCCTCGCGGCGCCCTCGCGAGAACCACTGCCGGATCTTCGACCGTGCCCGCGGCGTCTTGACGAACTGCAGCCAGTCCTGCGACGGCCCTTCGCCCTGTGCTTTGGAGGTGAGCACGTCGACGGCATCGCCCGTCTGGAGTTCGTAGTCGAGCGGCACCAGCTTGCCCCCCACCTTGGCGCCGATCGTGCGGTGACCCACGTCGGTGTGGATCGCGTAGGCGAAGTCCACCGGCGTGGCCCCCGCCGGCAGGTTCACCACGTCGCCCTTCGGGGTGAACACGAAGACCTGCCCTCCGTAGAGGTCGATCTTCAGACCCTCCATGAACTCGCGAGGGTCGGCCATGTCCTTCAGCCACTCCATCATCTGCCCGAGCCAGACCATGTCGGCGGCGTCCTTCGCCTGCTTGCCGCCCTCCTTGTAACGCCAGTGCGCCGCGATGCCGAACTTGGCCGTGCGGTGCATGTCCCGGGTCCGCAACTGGATCTCGAGCGGCTTGCCGCCCGGACCCACCACCGTGGTGTGCAGCGACTGGTACATGTTCGACTTGGGCATCGCGATGTAGTCCTTGAAGCGGCCGGGGATGGGCTTCCAGAGGGAATGGATCGCGCCGAGGGCCGCGTAACAGTCGCGTGGTGAGTCCACCAGGATGCGCACGCCCACGAGGTCGTAGATCTCGTTGAACTCCTTGCCCCGCAACACCATCTTCTCGTAGATGGAGTACAGGTGCTTGGGTCGGCCCTCGACCTCGGCCTTGATCCCGAGCTCCTTCAGCTTGGCGCGCGAGTCGGTGGTGACCTGTTCGATCAAGGCGGTGCGTTCACCGCGGCGCGCATCGACCAGGCTCGCGATCTCACGGTAGGGCCCGGGGTGCAGCGCCTTGAACGAGAGGTCCTCGAGCTCCCACTTCAGCTCCTGGACGCCGAGGCGATGCGCGAGCGGAGCGTAGATCTCCAGGGTCTCGGTGGCGATACGTCGCTGCTTGGCTTCGGGGAACACGCCGAGCGTGCGCATGTTGTGCAGGCGGTCGGCGAGCTTGATCAGCAAGACCCGGATGTCACCGGCCATCGCCACGATCATCTTGCGGACGTTCTCGGCCTGCTCCTGCTCGCGTGTTCGGAACTCGAACCGGTCGAGCTTCGTGAGGCCGTCGACGATGCGGGTGACCTCCTCCCCGAACTCCTCCTCGATCGCCGCGAGCGTGACGTCGGTGTCCTCCACGGTGTCGTGGAGCAGCGCGGCCTCGAGGGTGGTGGTGTCCAGGCGCAGGTCCGCAAGGATCGCCGTGACCGCCACAGGATGTTCGATGAAGTCCTCGCCCGACTTGCGCTTCTGCCCCTCGTGCGAGTCCTGGGCGAACATGAACGCCCGCTGGATCTCCTTGAGGTCCGCCTTCGGGTTGTAGGAGCGAACCTTCTTCAGGACCGGATCGATGAGGCTGGGGGGCCCGGAATCACCGCGGCGCAGGCGCGGCCGCGGGATGTTCGGCAGGCGTCCACCCCGCCGCGGCTGAGCCGGCGGCGCCGGAGTCTCCTGCTCGTCGAGGGTGACCTCTTCCCTGCTGTCCACGTGCTGCCTCCCGTACGGCCAGTGTACGGGTGTGAAGCGGGTGGAGCGGGACGCCGTGTGACGACGGTCAGTAGGTGATCAGGGTGTGGAACTCGTGGTCCTTGATCTTCTCTCGACCCTTGAGGAACTCGAGTTCGATCATGCAGGCGATGCCGCACACGTCGCCACCCGCCTGCTCGACCAGGGACGCAGCGGCTGCCGCGGTGCCCCCGGTGGCCAGGACGTCGTCGACGATCAGCACGCGCTCGCCAGGCTTGATGCCGTCGCGGTGCAGCTCGATCGTGGCGGTGCCGTACTCGAGCTCGTACTCCTCGGCGATCGTCTCGGATGGGAGCTTGCCCGCCTTGCGGATCGGCACGAAGCCGGCACCGAAGTGATATGCCACCGGGGAGGCCAGGATGAACCCACGGGCCTCGATGCCCACCACCTTGTCGACGTTGCCGCGGCCGAAGTGCACCACGATGAGGTCGGTGATCGTGGAGAACGCGATCGGGTCGGCCAGCACCGGCGTGATGTCCTTGAAGACGATGCCCGGCTCCGGGAAGTCAGGTACGTCGCGGATCAGGGCCTTGATCTCTTCGATCTCCACCGGCTCACCTCCGCTTCCGCTTGGCCGGCGGACGCTTCTTGTTCTTGGGCCTGGGCTTCGACGAAGCTCCCACCCGCGCGGTGGTGGCCTGCGCGGCAGCATCGGACGTGCTCGCCGCGGCCACCGTGCTGGGGGCGGGCTCGGTGGTGGCCGTCCGGGCGCGCGCGGTGCGTCGGGCCTCGATCTGCTGGTAGCGCTTGTCACGCTTCTTCAGCATGGTGAGCACCGGGGCGGCGATGAAGATGGATGAGTAGGCGCCGGTCGCCACCCCGATGAACATCGCGAAGGCGAAGTCCTTCAGCGTGGCGCCACCGAACAGCAGCAGCGACAGGATCGGCAGCAGGACCACCAGCGAGGTGTTCACCGATCGCATGAAGGTCTGGTTCAGCGACAGGTCGACCACGCCGTCGTAGCCGAGCCTGGAGACCAGCGCGCTGGACTCGGTGTTCTCCCTGATCTTGTCGTAGATCACCACGGTGTCGTATAGCGAGAACCCGAGGATCGTGAGGATGGCGATGACGGTCTCGGGCGTCACCTCGCGACCCACCAACGCGTAGACGCCGATCGTGACCAACACGTCGTGGAGCAGCGCGATGATGGCACCCACGGCCATCTTCCACTCGAACCGGAAAGAGATGTAGATCATGATCGCGATCAACACGATCACCAGCCCGAACAGGGCCTTGCGAGAGATCTCGGCGCCCCACGTGGGCCCGATGTCCTGGATGCTGACCTCGGTCACCGTGATGCCTGCCTGCTTGGCCAGGGAGGTGATGAGCGCATCGGTCTCGACGGCGCCCGCCAGGCTCTCGGTACGGATCGAGACCGTGTCGCCGTTCACGATCTGCACCTCGGCGTCGGGACGGCCGTTGTCGGCGAGGACAGCGCTGATGTCCTCAGCGGTGGCGTCGGACTGCAGCGGGTAGGCGATCTGCGCGCCGCCCTCGAAGTCGATCGACAGGTTGAGCCCGCCGCGGACGATGAACCCGGCGATCCCCAGCAGGATCACGATGCCCGAGAGCGTGAACCACAAGCGCTTGCGCTCGACGAACCGGATATGCGGGATCGTGTGCCCACGGTAGGTCTCGCTCAGGTGATGGAGGTTCACGGCGTGCCTCCCGCCGGCGCGTCATCGGGGTCGGGGTCGCCCGCGATGCCGCTCCGCAGTCCGAACCCGTGCATGTTCACGAGCCGATCGTTCCGCGCGATCAGGAACACCGTGGGCCGCTTGAAGAACCACACGACGAACAGGTCGAGCAACGTCGCCACACCCAGGGTGAGCGCGAACCCACGCACCGAGCTCACCGCCGTGACGTACAGCACCACCGCCGCGATCATCGTGACGAAGTCGGCCGCCACGATCGTCTTGTACGACCGCTTGAACGCCGGCTGCACGGCCGAGCGCGCCGACTTGCCCGAGCGCACCTCGTCCTTCAGCCGTTCGAAGAACACGATGTAGGAGTCGGCGGTGACGCCCAGAGAGATCACGAGGCCAGCGACGCCGGCCAGGGTGAGCGCGTAGCCCACCTGCGCTCCGGCGATCGAGACGATGGCCAGGGCCAGGATCGCCCAGGCCGACATGCCGAACCACGCCACGATGCCCAGCAGCCGGTAATAGAAGAGCAGGTAGAGGAAGAGCAGGATCAAGCCGGCGATCCCGGCCACGATGCCCTGTCGCAACGACTCCTCACCCAACGTGGGACTCACGGTCTGCACCGACTGCCGCGTCAGTTCCACCGGCAGCGCACCGGCGTTCAGCACGGTGGCCAGGTCCTTGGCTTCGGTCTCGTCGAACCCGCCGCTGATCACGCCATTGCCGTTCGTGATGGGGTCGTTCACCGTGGGATAGGAGATCACCGTGCGGTCGACGACGATCGCGATCGAGTTCTGCGGTGGCGGCTGGCTCACCGCCGTGGTGGTGGCGTCGGCGAACGCGTCGACGGCGTCGCCCCCGAGTTCGAACGAGACCTGCCACTGGGTGACGCCGCTCCCGCCGAAGACGGCGGTCGCCTTCGTGATGTCGCTGCCGCTGATCACGGTCGGTCCCAGCCGGAACTTGTTCTTCTGGGCGTCCATGTAGACGACCTCTTGCTGGTCCAGGGTGTCGAACGAGCAGGCGTCGGTGTCCGCTTCCTCGGCCGTGGGACAGGTCACCGCCAACGACGTGTACGTGGGGTCTGACGGCGGGACGATCGCGAGCACGGGGCGCTGCTCGAGCCGTGCGGTCTGTCCGATCACGCTCAGCAGCCGCTGCTGGCCCGTCGCGCGACGCTCCTGCTCGGCGGCGTCCCGATCGATGAAGCAGCCCAGGTTCTTGGCGGCCGAGCTGATCACGCAGTACTGCACGGTCTGCCTGGACACCGCGATCGCATCGAGCGCATCCTGCGCGTCGGCCTTGGTGTCGAGCTCGCACGGGAGCGTCTCCGTCCCCTGCAGATCGAGGCCGGACACCCCGCTGGCGGAAGGGCTGGCACTGGGTGAGGCCGAGGCGCTGGCGGACGGAGAGGCGGACTTCGAAGGGTCAGGCGTGGCCGACGGTGTGGGCGAGGCTTCCGATTCGGTGTCGGTGGCGCCGCCGGTGACGCAGTAGCTGCGCTCCGTCACCTCGACCGTCAGACCGTCGGCCGCCTTCTGCGCTTCCTTCTTGGTCGTGGAGCATCCGTACTGCTTGCCCGTGGGATCGGTGAGGCAGAACCCACCCGTGTCGGGTTCGGGCGAGGGGCTCGCCGACGGCGAAGCGGAACCGCTGGGCGAAGCCGAAGGGCTCGCAGCCGTCTTCGGCGACACGGTGATGGACGACTGGAAGGCGGTGGCCTCCTGTTCACTGGTGAAGCACTCGAGCTGGGTGCCGTCGGCGTCCTCGACGCAGGCTTCCGAGGCCTGGTTCGTCACCTGCAGGTCCTCGAGCGCGGTCTGGGCCTCGGCCTGATCGGTGGCGCACCCGTAGTTCACGCCGGCGTCGTCGACCAGGCAGAACTGCTCGTGCTGGCGCTCCTCGATCGTGCCGTTCGTCAGGCCGGGGATCTGCACCTCGATCGTGTTGCCCGAGAGCACGATGTCGGGCTCCCCCACGCCGAATGCGTCGACACGGTTCCGGATGTTCGTGAGCGCCTGGTCCATGACGTCGCGAGGTGTGCCCTCGGGAGCCGTGAGGATCACCGAGACGCCGCCCTCGAGGTCCAGGCCCAGGGTGGGCTTCAGGGCGCCGGTGGCGAAGCCGATCAGGGACCCCACGACGAGCAGGGCCACCAAGGCGATCGAGAGCCACAAGCCGCGGGTTCGCTTCACGCCAGCTCCGAGCCGTTCACGACCAGTCGGAACCGGGCGTCGAGCATCTCAGCCGCGCGACGGCACAGCTGCATCCTGCCCAGGAAGATCTCGAAGTACTCCATCACTTGGCTGATCTGGGTGTCGATGGTCAGCTCCAGGCTGACCGTTCGAGCGTCCGAGTCTACCCGCAGGAACGATTGCTCCACGGCATAGTTCACGCGGTCGTGGATGTCGTGATCGATATGCCCGCTCTTGCGCACGCGGCTGCGATGCACGTCGCTCTTGTCGGCCAGGATCACCGCGGCCGAGACCGGGGAGACCGCCGTGCCCTCGGTCTCCTCGTGGTTCGCGATGGCGGCCACGATCGGCATGAGGTCGGCCGCGTTCACGGTCTCATGGAGCGCTTGGTAGACGATCACCGCGCCGGTCTGGCCGTGCGCGTCGCGCGCCAGGGCGTTGCCGACGTCGTGCAGGTAGCCGGCCACGCTCGCCAGCGTCGCCTCACGTTCACCGTAGCCCAGCCGGTGCAGGACCTGGAACGATATGCTGGACACCAGGTTCGCGTGGCGGAACCCGTGCTCGGTGAAGCCCATCGCCTCCATCACACGGTCGGCCGAGGCGATGAAGGCGGCGAGCGCCTCGTTGTCCTGGATCATCTCCAGCGAGACCGAAGGCGGGACGTCCGAGCCCGGCGTGGGCGCCGGGTGTTCGGGCAACGCCTGATGCTGCACGAAGGGCGCGGGTTCATCGACCCGGCGAACGGGCTCGCGGGGAAGGTCGGTGTCACTCACAGCTGCTGGATGGGGCCCTGCTGCTCGTCGGAGGCCTCGTCGCCGTCCTCATCCTCGTCGTAGTCCTCGTCGGTGGTGAGCAGACGACCCACCCCCGCACGGAGGATCCGGACCTGCGTGCCGGGCGCGATCTCGACGGTCAGGGTGTCGTCATCGTCGTCGATCTCCACGATCGTACCGATGATGCCCGAGGTCATCACGATCTCGTCACCCTCTTCGACGCTGCGGATCAGGGCCTGCTGTTCCTTCGCCCGTCGCTGCTGCGGACGGATCAGCAGGAAATAGAAGACACCGAGGAGCAGCACCGGGATCAGCAATCCGACGTAGGAGCCGCCTCCCGAGGACTGCGCGAGGAACTGGACCATGCGAGGAACCTCTTCTGTGTGAGGGGATGGAAAACGCGGGGCCGAGTCTACAAGCCCGTTGGCGCACCAACCGTCACAGCGACAGCGTGCCCGGAGCGCTGATGCCCAACTGGCGGTAGGCGTGTTCGGTGGCCACCCGCCCACGAGGCGTGCGGTGCAAGAACCCTCGCTGCAGCAGGTAGGGCTCCACGACATCTTCGACCGTGTCGGGCTCCTCGCCGATGGCCGCCGCCAGGGTGGACAGGCCCACCGGCCCACCGCCGAACCGCTCCACGATGGCCCGCAGGATCGCGTGATCGAGCCGGTCGAGGCCCTCGTCGTCCACTTCGAAGACCTCGAGTCCGCCGCGGGCCACCGCGCCGTCGATCGCGCCGTCGTGACGCACCTCGGCGAAGTCGCGCACGCGCCGCAGCAACCGGTTCGCGATACGTGGCGTGCCTCGTGACCGCCCGGCGATCTCGACCGCCCCCTCCTCGTCGAGCCGAACACCCAGGATGCCCGCGGAACGACCCACGATCTTCGTGAGCTCCTCCACCGAGTAGTAGTCGAGCCGTGGCGAGAAGCCGAAGCGTTCGCGAAGCGGCAGCGTGATGCGCCCCGGTCGCGTGGTGGCCGCCACCAGGGTGAACCGCGGGAGTTCCAGCCTGATCGACCGCGCCGTCGGGCCTTTGCCCAACACCACATCCAGCACGAAGTCCTCCAACGCCGGGTAGAGGACCTCCTCGACGGGCCGCGGCATCCGGTGGATCTCGTCGACGAACAACACGTCGCCGTCTTCGAGGTTCGTGAGGATCGCGGCGAGGTCGCTTGGACGATCGAGGGCAGGACCGGAGGTGGGGTTGAACCCGGCCGCCATCTCGGTGGCGACGATCTGGGCCAGCGTGGTCTTGCCCAGCCCCGGTGGACCGCTGAACAGCAGGTGGTCGACCGGTTCGGAGCGGCGTCTCGCACCATCGATCAACAGCGCCAATTGTTCCTTCACCCTCTCCTGACCCACGAACTCGGTGAGCGAACGGGGGCGCAGCGCCACGTCGAACTCGCGATCTTCGGGATCGACGACGGCGGCTTCGATCAGGCGGTCGTCGTCCACGTCAGCGGCCCGCCTTCTGCAGGGCTTCCCGCAACAGTTCCTCGACCTCGCGGTCATCGACCTGCACGGACGCCAGGGCTTCGCTCGCTTCCGCCGGGGTGAGACCCAAGGACACCAACGCCTCGCGCACATCGGCGAGCGGGCCTTCGGCCACCAGTTCTCCCTCTCCACCCAGTTTGTCGCGCAGGTCGAGCACCACGCGCTGGGCCACCTTCTTGCCGACCCCCGGGACCACCGTGAGTGCCTCGGCGTCGCCAGCCACCACGCTGCGCCGCAGCGAATCGGGCGCCAACGCCGACAGGAAGGACAGGGCCACCTTGGGACCGACGCCGCTGACGCCGGTCAGCATGTCGAACAGTTCGCGCTCGTCGGTGGCGGAGAAGCCGTACAGGACCATGGCGTCGTCCCGCATCACCATGCGTGTGTGCACGCGAGTGGTCTTGCCGATGGGCGGAAGCTTGCTCACCACCGACGTGGGCACCAGCAGGTCGTACCCCACCCCGCCGACGGCGAGCACGATCCGGTTCGCTCCCTTCTCGACCACTTCGCCCTCCAGGAACGAGATCATCGCGATGCCCCCGCTCGAGCGGCCGTGCGCAGCCGCTCGCCCGTCAGATGGGTGAGGGCCACCGCGATGGCGTCCGCTGCGTCGGGTTGATCGGGTACCTCGCGCATCGCATGGACGCGGATGAGGGCGGTGCGCACCTGGTCCTTGTCGGCGTTGCCGATGCCGGTGACCGCGCTCTTGACCTGGGTGGGGCTGTACTCGGCGACCGGCAGACCAGCTTCGGCGGCCGCCACCATCACCGCCCCGGTGACACGGGCGACGGTGAGGGCGCTGCTTCGGTTCCTGCTGAAGGCCACGCGCTCGATGGCGACGCAGGTTGGCTCATGCTGAGCGATCGCCACGCGCATGGCGCTCACCAGGTGCAGGAGCCGAGCCGATTCGTCCTGGTTCGAAGGCGTGCGGATCGTATCGGCCCAGACCAGCGCGGCCTTGCGACCCTCACGACCGACGACGGCGAGGCCCAACCGGGCCACGCCAGGGTCCACGCCGAGCACACAGGTATCGAACATCCGTTCGCCCATCCTAGGGACCGGCGGGGGCCGGGGCAACGACCCACCCACGCCGACGGGGGCCACCTATGGCGGCCCCCGTCGACCAGAGCTCCGGCGGCTACGGCGCCGCGATCTTGAACATCCCCCGCCCGTGGGTCACGGCGACGATCGCGCCGCCGGGCGTCGTGGTGAGGTCGTTCGGGATCGCGTTCGGCAAGCCCGAGCCGTACCGCATCCACGTCCCCGGCGCGCCGGCGCTCGTGGTGAACACGCCGACGTCGGTGGCGAGTACCAGCTTGGACCCGCTCATCACCAGGTCGTCGGCCGGGGCGTCCGGCAGGTTGCCGCTGATGTCGTTCCAGTTCGCGCCCCCGTCCATGGACTCGAACACGTGTCCGACCCCCGCACCGGGGATCCACCGACGTGAGTACCCGCTGTAGATCGCGTAGACGTGTCCGTCATCCGCAGGATCGACCACCATGTTGAAGACGTAACGCTGCGGCAGCGGGTCGCCGCCGTTGACGACGTCGGGCCCGGCCACCGTGTGCCAGGTCCCACCGTAGTTCGTGTCGATCCCGGCGTAGAACAGGTCGCCGTCGGGGTTGCACCCGTTGCCGCAATACCCCACGTAGACCGTGTCGCCGTTGACGCCGATCCCGGTGATCTGACTCGCCTCACCGGTGTCGTGCGTGATCTTCCAATCGCACGCGGTATCGCTGCAGTGCGTGCGCCAGCCGTCGGTGGTCTCCCACACGTACCGCCCGCCGCTCACCCAGTGCTTGTTGGGCGCCTTCGGGTCGGCCTCGAACGGAGCGATGAACCGCGGCTGCGGGTCGCACGGATCGGGTGTGTAGGTGAACGCGCTGCACGCCGGGCTGATCTCACGCCATGCGGCCGTGCTCCCGTCGCTGCGGCCCGCGTTCGTGGTGAGCCACATGTCGTTCTCGGTGTACTCCGAGACGTTGCGCATCGCGTTGTTCGGATCGACGATCACGTCGCCGCCGTCACCGCCGAACGGCGAGACCATCGTGTCGGCGCCCGGCAGTTGCAGGGAGCCGCCGTTGTCCTGCAGGCCTCCCCAGTACGCCGTGCCGCCCGGCACCTTGCCCGTGCCGCCGTAGTAGTACTGGAGCATGCGCAGATCGGCGTTGTTGTTGATCCACTTCTTGGCCTTGGCGAGGCTGCGGCTGTAGATGCCGCCGTCGTTGGCCATCCACAGCTTGCCCTGGCCGAACGCGATGCCGTGCTGGTCGGGGTGCGTGGTCTTCGGGCAGTCGTCCAGGTCGTTCGCCCCGCACGGGAGCCCGAAGTTCCAGTAGGGCCCGATCGTGGTCCACGCGTCACCCTGGTTGCGGGTCTCGTAGACCTCCTCCATGCCCACGAACACCCGGTTCGGGTTGTTCGGCGCCACGCCGAGCGCCTGGTTGTACCAAGCCTGGATCCCCGGCGAGTATCCGGACCCGAAGCCCAACGCGGAGCCCGGCGAGTTCCCGAGCTGCTTCGAGGTGGCGATGCGATCCCACGGACCGGCAACATGGCCGGAGCGGGATTCGTAGACGCCCATCAACACCGTCTCCGGGTTGAAGAGGTACTTGTGGATCGACTCGACCAGCGAATACAGACGGCCGTCGCTGCCGAACGCGAAGCTCGACTTGCCGATCTGGGCGCCGTTGATGCCGTCGGTGTCGACCATCGACCACGACGCTCCGCCGTCGGTCGACTCGTAGAAGCCGTTGTAGTCGGTCGGACCGCCGCGCCAGGCGATGCTCGCCACCATGTGCATGCCGTCGGTGGGATCGACCTGGACGTCGTTCACGAACGTGAAGCCGTACGGCCCGGGCGTACCGGGCTGTGCCACCACGGTCCATGGGTCACCGAGCGGTGCGCTCAACGAGCGCCGCACGATCCCCAAGGTCGTCCCCACGACGACGTGACCGTGACCGTCGAAGACGACCCCGGACGTCATCTGACCGTCGAGTTCATCGCCGCCGACCTTGGACCAGGTCGCTGCATGGTCGTCGGAGACGTAGACCCCGGTGCCGACGTAGTTGTCGAACGCGGTGCTCGATTCCCCGGTGGCATACCAGACGCTGTGGTCCTTCGGGTTCACGCCGATCGCGCCTGACGACGTGCTGTCGAGTCCGTCGGTCATCGCCTGCCAGGTGCTGCCGGCATCGCGGGAGCGCCAGAGCCCTCCGTCGGCGCCGCCGGCGTAGACCCACGAACCGTCCACCGCCACCGCGGCGGCGCGGCCGGCCACGAAGCCCGATCCGCCCCCGGAGTTGGAGATGAACGGATCGCGGTAGTCCGGATCATCCGAGTCGTACGGCAGGTTCGTGACCTGCACCCAGGTCCCGGATGCGGCGGCGATGGCCGCAGCGTCATCGCGAGCAGCCGTCAGCGCCCCGGGCGGACCTGTCCGAGGCTCGGCGAACTGGGCCGCCGCCTCCTCGATCTCGAAGCGGCCCTCCTCGTCCCCTTCCTTCTGCGCCACGATCGACGCGAGCTGGTCCTCGGCCAAACGAGACAGGCCCGAAGCGCGGGACCGGCGATCGGTGGTGGTTCGGTTGGCCGCGGTGCCGGTGAGCCCGGTCATCGCGACCAGCGCGAAGGCGGTGAGAACAGCCGCGAGCGACAGCGCGCGGCGAGTTGAACGTCGTTGCATGTGTCCCCTCCCCGGTGGATGACGCAGAACCCCTCGACCCTAGGCACGTTCCGCCCGAGCTCGCAATGGTTCGAAGGTCGGAAGGAGTTGCGGAATCCTGCCCTGGGCCGGACCCCGCTGGCCCGCTAGAGAGCGGCCATGACCTCTTCGGGGATGTCGAAGTTGGCGTAGACGTTCTGCACGTCGTCGAGCTCCTCGAGCGCCTCGACCAAGCCGAGCACCTGCTTCGCCTCGCCGCCCTCCACGGGGATGGTGTTCTGCGGGATCATCGTGATCTCCGCCGAGAACACCGGCACCCCCGCGCCTTCCAGCGCCTGCTGCACCACTTTGAACTGCCCGGGTTCGGTGACGATGTCCCAGGAACTCTCGGAGTCGGACAGATCCTCGGCGCCGGACTCCAACGCGAGCTCCAGCAGCCGTTCCTCGTCGGGCGCCACCGACTTCTCCACCACGATCAAGCCCTTGCGGGTGAACATCCAGCCGGTGCTGCCCTGATCGCCCATGTTGCCGTTGTTCCGGGTGAAGGCGTGCCGAACCTCCTGACCGGTGCGGTTGCGGTTGTCGGTGAGCGCCTCGATCAGCAGGGCGACGCCGCCGGCGGCATACCCCTCGTAGAGCAGTTCCTCGTATCGCGCGCCGTCCCCGAGATCACCGGTGCCTCGCTTGATCGCCCGGTCGATGTTGTCGTTCGGGACGCTGAAGCTCTTCGCCTTCTCGACGGCACTGGCGAGCGTCATGTTGCCCTCGACGTTGCCGCCGCCCTCGCGCGCCGCTACCTCCACGGCTCGCAGGAGCTTCGCGTACATGTTCGACCGCTTCGTGTCGGTCGCTTCCTTCTTCCGTTTGATCGTCGCCCACTTGGAATGGCCCGACATGACGTCCCCTCACATCTTCGAGAGCAGGTAGCGGTGCAGACCGGTCTCACCGATCAGCTCCGGATGGAACGATGATACGAGCAGGTTCCCTTGCTCCAACACGACGGGGTCGCCCTCGTGACGGGCCAGGATCCGCACGTCCGCGCCCACGTCCGTGATCTTCGGCGCGCGGATGAAGACCCCCCGCACCGCATGGTCGATGCCTTCGACGTCCACCTGGTCTTCGAACGAATCGACCTGCCGGCCGTAGGCGTTGCGCTGCACGCCGATGTCCATCACCGCGAACAAGGGATCGCCGCCCTCGACCCGCCGGGCCAGCACGATCATGCCGGCGCACGTCCCGAAGATCGGCATGCCCTGGGCGGCGCGCTCCCGGACGGGCTCGACCAGGTCGTAGGCGCGGGCGAGCTTGGCCATCGTCGTGGATTCGCCGCCGGGGATCACCAGGCAGCCCACCTCGGCCAGGTCGACGGCGTTGCGGACCTCGACCGGCGTGGCGCCCGCCTCGGCCAGCATGCGACCGTGTTCACGGAAGTCACCTTGGAGCGCGAGGACGCCCGCTTTCACGGTCGTCAACCTCCTTGACTACCAGCCGCGGTCTTGCAGGCGGGTCTCCAGCTTCGAGATCTCGAGCCCGGCCATCGGGTCGCCCAGGCCGTGGGAGAGCTTCGCCAACACGTCCGGATTCTCGAAGTTCGTGGTGGCTTCGACGACGGCACGCGCCATCGTGGCGGGGTCCTGGGACTTGAAGATGCCCGAGCCCACGAACACTCCGTCGACCCCAAGCTGCATCATCAACGCGGCGTCGGCGGGGGTAGCGATGCCTCCGGCGGAGAAGTTCACGACCGGCAGCTTGCCCTGCTCGGCGACCATGCGGACCAGCTCGACCGGTGCGCCCAGCTCCTTGGCCTTCGAGACGTACTGCTCGGGCCGCAGCGTGGTGACCTCGGCGATGTCGCGCAGGATCTGGCGCTCGTGCCGCACGGCCTCGACGACGTTACCGGTACCGGCCTCGCCCTTCGTGCGGATCATGGCGGCGCCTTCGGCGATGCGACGGAGCGCCTCGCCCAGGTTCCGAGCACCGCACACGAACGGGACGGTGAAGGCCCACTTGTCGATGTGGTACTCCTCGTCGGCCGGCGTCAGCACCTCGGATTCGTCGACGTAGTCGACCCCGAGTGCCTGCAGTATCTGTGCCTCGACGAAATGGCCGATACGCGCCTTGGCCATGACGGGGATCGAGACGACCTGCTGGATCTCCTCGACCTTCGTGGCGTCGGCCATGCGGGCGACACCGCCGTCTCTGCGGATGTCAGCCGGCACACGCTCGAGGGCCATGACGGCGCACGCGCCGGCGTCCTCGGCGATCTTCGCCTGATCGGCCGTGGTGACGTCCATGATGACGCCGCCCTTGAGCATCTCGGCCAGGCCGGACTTCACGGTGAAGGTGCCGGTCTCGCGCTGCACGGGTATCGCCTCCTACGAAGGGAACGGTCTGCCTCCGAGTGTACCGGAGGCCACCTCGCAGCTCGGAGGCCGAACCGTCGCGCGCTAGGACCCGAAGGTGACCGGAGCGGTGAACATGCCGGTGGGCGCCAGCTCGACGAACGTGGTGCCGGGCTTGAGCTGGAACTCATCACCCTTCTTCGTGTGGAAGACGGTGACGTCGCCCTCGGAGCCGCGCTCCCACGTGCCGATGACGAGCTTGCCGTCACGCAGCAACCAGGCCTTGCCGGTGCCGGTGACCTCCACCTCGGGCGAGGGGTAGCCCACCACGTCGACGATGTCGCTCTCGGACGTCTTCACCTGCTGGATCAGGACGTTGTCGGTCTCGACCGCGTCGCCGTTCTCCAGCAGCATCTCCTCGCCGTTCTGGTAACGGACCCAGCGGCCTCCGGCCCAGCGCCATTCGACGTCGGTGAGCGGGAACGCGATCATCGCGGACGGGACCTTCTTGCTGGGCTTGTTGAGGTCGCCGTAGCTGAAGATCGCCTCGGGCACCGGCTCGTCCTTGGCTCGCTTCTGGCCGGCCACCCAGAGCTTGTTCGTGTTGACGAACAGGTTGTGCGGGACCTCGCGTCCGTCGTCGCGGGTGAAGGGAGGGGTGGGATCGCCCTCGGTCATGCCGACCACGCCCGACTCCTTGATGATCTTCACCACCTTGTTCGCGCCGCCCGAGTAGGCGAGCAACGGGTGCGGGCTGAACTGCAGCAGGATCTTCGGGTCGGTGGTGCGGGCGCTGCGCACGGGGCCTACGCGCTCGGCGCTCGAACAGTTGAAGACGACGATGAACCGAGTGATGCCGCCTTCGACGACCTCTTCGTAGACGACGTCGGCCTTGTCCAGGCCCACGAGCGGCATCGCATCGGGGGTGTTCTCCACCTTGACGGCGAGCGCGGGGCGGGCCGGCGGCTCCTTGTCCTGACCGACCGGCTGGTTCGTGAGCGGGCACGGCGTGGGATCGTCTTTGATGCCAGGGATCGAGTGGATCGCACTGGCGATGGGGTTGTCGCCGGACAGGGCGAGGGCGGCGACACCGCCGCCGAGCACGGCCACGACCGCACCTCCGGCGATCAATGCCTTGCCACGAGTGGTGAGTGCCACGGTGGGGGAACCTCCTGGGTACCGGTTGGTTTCGGTTCTGATGGGCCCTGGTCGAAGGGCCGTTCATGAGGGTGGGTCCCGGTCGGGGACCCGGCTCGATGCTACCGGCGGTTCGGGGGCGCCTCAAACACCCCGGCCCACTTCGACATGAACGTCACATCTCCTCCAGCAGGCGGATCCGCTCGGCGAGCGGGGGGTGGGTGGAGAACAGCCGCTCCATCGTGGAGTTCTTCTCCCCCGGCATGCGC
>DATLPI010000133.1:0-6762 GCA_035535815.1 Actinomycetota bacterium | reverse complement strand
GGACTCGGGCAGTTGGTTCGGTCCGTGGCCGCCTCGTCGGAGAAGTAGACGTGGTCGACCGGCAGGCCCAGCCTGATCCGGTAGAAGTGGGACTCTCCGAGCGGCACCTCGTACGTCCGTTGGACCCGCTCGCCGGGTTCGAGCCGCCCCTGCTCGACGAGCCGTCCGTCGATCCTGATCAGGTATCCCAGCGACTTGTCCTGGGTGTTGTGGGCGCTGACGATCGTCGTGCCGTCATCGCAACTACCCGCGATCACCACGACCTCGTCCGACGGCCCAGGATCAGCCTTCGCCGGTGCTGCGAAAACGATAAGAACACCTATGCAGAGCAGCGATAGCCGTTTCAAGACCCCATCCCCCTCCATGACGCTCCGTCAGTAGGTCCCTTGACCGTATACCCCAAAGGCGACGGTATCAGTCGTCCGGAGGCACGCAAGCACCCCGCGATGTGAAGGTTCGGTGGGCGGAGATGGATGGGGCGGCCCTGCCGGGCCGCCCCATCCATCACCTTCGCCGCGCTAGCGCGTGGCGGAGCTAGGAACGTATCTCGACGTCGGTGAAAACGTCGGTCTCTCCGATCCCCGTGACCGCGATCGCGCTGTTACGGCCGTCCGTCCACGCGGGGTAGACGACCCGGTTGTTCGCCGCGATCCCGCTGTAGTCGCCGATGAACGCGCCGGATGCGAAGAATCCGTTGTCCGGGTTCCACGTCGCGGTGCTGATGCGTCGGTTCGGCCACGTGGCGCCGTCGTTCCTGGACACGGCCTCGAAGGTTCCGATGTCGTGGTTGTTCGGATCCTGTCGTCGGTCGAGCCACATCGCCACGAATCGACCGTTCTGATCCGCTGCGATCCACGGGAAGAACTGGTTGTTCCTCGCCGGGTTGCCGTTGCTCAGGCTGATCGGGATCGCGTTTGACCACGTCGCCCCGCCGTCGTGCGACAGGCTCACATCGATATCCCCGTTCCCCTGACCGCGGATGTAGTTCGTGTACACGAACGCCAGCGTCCCGGTCGCCGCGCTGTAAGCCAATCCAACGGTGTTCGGCGTGCGGAACGCCGTGTTGGGGATCAGGTCCGACGCGTCGGGGTTGTCGGCCCATTGCCCGGGCTTGTTCACGTTGACGCTGGACGAGAAGCTCGAGCCGCCGTTCGTCGAGCTCTTGAACCGCAGGCCGTGGTCGAGCGACGTGTTGCACTCCTCGAGGATGTACGCGACGTCCAGTTTCCCGTTCTTCTCGACGACCGGGACCGAGAACTGGTTGGCCGAGAATCCTAAGCCGCCCGCGCCCGGAGCGTCGGCCACGACATTCTTCTGCGTCCAAACCGCCAGGGAGGGGTCCTGCGAGGGAACCGAGTCCGTGTAGGCGAGCTTGATCGGGCAGGTGTCGCTGGAGCCGTCGTCCAGGATGTGGAACCGTGTCCACGTCACGTACAGCCGTCCGTACCATGGGCTGCTCGGGTTGTTATCGATCGTCATGTAGGGCTTGTCGTTGAAGGAGTGCGTATCGACGGTCCCGGTCGTCGCGTCGAAGTTCGTCGCGGCGATGGCCGCCCGGCGACCCGGGGTCCAGGTCGCGCCATTGTCGAGCGACTTGTAGATCTGGACCTCGGACTGCGGCAGTTCCCGGAAGAAGCAGAGCTGCGATAGGTAGAAGGCGTGGTCGCGAGCGCTGTACGCGATGGCCGGATCTCCACCATTGCAGATGTCGCTGGTGGGGCGGAAGACCGGCACGACGCGCGTGCTTGCCCACGTCCGTCCCCCGTCGGAGGTTCGCATAACGACCGTGCCGCCGCTCACGTAATCGTTCGCGCCGGCAACCGCGACCATGGGGTTGTCGGTGCTGTACGCGACCGACTCCTCGTTCTGCGGCAGCGGCGGATAGCTGTCGTCGTTCATCTGGACGTTGTTCAGCGATGTCGCGGTCGTCGTCGCAAGGGCGACGGAACTCGCGTACCTCGCCTGGGCCTGCATCACGGTCGGGTCCAGACTGAAGCGGACTCCGTTGGAGATGCCGCCCGAGAAGTTCTGGACATGCTTGACCCATAGGGGCGCGGAGGTGGCCGCGACCCCGGTTGTGGGGGGAGCCGCCACTCCTACCGCGGCCGCGACCGATACCGCCGCGACCAACAGACGGGATCCCTTCATGGGGTGTCCTTTCCGCCGGGACCTGCGGGGATCAGCCCGCGTTGGCGCCAGCTCTGCTCGGATCCCTGATTCTTTGCACGCCCGCGGCTCTCCGTCGCCATGCGCCTGGCGTACAGGATGTACTGCGGTGGACGGTGCCTATCAGCGGGCGGTAGACAGGAGGTACCCGGTCGGCGCTAGCACCATCGCGAGGAGCGCCAGCCCGACGATCGTGTGTGACTGCCAACCGGAGCGCCAGCGGCCCGTGTGCTTCGATCGCTGCCGGGAGCAGCATCAACATCGTCGGCCGCGCGTTCGGACGACCAGGAAGCGTACGCCCGCCGCGGCGATGGCTGTAGACGAGCTACGTTCTGCGGCGGGTGACCCCCGCCCGCACGGATGCCACGGTGAGCAACGGCGCCCGACCGGACGAACCATCTTCCGCAACGGTCAGGCTGAGCTCGCAGATACGCTGGGGTGGAGGGGATTCGGATGGGGGAGAGTGGGGTCCGCCGGCATGCGTCCGTCTTGGGTGCGGCCAGTCGCTCGATGGTCGTGGTCATCCTCGTCGGCGCGTCGCTGATCGTGACGATGTCACCTCCGGCGCGTGCCGCCACGACGCTTCGTGTGCCCGAGGACTACGGAACGATCTCGGCGGCGATCACAGCAGCCGCACCTGGTGACACGATCGACGTCGCACCCGGGGTCTACACGGGAGGCGTGACCCTCAACAAGTCGGTGACCCTGCGCGGCAGATCGCCGGGGTCGGATCCGAGGAACAACACGACGATCCTCGAAGCAGCATCGACCGTCGACGTGATCACGATCCCCTCCGGCGTCTCACCCGTACCGACCGTCACCGGCCTCGTCTTGCGGAACGGCCTCTCCGGCGTGTCGACGAAGAGTCCCGCGACGATCGCGGGCAACCTGCTCGTCGGGAACAACGACCAGGTCGACTACAAGGTGGGGGGTGGCGGCACGTGTCGGGACAACGTCTTCCAGGATGCCCTCGACGACGGCATCGACATCAACCACCCGGTGCGCGACCTGCTCGTCGAGAACAATCAGATGGTCAACAGCCAGGGTGACGGCGTCGAGATGCGTCTCAATGACGACGCGATCGGGAGCACGGCCCATCTCACGTTCAGGGGCAACCAGATCTGGGGCACCCGAAGCGACGGGATCCAGATCATCGACTACTACACGGACACCAACCGGGTCATCGCGATCGAGCGGAACCTGATCCGCGACAACGGACGTGCGGGCGTCGGACTGCTCGACAACGGAACGACGGTCGAGGACTACCGAGCGGCGAGCATCCGCGAGCGGATCACGGTCTTCCACAACACGCTGGTGAGGAACAACCATGGCATCTCGGGAGGCGACAACCTCATCGCCTTGAACAACGTCTTCGTCGGTCATTTCCTCGCGCTCAAGAACGTGGACGCAGGATCGATCGCGAGCCACAACCTCTTCTGGCAGAACACGACGAACGCGAGTGGGAGCGTCGTCGATTCGTCCGTCGTCGCCGATCCACTGTTCGATGCGGGCTACCGACCGCAACCCTCGAGCCCCGCGATCGACGCGGGTGTCGCCCATTTCGAGTGGAACGGCGACGTGGTGCTGGATGAGGCGCCAGGCACCTACCGAGGCTCGGCCCCCGACCTCGGCTGGCAAGAAGCGTCCTCCTCCGGTGGCGGTGCGCCGCCCACGATGACCTCGGTCAGCGTCACCCCGGCGTCGCCAGTGACGAGCGCGACGCTGACGGCGAACGCAGCGGCTTCGGACCCCGACGGCGATCCGATCTCGTTCGCCTACCAGTGGCTCAAGAATGGCTCGAACATCGCGGGGGCGACGAGCATGACGCTGAACCTCGCCGCATCGGGGAACGGCGACCGGGGCGATCAGATCACCGTGACGGTGCGAGCTTCCGATGGCTCGAACAGCTCCGCACCCATGACGTCCGCGGCGGTCGTCGTCGTCAACACCGACCCGACCTTCAACCAGGATATAGGGGATCGGTCGAGCGTCGAGGGCGAAGCCGTGAACCTCCCGGCGGGTGCGACGGATCCCGACGGCGACCCGCTGACCTTCGCGGCGACCGGCCTCCCACCCGGCGTGTCGATCGATGGTGGGACGGGTCTGGTATCCGGCACGATCGCGTCGGGCGCGGCGGGCTCGAGCCCGTTCGCCGTTTCGATCATGGTCCGCGATGGGGCGAGCGTCGACGCGACGGACACCTTCAGCTGGACGGTCACGACCACGCCTGCCGGCGGGATCGTCTTCCGCGGTGCGGCCGGGAAAGCGATCTCGGCGAGGAGCAAGCTCGCGATCCCCCGCCCGCCCGCGGTCGTCGCAGGCGATGTCGAGGTTGCCTCGATCCTGGTCCTGGGGGCGGCCGTCGTGACCCCGCCTCCTGGATGGTCGGTCGTCCGGACGGACCCGAACGGGTCGGTATGGAGGCAGATCGTCTACGTTCACGTCGCCGGCTCGGCTGAGCCGGCCTCGTACATCTGGCGATTGTCGGCCACGTCGAAGGCGGCCGGGACGCTGGCCGGCTACGGGGGGGTTGATCCGGCGAGCCCGATCGTGGCATCCAGCGGTCAGGTGAACGCCTCGTCAACGTCGATCGTCGCTCCCGGCGTGACGAACCCCGCGAGCGGCGGTCTCCTCGTCGGGTTCTTCGGCATCGTGACCGACCCCCTGAACTCGGTCGCGCCACCCGGCGGGATGACCGAGCGGGTCGAGGTCGCGCCGGCCAGCGGGAAGCCGAAGCCGGCGATCGAGCTCGCGGACGTCATGCCGATCGGCGTCGGTGACACGGGGAGCCGGATCGCGACGGCCTCGATCGCCGGAATGAACGCGGGTCAGCTCCTGATCCTGCGAGCGGGCGGGTCGTAGCGACCGTTACGGCTTGACGAGCGTGATCCTCGTGCCGGTGCTGTCGCCGTCGGGATCGTGGTTGTCGGCCGGCTTGTAGGCGCCGACGGTCGATGTGACCTTCGTGACGGTGAGCACGATCGAGAGCTTCGACTTCGCGAGCTTCCGACCGATCTTGCACAGACCGCTCACGTTGGTGGTGCAGGTCCCGGTGGTGCCGTTCGGCCACTTGCCGGTCACGACCGCGCCCGGAACGACCGCCTGGCCCTGATCCTCGATGAGGATGCGCACCTGCGCGCGCCACCCGGTCGCGAGCGACGCGCTCGTGTCGTCCAGATCGCCGACGTGCACGCCGGGCGTCGGGGGAGGTGGCGGGGCCGTCCCGGCGGGCCCGTGGAACAGGTCGATCGAGAAGGATCCGCCGGCCCCATCGTGGTCGGTCGGGAAGGTCGGGTCGCCCGGGAAGGGCCGGATCCGGATCGTGTAGGTGCCCGCGACCGTCGGCATCGCATGCAACGTCTCCTGCCGGCCCAGACCGCACTCGTCGCCGGCGGCGCAGGTGCTGGCGTCGAGCTCCCTTCCGGCCGGGTCGAGCAACGAGGCATCCAGGTCCGGGTTCCATTCCACGAGCAGGCATCCGAGAGGACCGACGTCGAGGACGCAATACGGCGCCCCCTCGATCGTGATGGTCGCCGCGATCGGTGCGCCGAGGTCACCGGCTCCGAGGGTGAACGTCTTGGTCGTGGTCCCGGAGTCGGGGACCGAGCCGGTGAGGCGTTGGTAGGCCGGGAACGGCGTCTGGCCCGAGCCGCCGGCGGCCTGCGCGACGGCTTCGTAGCCGTCGAGCAGCCCGGCGCCCCAATCGTTGTCCTTCCCGGCGGGGCCGACATCGAAGGCCGTGCCTTCGATGTCGGCGCGCACGTTCGCCTGGGTCCACGCCGGCTGCTTCTGCCGGAGCAACGCGGCGACACCCGACACGAACGGGGTCGCGAACGAGGTACCCGTGCCCTGCGGGCCGGCGACGTAGTCGGAGACCGCGCCGGCGGCGGCCGACCCGATGTTCACGCCCGGGGCCACGATGTCGGGCTTGATCCGGTTGTCCAGCGTGGGCCCACGGCTCGAGAAGGGCGCGAGGTAGGGACCCTCCGCGTGGTACGGCGCGCTGGCCGGCGCGGACCAGTCGGCCGTGGCACCGACCGTGAGCGCCTGGACCGCGGAGCCGGGCGACGCGATCGTCCCGGGGAAGTCGCCGGCGTTGCCCGCCGCGGCGACGACGATCTTGCCCTTGTCCAGGACCGCGGCGTCCACCGCCTGGGACAGCCCGTCCAAGCCGTCCGACGGTACGTCGGAGCCGAGGCTGAGCGAGATCACGTCGACGCTCGCCCGGTTCGCGCACCACTGGATCCCGAGGATGCCCAGGGAGTCATCGCCCGATCCGCTCGCGTCGAGGACCTTCGCCGCGGAAAGGGCGGCCGCCGGAGCGACCCCCTTCATGAGTCCGGCGATCGGACCGGACCCGGTCCCATCGCCGACGGCGATCGACGCAACGCTCGTGCCGTGCCCGTAGTCGTCGTACGGGGTCGCTATCCAGTTGACATAGTCCATCCACGGGATCGGCGCCTTCGAGTCGAGCTGCTCGTGGCCGGGGTCGACGCCGGTGTCGACGACGCAGACCTCCGTCCCCGCTCCGGTCGCCGAGAAGGTGTTCTGGGCGGCCGTCACCCCGAAGTCCCGGTTGGCGGCGTCATCGAGCGC
>DATLPI010000132.1:0-6148 GCA_035535815.1 Actinomycetota bacterium | reverse complement strand
CCCGAAGATCCCGGCGAAGAACAGGTTCTGGGGGTGGGAGTACTGGACGGTCACGTGCCCACGCCCGGTGTCGCAACCGACCACCTCGGTGATGCCGCCGTTCTCCGCCAGCAACCCGTCGACGTTGGCCGACGCGTAGATGTCTGCACGGCTCTCCGGCGTGAAGGCGTCGCCGGTGTCGGCGCACGATTGGGCGGCGGCGAGCGCGGCCGCGTCGGATGCGTTCACCATGGCGCGTCGCTTGAGGAGCAAGCCGCCCACATCGATCGTGAGCACGAGCATGCCCATGATGGCGATCAGGGCCAGCACGGTGATCACGACGACCGCGCCCGACTCCTCGTTCGCGCGGATCCTCGTCGAGCGCCGACCTGGGATCAGACCGGCTCGCACCGGAACGTCCCTTCGATCTGCGGGTTCAGGCTGAACGAGGGCAGCAAAGGGATGTCGATCGAAAAGATCTGCTGGACACTGGGCGGCAAGCTCGCGGGATCGATCGAGACCGTCACCGACTGATCGACGGCGGTGGCGTCCCCGGGGTCAGGACATCCGCCGGTGGGGGTGATCGTCAGACCCGTGTACCCGGCGGGAAGTGCGCCGGCCGAGGCGCCGACCACGGCATCGCGGATCTGGGTCTCGTCGCCGCCGACGGCCGCGACGCGGGCGCCCTCTCGAGCCGAAGCGCGCAGGCTCTGGAGCTGCCAGAAGGCGAGGCCGTACTCCATCATGCCGAAGATCAACATGGCCAGGAGGCCGACGATCAACGCGAACTCCACAGCCGCTGCGCCATCTTCCTGGGCATGCCGACGTAGGTTCGAAGGTCTCTCCATCTTCGTGCTACCTCGCTCGCTCGTGCGCCTGTCCCTCACTCCCTCGGCGTGGATCCGGGAGAGTGAGCGGCCGGCGTACAGCCGCTCGTGCTGTCAGACGTTTGCGGGTTTAGCCGCAGCCGCCCGGGTCGTTGACGCAATCGCCAACCGACTGGAACTGCGTGCTGGAGCTCGTGCCGATGAAAGCCACGGCGGCGATGATGACCACCGCGATCAGGGCAACCATCAGCGCGTACTCCACCGCGGTCGCGCCACCTTCCTCAGCGGCCCGAGCCTTGAGCCCGTCCCACCAAGAGGTCGCGCTCGTGTAGAGACGCAGGAACATGTGCTACACCCCCTTCCTCCGAAAGATCCGTCCTTGCTGGGAGGTTTTCGACCTCTCAGCCGTGAAGCTTGAGTGCGGACACCACGGTAGATTCCGCGGTCTGACCAGGGAATTCCGTGTTTCCCGGAGGGTGGCTACGTAGTCCTACGTACGCACGTGCGTGGACTCCAGCGCCCGGGTTCGCCGACCGATGGAATCGGGAGATGGCCCACGCGTTGCGACCCGCCCTCGACCCGGCCCCGGACCCGGGTGACGAGCACCACGACGATCCGTCCTCGGCGGTGCGCCGACCCCGGTGGCCCACGCTCGACCACGTCTGGGCCGCGCTCCCCGTCGTCATCCCCATCGTGGTCTCGCTCGCGACCCGCATGGTGGCGATCGACCTGGCCTACCACGTGCGTGCCGGTGAGCAGGTGCTGCGCGGCACGATCCCGAGGGCAGATACGTGGACGTTCACGGTGGCCGGCACCCACTGGCTGGACCAGCAGTGGGGGGCGCAGGCCTTGCTGGCCTTGGTGCATCACCTCGGAGGGTTCGCCGCGATCTCCGTGCTTCGAGCCGGGCTGATCGGGCTGACGTTCGCTCTGGTGTACCTGGCGTGTCGGGCCAAGGGGGCGTCGCCGCGGACCTCATCGTTGCTGTCGCTCGGAGGGTTCGTCGTGTGCCTGCAGACCCTGGCGATGCGACCGCAGCTCTTCGCCGTGGTGTTGTTCGCCGCCGCGTTGTGGATCGTAGCGGGCCGTCACGACCATCCCGCGCGGTTGTGGGCCCTCCCGGTGCTGACCATCGTGTGGGCCAACGTGCACGGGAGCTTCGTGTTCGCCCCGTTGCTGGTCGGCCTGGCGCTGGTCGAAGACGTGATCGGGCGAGACCCGGGACGCAAGCGGCTCGCCCTCATCGTGGGACGGACCACGATCGCCACCCTCGTCAACCCGTTCGGCGTCGGCGTCTGGGTCTACGTGAAGGACCTGAGCACGAACCCGATGATCCGCGACACGATCACCGAATGGGCGCCGATGTCGGTCTCGACCTTCTCGGGGATCGCGTTCTTCGCCACCGCAGCCGTGATCGCGGGCTGGCTCGCCCGCAAAGCCCGTCCGATCCCGTGGGGGGCGCTCCTGTGGCTGGGAACCTTCTTCGCGCTCGCGCTGCCCGCCAGACGCGGCGTGATCTGGTGGGCGTTGGTGGCGCCCGTGGCGATCGCCGGCCTGATGCATCTGAGCGAGGACCGCGTGCCTCCGAGCGAGGACCGCGATCCCCATGGGTCGCGAGCGCTCAACATCGGGGTTCTCGCGGCGCTGCTGGGTCTGGTGCTCGTCATGCTGCCGTGGTGGCGACCGCACGCGGAAGGATCGTTGCTGTCCGAAGCCCCGGTGGGTCTGGCCGGCACCACCGCAGCGTTGCCGGCGGGTTCACGCGTGGTCGTGCCGCAACCGTGGGGATCCTGGTTCGAGTACGCCTCGCCGGACACGCCCGTCTTCGTCGATCCCCGCATCGAGCTCTACCCGGCCGACGTCTGGAACGACTACCTCACCGTGCGAAGCGCCGGCGCCGGGTGGCGCGAGATCCTCGGTCGGTACGGGGTGGAAGGGGTGGTGGCCGATCGCCGAACGTGGGGACCGCTCATCGCCGAGCTCCAGGACGATCCCGGGTGGCACCTCGCCTACGAGGACCGCGACGGCATGGTGTTCGTGAGGATCAACACCACCTCGCAGACGACGCCGTAGCGGCTACTCCGTGGCGCCGACGGTGACGAGGCCGGACTGGGCCGCCAGCCGGATCGCGGCCAAGCGGCTGCCGACCCCCAACTTGCCGTAGATCCGCGCGAGGTGGGTGGTGACCGTGCGCTCCCGCACGCCGAGCCGGGTCGCGATCTCGCGCGCGGTCAGGCCCTCGGCGGCCACGCTGAGCACCTCACGTTCGCGCTCGGTGAGCTTGATGTCGAAGTCGCGGCGGCGCTGGAGGCCCTCGGCGATCTGTCCGACCGAGCCCTGGGTCGGAGACGCCAGCACCATCTCCCGATCGGCCGCTCGCCGGAGCCCCTGCAGGAACTCGACCGGGTCGATGTTCTTGTCCACGAACCCGTCGGCGCCCATGAACAACACCCGGGAGATCGTCGTGGGGTCGGCGTTGGCGCCGCAGCCCAGGATCGCGTGGCTGGGGAACCGTTCCCGCATCGTTCGGATCAACCAGAACGCGTCCTGCTCGCCGCCGAGGCCCAGTCCCACCACGATCACGACGCGCGAGCGCCGCACCCGGCTGACGATCTCGATCGCCTCTGCGGCGGTACCGGCTTCGGCCAGCACCTCCATGTCGGGACGGTCGTCGATCAGCAGGGCGACGCCGGCGCGCACGACGGGCAGCGGATCGACCAGCACGACGCCGAGTCGGCGGCGGGCCCGTGCGGGCGTGGGTTCGGGGATCGTCTGGTTCACGATCAGGCTATCGGCAGGTTGGGGCGAGGTCGTGAGCGCCTTCTGGCGCAACCGCCTCGGGTCAGAGCTCGATCAGGCCGAGCTGGGCGGCGCGTGAGACGGCCTGCACCCGGGTGCGGACGCCCAGCTTGCGGTAGAGCTTGGCGACGTGCGTTTCCACCGTGCGCGGCGAGATGCCGAGGCGCCTGCCCACCTGCTGCATCGTGAACCCGTCGCTCACCATCACCAGGATCTCCTGCTCGCGAGGCGTGAGCGAGGCCTCCATCTCGGAGCCCTCGCGGGCCTTCCTGGCGAAACTGCCCAGGGCCATGACGGCCGCCTGCTCGAGGTCGGGGTCGATCAGGCGCTCGCCATCGGCGATCCGCCGCACGCAGTCGCCCACCGCTCGCAGTCCGTCGGCCTTGCCGAGGTAACCCCGCACACCGAGCTTCAGCGCGTCGAGCACCGAGGCGCCGTCGGTGCGGTCGGTCAGCACGAGCACGCCCGCCGCGACGCCTTCTTCACGGATCGCGCGGAGCGCCTCGAGGCCGTCGCCGTCGTCGAGTTCGACGTCCAGGACGATCACATCGGGATGCTCACGACGACAGGCCTGGAGCAGCCCATCGGCGTCGGTGACCTCCGCGACGATCTCGAGACCGCCTTCGGTCATGCACGAGCGCCGCACGACCTCGCGGATCACCGGATGCGCCCCGGCGATGACGACGCGCGGCACTGCCGCCTCGTGGTTCGCTCGTGCTCCCTGGCCGGCCATCGGACGAAGGCTACCCCGGCCACCTAGGCGGTGCGGGTCGCCGACCCCAGGCCGTTGCGCCAGGCGAGCCGCACGGCCTCGACCTTCGAGTGCACACCGAGCTTGGCCAAGATGTTCTTCACATGGCTCTGCACCGTGAGCGGGCTGATCCCCAGCTCGCGCGCGATCTCGGGGGTGGACCGACCGTCGGCGAGCGCCCGCAGGATCTGCCGTTCACGTCCGGTGAGCGACGTCCATCCGTCCGCGTGGTCGCGGGTGCCCATCAGGCGGTCGACCAGCCGGGGAAGATCGGAAGCCGGCAGGACGAGCTCGCCGGCGACGGCGCGGCGGAAAACGTCGATCAGGGAGCGGTCACGCACGGTCGGCAACACGCCGCACGCTCCGGCGGCCAGCGCAGTGGCCGCGGTCTCGGGTCCGTCCTGGGTGCTGGCCGCCAGGACGCGGATCCGCCCCGAGCCGTCCCGGATCGAGCCGACGACCTCGGCGCCCCGGCCGTCTTCGCGGTCGAGGTCGACCAGCACGAGGTCGGCGAGGCCCTCTTCCAAGGCTGCGAGCGCCTCGGGGGCGTCGGGCACCGGACCCAGGACATGGACGGGCCCGCGTCGGGGCAGCGCAAGGATCAGTCCCTGCGCGAGCCCCGGGCTCTCGTCCACCACCAAGACCCGGATCTCCTCGCTCATCTCCCGCACCCATCGGCATCGTCGGTGGGTGGCCTGAAGCAGCCGAGTGCATCTGGGCATGACGCGAGACACTGGAGGCATGAGCGATCGCCCGGCGAACCGACTCGCGGACCAGACCAGCCCCTACCTCCTGCAGCACGCGCACAACCCGGTGGGCTGGTACCCATGGGGCCCGGAAGCGCTGAACGCCGCGCGCGAACGCGACGTGCCGATCTTCTTGTCGATCGGCTACGCCGCCTGCCACTGGTGCCACGTGATGGAACGTGAATCGTTCGAGGACGAAGCGACCGCGGCGTTGATGAACACCTCGTTCGTCTCGATCAAGGTGGACCGGGAGGAGCGTCCCGACCTGGACGGCATCTACATGGATGCGGTGCAGGCGATGACCGGCCAGGGCGGCTGGCCCATGTCGGTGTTCCTCACGCCCGACGGACGCCCGTTCTACGCCGGCACGTACTACCCACCGGAGCCGCGTCCTGGGATGCCGTCGTTCAGCCAGGTCCTGACGGGGATCGCCGAAGCATGGGATGAGCGTCGCGACGAGATCGTGGCCCAGGCCGGCAAGGTCACGGAGTCGATCGCCGGCGTGGGGTCGCTGGAAGGATCGAACGATCCCCTGACCGGGGAGGTCGCGAAGGAGGCCATGCAGGCCCTCCGACCCTCGTTCGACGGGCGCTGGGGTGGGTTCGGGGGCGCACCGAAGTTCCCGCAGCCGATGACGCTGGAGTTCTGCCTGCGGCAATCACTGCGCGGCGTCCCCGACGCGCTGGAGATGGTCGTGATCTCGCTCGACCGGATGGCTGAGGGCGGGATCTACGACCATGTGGGCGGGGGGTTCTCCCGGTACTCCACCGACGGCGCGTGGCACGTTCCCCACTTCGAGAAGATGCTGTACGACAACGCCCAGCTCGTGCAGCTGTACACGCGAACCTGGCAGGTGACCGGCGAGGATCGCTACCGCCGCGTGGCCACCGAGACGGTCGAGTACCTGCTGCGCGAGATGCGGCATCCCGATGGTGGGTTCTTCTCCTCCCAGGACGCCGACTCCGAGGGCGTCGAGGGCCGCTTCTTCGTGTGGGACCACGCCGAGCTGGTGGCGCTGGCCGGCCCGGCCGTGGCGGCCTGGTTCG
>DATLPI010000131.1:0-3223 GCA_035535815.1 Actinomycetota bacterium | reverse complement strand
AGCACCAGGTTGTAGGTGAACGCGATGTCCCGAGCCGTGAGCGGCTCGCCATCGCTCCACACCGCGTCATCGCGGATGTTGATCGTGTACGTGAGGCCGTCTTCGGACAAGCCACCGTTCTCCGTCGTGGGGATCTCGGTGGCGAGTGCCGGCACGGCGGACATGTCTTCCTTGCTGAAGTTGAAGAGCAGGTCGTACTGCATCGCGAGAAGTTCGTACTCGGGCGCCTCGAGGGCCTTCAGTGGGTTCACCGTGATGATGTTGTTCGTCAGGCCGATGATGAACGTGATCGGCTCGGCGCTGTCGCTGCCGCTGGGCTCGCTGCTCTGGCCGACCGCGACCCCCGAAAGGGCCAGCCCGCCGAGCATGCCGAGCGCGGCCACCAACGCAACCGCTCGTGCTGTCCTCTTCATGCCTCGACTCCTTCCGGAAGTTCCTGTGGCCGAGTTCGACATCGCTCGAGCCTTTCTCCTCGTCTTACGCAGGTGCTGCAACGCCAGGTTGGTCGATGGTCAGCGTCCGCGCCCCGGCGTCCAGGGTGGCGGTGACCCCCAATGGGATCGTGGCGAGATGCTTTCCGTGTCCGAGAGGGAGCTTGTATAGCACCGGGACCCCGAGTGAGGCCAGATGCCGCTCCAGGACATCCTCGAGCGAACGGTTGCGCGGCGCCTCCGGCTTCTCCTCGCTCCAGTCGCAGTCCTTCATCTCACCTACGACCACGCCGGCGATGCCGTCGAGCTTGCCCGCCAGGCGCAGCTGGTCGAGGTGGACCTCGATCACGTACGCGGGTTCGTGCACCTCTTCGAAGAACAGGATCGCGCCGTCGAACACCGGATCGAAGGGCGTGCCCATCAGGTGCACGAACGTGAACAGGTTGCCGCCCACGATCGGCGCGGTGGCCTTGCCGGGGGCGATCGCCCGCACGTACGGGTCGTCCGGGTCGCGCGGGACCTCGCCGGTGGCGCCGGTGGTGAAGCCGGCCAATGCCGAGTCCCACGTGAACGCCGTTCGGTCGGGGATCCCCATCGAGCCGAGCCCAGGCCCGTGCAGCGTGGCGAGGCCGGTGCGTTGCCGCAGCGCGATGTGCAGGCTCGTGATGTCCGAATAGCCCATGAGCGCCTTCGGGTGGGCGGCGATCAGGTCGTAGTCGAGGAATGGCAGCATGGGCATCGCGCCCGTGCCTCCCCACAGGACCTGGATCACGTCCACCTCGGGATCGGCGAACAGGCCGTTGAGATCGGCGGCTCGCCGCTCCGGGGTCCCGGCGACGTAGTCGTCCTGGTCCCACACGCCCTCGGACAACTTGACCCGGTAGCCCTTGGACTCCCACCACTCGACGGGCCGCTCGATGTCGCTGCGGTTGTAATACGGACCAGACGGCGCGCTGACGCCGATCGTGCCGTCCGCGGGCAGGGGAGGGCCGAACAGGCTCGCCGCGACATGGGTCACGCCGAGAGCTCCGACAGGTCGATCTCTTCGTAATCGTGCTCGCAGGGGTTCCCTGGTGCCACCCACATCCTGCCGGCGTTGACGTCGGTGACCATGGAGAACAAGCAGGCACTGGCCTCGTCACCCTCGCCGGGTTCGGGGTGCAGGCAGATGGCCTGCGGACTCGAATCGTGGTCCCGCATGATGTCCATCAGGTCTTCCGGGGTGCGGGGGTCGCGCTCGTCGAGCAGCGTCTGCAGCCGCGCCAATCGCGCCTTGCTGCCGTCGGAGGCGGGCGGGGCGAGTTCGGCGAGGTCGCTCTGGTAGTGGTTCGTGTGCGGGCCGGCATGGTCGAGGACCCGGTGCTGTTTGCCGCTCGTTTCCAGCGTGAACGCGTCGCCCCCGCGGAACGCGTACGCGTGGCCGTAGCCCCCCGCGCGCCCGGGCATGGCCGCGCGCGCGGTCGCGTCGCTTCGGTCTCGTGCCTCGAGGGAGCTGCGACTCACCAGCACCCGGGGAACCCCCACGCCGTCGTCGGACGCGGTCAGCGAACCGATCCCCTGTGCGACGCCGTGGGCGTTCATGCCGACCGCCGGCAGGCAGCACACGATGGTGGGCGACGCGACGGGCACACGCCCGCCATCGGGCTTGTCGACGATGACGGCGATATTGCCCACGTCGCCGGCGAGCCAGTGCTCGTTGTGCGCCAGCATCGTCACGTCCCCGATGTTCACCGAGACGCTCGAACAGCGTTCGACGGCCGGCGGGGTGATGGGCGGCACCACGTAGCCTTCCTTCTTCTGCAGGAACAGCAGCTCGCCTTCGGGTGACTCCAGCAGCGGCTCGAGCTCTTCGAACGCATTGATGGCGAACAACTCGAGGATCGGCACCATGGCCCCCACCGACATCCCCTTCAGCACGTTCATCATGTCGGGGTAGGAGGTTTCGGCCCCGACCAGGTAGGGCGTCAGGAGATCCTGGAGCTGCTCGGACGAGACCCCGCGACGATCCAGGTAGCGATGGTAGAACTCGACCGAATCGCGGATCGGCGCCGCGAGTTCCGTGCCGATGTGGAGCCCGCGCGCGAAGCCTTCGCCTTGCGCGTGCACCACATGGATCTCGGTCACGAACGGCCCTTCCCCGGCGGCGGAACGCGGACAAGCGTACGCCTCGGGCCGATGTCGCGAGCGACGCCGGATGCAGCGCGCTGCTTGCGAGGCAACGCTGTTCGGCATGGCCTGGCTCGGACCGTACAGATGGCTTGTCCCTCCCCGCTTGAGCCATGACTTCTTCGGCTCGCCCTACGAGATGCCGGGGATTATCCAGGTATCGCTGGAGAAACGCTAGCCCCTTCTTGCCGGTTCCTGCGGGCTAGTCCCAGCTGACGAGCCTCGATCGCACGCACGAACTCGGTCTTGCCGTCCACGTAGGCCATGATGTCTTGCGGGTGGTCGGCGGCCAGCCGGCGTTTGAGTGCTTCGTACGCGGCGGCGGCGTCCGGGTCGGATCGGAGGACGTCGCGGAACGCGAGGTGGCGCCGCTCCCAGTCGCTGCCGGCCTCGCAGGCGTGGATGTGCACTGCGTGGTCACCGTCCTCCGCTCGGCTGAAGTATTCGTGCTGGTCGTCCCACGGGTCGAGGGTCCAGTCGTAGCCGAGCGAGACGATGGGGTCGACGTAGTCCGAGCGCGGCACCATCGAGACCAAGGAGACCTGGATGTCGATGATCGGCTTGGCGGCGAGCCCGGGCACAGACGTCGAACCCACGTGATCGATCCGCGCGACAGCCTCGCGTGG
>DATLPI010000130.1:0-6966 GCA_035535815.1 Actinomycetota bacterium | reverse complement strand
TCGAAGGCCTGCACGAACTCGTCGGTGACGCGCACCGAGTTGTTCGCGTTCTGATACTGGATCGAGTAGCTATCGCGCCCGTCGAGGTCCATGTCGAACCCGGCGTCGCGGAGCGCCCTCGCCTTCTTCTCCTCGGTGGCCTTGCACCAGATGAACTCGCGTACATCGGGGTGGTCGACGTTGAGGATGACCATCTTGGCCGCGCGCCGCGTCTTGCCGCCGGACTTGATGGTGCCGGCGCTCGCGTCGGCGCCGCGCATGAAGCTGACGGGGCCGCTCGCGGTGCCGCCGCCGGCCAGCGGCTCCCGGGACGACCGGATCTTGCTCAGGTTGATGCCCGAGCCCGAGCCGCCCTTGAAGATCGTGCCCTCCTCGACGTACCAGTTGAGGATGGAGCTCATGTGGTCGTCGACCGCCAGGATGAAGCACGCCGAGCACTGCTGGGGCGTGTCGGGCACGCCGACGTTGAACCACACGGGCGAGTTGAAGGCGGCCTTCTGGGTGACGATCAGGTGGGTCAGCTCATCGGCGAAGACCTGCGCGTCGTCCTTCGAGGCGAAGTAGTGGTTCTTCTCACCCCAGCCGCGGATCGTGTCCACGACCCGGCCGGCGAGCTGGCGGACGCTCGATTCGCGCTGCGGCGTGCCCAGGGTGCCTCGGAAGTACTTCTGCGCCACGATGTTCGTGGCGTTCTGGGACCAGGTCTTCGGGAACTCGACGTCCCGCTGCTCGAAGGCGTTGCCGCCCTCCTTGTAGTTCGGGATGACCGCGTCGCGGATCTCCCATTCCACGTCCTCGAACGGATGCCGTTCCTCGGTCGTGAAGTAGCGCGTGAACGTCAATCCCTCACGGATGACTTCGACGTCCCCCTCTTTGGTGGCCACCTACACACCCCTCCTTCCGTCTTGCCTTCTACCGCCCGTTCGTACCACGTGGGGAAGATCACATCGGTGGAATCACAGGGACGTGATTCTTGCCCGAGGGCGGGGAGGTGTCAACACCATTCTCCCAATATCTTGACGGTTCGACACCCCTGACCCACTACATCTTGTGGTTTCGCGGCACTCTCCCGTTCGCCTCGTGCAGGCTACGCGGCGGGGATGTGGACGGGCAGCGGAAAGGCGGTGGACAACCCGATTCCTGTCGAACTTTCGGTCCGCAGGCCCCTGAGATGGGGGTCGCGCGAGAGCTACGAGCTACGAGCTCGATCGGCGCTTGGCCGGGACCTTCTTCTGGAGGGAGACCAGCTCGCGCTCGAAGTCGGCCGCACCTTCGAAGTCCTTGTACACCGACGCGAACCGAAGGTAGGCCACCTCGTCGGTCTTGCGCAGGGCGGCCAGGACCTCGCCTCCCACCACCTGGGAGGACACCTCGGGCCCGCGCCGACGCAAACGAGCCTGGATGCGTTCCACCATGTCCTCGACCTCGGTGGGCATGACCGGACGATCCGCGAGGGCGTTGCGGATGCCGGCCGCCAGCTTCTCGCGGCTGAACGGATCCTTGGACCCGTCGCGCTTGACCACGACCAGGCCCACATCTTCGATCCGTTCGAAGGTGGTGTAGCGGCGGGTGCACGCGCCACATTCGCGCCGTCGACGGATGGCCTCGCCACCGTCGGCTGGCCGGGAGTCGATGACGCGATCCTCGTCGGCGTCGCACCAGGGGCATCGCATGATCGGAGCAGCCACAAGATGTTGTGGCTCGGCGCACCGTACCCGCGTGCCGGATGAGCGTCAACGCGAGGCCTCCGAACCGCCTGGCGGCCTAGCCGAGCGCCGGGATACGAAGTACCGCGCCGGGGACGAGCGAGCCCGCGTCGACCCCGTTGGCGTCCTGGATGGCCTGGATGAGCGGACGCGGATCGCCGGCAGGCGCGATCCGGGACGCGATCGCCCACAGCGTGTCGCCCTGCCGCACCACGTAGGTGCGTTGGCTCACCTGCTGGACGCCACCGCCGTGGGATCCGAGGGCGCTGGCGACCTGCCCTGTGCCGATGAGGCCGAGGCCCACCACGACGGCGAGCGCGACCACCCGGCGACGAACGTGTGTTCGATGCATGGCGCCATGGTGCTCGAACGCCTGTTCGAAGTCAAGCGCGTTCTCGAACATATGTTTGCACCCCTCCCGGTTGGCTGCTAGCGTCGCGTCCATCGAGGAGGAGGCTAGTGACCATGTCTGACACGACGACGATCACCCCGCGCCAGCAGCGCATCCTGGACTTCATCGCCGAGACCGTCCGCGATCGGGGCTACCCCCCCACCGTGCGGGAGATCGGCGAAGCGGTGGGGCTCACGTCGTCCTCCAGCGTCCACGCCCAGCTCGAGAACCTCGAGCGCAAGGGCCTCCTGCACAAGGACCCCACGAAGCCCCGCGCCATGACGCTGAGCGAGCCCAGGGCGTCCTCGATCACGGTCCCGCTGGTGGGCAGGATCGCCGCCGGGGCCCCGGTCATGGCAGCCGAACACGTCGAGGAGTACCTGGCGGTGCCCGAGGGGTTCGCGGGCGACACCGAGCACTTCGCGTTGAAGGTGGCGGGCGAGTCCATGATCGGCGCCGGCATCTTCGACGGCGACGTCGTGGTGATCCGCTCCCAGGATCACGCCCGCGACGGCGACATCGTGGCCGCGCTGCTCCCCGGTCCGGCCGAGGACGAGGCCACCGTGAAGCGCTTCGGCCACGACGGCGACCGGGTCATGCTGATCCCGGAGAACCCGGCGCTCGAGCCGTTCGAGATGGCCGACGGTCGCATCATGGGCAAGGTCGTCGCCGTCCTGCGCAAGCTCTGAAGCACCGACCTCCGCGCTCCGCCGGGGTAGGCTTCGGCCACCGCAACGACCCCGGCCTCAGGAGAGCGAGATGACCACGAACCTGGAGCAGCAGATCCGTACGCAACCGGATGCCCTCCGCGATCTGCTGACGTCACACGAGACCCGGTCGCAGGTGCACATCGCGGCCGAAGGGCTCTACCGAGCCCACCGCATCTGGCTGGTGGGCACCGGCTCGAGCCTGCATGCGGCCGAACTCGGCGCCGCTCTCTTCGCCGAGGCGGGCAGGGCCGCGACCGTGGTGCCGGCCATGCGGTTCGTCACGACGGCCCCGGTGATCGGTCCGCACGACTCGATCGTCGTGATCAGCCACACGGGTGAGACCGCGTACGCGCTGGCCGCCCGCGCGTTGGCCTTCGAGCACAGCATCGACACCATCACGATCACGCGCCGGGGGGCCGGCCTCCCCCACTCCATCGAGACCGTCCCCAAGGAGACGTCCGAGACGTACACGGCCAGCTACACTGCGACCTTGTTCGTCCTTGCGATGCTGGCCAAGGAACTCGGCGCCGACACCATCACGGACGACGCCATCGCCGCGATCCCCGATGCCGTGGCCTCCGCGGTCGAGCAGCCGGGCATCGACGGCATCGAGGCCCCGAAGCGCCTCCTGGTCTTCACGGCCTCTGGCGTCACCGCCACCACCGCGTCGGAATCGGCCCTGAAATCCCGGGAGGCCGCTCGGATCGCCGCCGAAGGCTTCGACGTGGAGTACCTGCTGCACGGCCAGGCCGTCCCCTTGGACGGTCGCGACCGGCTCGTCGTCCTCGATCCGCCGGACGAGCCGTTGCTCGGTTCCGTCGCGGCCGCCGCCGCGGCGGCCGGGGTCGCGGTCTCCAGGATCCACGAGCCGGCCGACCTCCATCCGTTGCTCGCGCAGATCCCGCTGAGCGTGCGAGGCCAGATGCTGGCGCTGCGTATGGCCGAGGCCACGGGGACCGATCCGGACACCGTCATGGTCGGCCCGTGGGCCGACGACGCCATCTGGCGCGTGGGCGCGCCGGAGTCCTGACCCGACCGGTCAGCCGGCCCGGGTGCGACGCTCCGAGCGCACGAACTCGCGCACGGCCGCCAGCTCGCGCAGTCCCACGCGCGCGTGCACCACGGTGCCAGAGGCGTCGTGGCGCGTGGACAGCACCTCGGCGTCCCGGTACAACCTCGCCGTCAGATCCTCACGGCCGTAGGGCACCAGCAGCTCCACCTCCACCGGGGGATGCGGGAGCCGTTCGTCCAGCGTGAGGACGAGTCCGTCGATGCCCTCGCCCGTCAACGCCGACACGGGCACGGACCCGGGGTGGCGGCGCGCCAGCCGGGCTCGATCCGAACCGCGCACCTCGTCGATCTTGTTCAGGACCAGCACCTCGGGGATGTCGCCGGCACCGATCTCGGCGAGCACCCGCCGGACGGCGTCGATCTGCTCGTCCAGATGCGGCGAGGCGGCATCGGCGATGTGGACGACCAGCTCGGCCAACGTGACCTCCTCCAGCGTCGAGCGGAACGCCTCGACGAGGTCGTGCGGGAGCTTGCCGACGAACCCGACGGTGTCGCTGATCGTGCACCGTCGTCCGCCCGGGAGCTTCAGTTGTCGCACCGTGGGATCGAGGGTCGCGAACAATTGGTCGGCCACGAGCACCTCGGCCCCGGTGACGCGGTTGAGCAGGGTGGACTTGCCGGCGTTCGTGTAGCCCGCGATCGCGGCCTGCGGGATGCCGCTGGCCTGTCGACGTGAGCGCTTGGTCTCACGGGTCTTGGCCATGGTGCGGATGTCGCGCCGGAGCTTGGAGATCCGCCGCTGCAGGTGCTGGCGGTCGACCTCCATCTTCGTCTCGCCACCGCCGAACCGGGTGCCGATGCCACCCCCGGAACGGCTCATCGCTTCACCCCAGCCTCGGAGGCGGGGCAGGAGGTAGTTCAGCTGGGCGAGCTCCACCTGCGCCTTGCCCTCACGGCTCCGGGCGTGGAGCGCGAAGATCTCCAGGATCAGCGCGGTCCGATCGATCACCTTGACGCCCAAGCGCGACTCCAGAGTGCGCAGGTTACCCGGCGTGAGCTCCTGGTCGAAGATCACCAGGGCCGCATCGTTGCGATGGACCTCGGTGTGCAGGTCCTCGAGCTTGCCCCGTCCGATCCACGTGGCCGGGTCGGGTTCGGTGCGTGACTGCACGACTCGGGCGACCGGCTCCGCCCCGGCCGAATCGGCGAGCGCGCTCAGCTCGTCGAGGTCGGCCTCCGCGATCCCGGGACCGATGCCCACCAGCACCGCCTTCTCCCGGACGGACGGTCGCCAGGTCGCCGACAGCGGCGACTCGAGGGTGCTCGCCTCGGGAGGACGACGTCGCCGTTCGCGACCGGGAGCGCGTTCGTCCGTCATCCCATGGAGGAGCCGAAGTCGCGGAGCAGGTCGTTGAGCCGCACCTTGTCGTCGGTGGCCTCGCTCCGGAACCCGATGATCAAGCCGCACGGGAGCCCGTAGTCCCCCGCGGGGAACGAGCGCGGCCGGGTGCCGGGGACGACGATCGCCCCCGGGGGCACGCTCCCCCGGTGCTCGTTCGGTGCATCCCCCGTCACGTCGATCACCGGGGTGTTCCCGGTGAGGACCACGCCGGCTCCCAGGACGGCGCGAGCGCCGACGCGCACACCCTCCACGACGATGCACCGCGACCCGATGAACGCCCCGTCCTCGATCACCACCGGGGCCGCCTGCAGGGGTTCGAGCACGCCGCCGATGCCCACACCGCCGGCCAGGTGGACGTCGGCCCCGATCTGGGCACAGGAACCGACGGTGGCCCACGTGTCGACCATGGTGCCGGGGCCCACCCAGGCGCCGATGTTGACGTAGCTCGGCATCAGCACGACCCCCGGTGAGAGGAACGCGCCGTACCGAGCGGTGGCCGGCGGGACGACCCGCACGTCGAGATCGTCGTAGCCGTGCTTGAGGGGAAGCTTGTCGTGGTACTCGAAGGGGCCGGATTCGGTGGAGGTCATCCCTCGCACGCGGAAGTAGAGCAGCACCGCCTGCTTCACCCACTGATTGACGGTCCAGCCGCCGTCACCGTCCGGTTCGGCGACGCGGATCTCGCCGCGATCCAGCAGGCCGATCGCGGTCTCCACCGCCTCAGCGTCGAGGGGTTCGCCCTCGGCCTGCGCCTTCCAGGAGCGCTCGATGCGCTCGGCGAGGTCGCGAACGTCGCTCACGCCGGCACCTCCTGCAGCAGGCCGTCCAGGATGCCGGCGGCCCGCTCGCATTCCTGCACCGTCGGCACCAGCGCCATCCGCACGTACCCCTCCCCCTCCGGTCCGAAGAACGATCCCGGTGCCACGATCAGGCCGCCTCGATCGAGCAGCGTGATCGCCCAGTCCAGCGATGGTTCGCCACCCGGCACCTTCACCCAGAGGTAGAACGTGGCCTCGCTGCCGGCCACCTCGACCCCCCGTCGCGCGAACAGTTCGAGGAAGATCGCACGCTTCGTAGCGTATCGGCGGCGATTGTCCTCGACGTGGGTCTCGTCGTTCCAGGCCGCGACGCTCGCGCGTTGGACGAATTCCTGTGGCGTGACCCCGACGCTCGGACGCAGCGCCTTCAGCGCCGCGATCAGAGCGGGATCCCCGGCTGCGAACCCGCTCCGGTAGCCCGTCATCGACGAACGCTTCGACAGCGTGTTGACGGCCAGGACGTTCGCGAGGTCGCCCACCTGGAGCGCGCTCACCGGCGGGCCCCCATCGAACCAGAGCTCGCTGTAGGCCTCGTCGGAGGCCAGCAGCACGTCGTGCGCCCGGCAGCGTTCCGCCGCCTCCCGGTAGAACGCCAGCGACGCGACGGCCCCGGTCGGGTTGTTCGGGTAGTTCAGCCACAGGATCGCGGCCCGTTCCCAGGTGGCGTCGTCGATCGAGTCCAGGTCGGGCAGGAACCCACGTTGCTCCATCAAGGGCAGGCGGAGGACCTCACCGCCCACGAACCGGGCACCCCGCTCCGGGATCGTGTAGCCGGGCGCCGTGACGATCGCGAGATCCTTGCCTCCGGCGGGATCCAGGACCGCCTGCGCCAGCGAGAACACGATCTCCTTCGAACCCAGCAGCGGGAGCACGGCCGTCTCCGCGTCCACCGTCACCTGGAACCGGCGCCCCAGCCACCCCGCGATCG
>DATLPI010000129.1:0-2712 GCA_035535815.1 Actinomycetota bacterium | reverse complement strand
TCGATCGAGCTCGCGGATCCGTGACCTTCGGGAGCACGGCCATCAGGGTGTTGAACTTCGCATCGCGGTACTCAGGGCGCGCCACGACCTCCGCATACGCGCCCAGAGAGACGTTGTTGAGGAACGGGCCGCCGCCAACATCACCCAGGTCGATCCTGATCTCCTCCGCATCCTCGCCGAGCGCAGCGAGTGCGAGGCTCGGGTCGTCCCGATCGAGGCCCAGATCGCGCGCGAAGTGGTTCCGAGTGCCAGCAGGGATGCACATGAATGGGACGTCGTGTTCCGCCGCGACCTGCGCGACGAGAGCCTGCGTGCCATCGCCGCCAGCGGCCCCGAGCAGATCCGCGCCATCGTTCACGGCCTGCTGGAGCAGTGCGACCGACTCCGCCCCGTGCTCGAGGAAGACAACCTGGGCGCCGAGCCTCCTGGCTTTCCCATCCAGATCGAACCGCTCCACCTTGCCGCCGCCGGATCGAGGGTTCATCAGGAGGAACGGCCTGGTCGGTGCCGGCACCTGCGTGGCGGGCGGCCGATACGGGACCGGACGCAACGCCAGCAACGTGAGCACCGTCGTCAGGAGACCCGTGATGATCATCGCGAGCACGGAGTTGATGACGTCTCCGTCGATCACGATCCAGATCCACGCGATGACGCCGGCGATCGCGATGGCGGCCCCGACCCACCTCGTCCTGCCCGAAGTCGTCACAACGAAGATCACGCCCTCGAACAGCGCGATGACCCCAACGAACGACAGGGCGATGACGAACGGATGTTGGATCACGCCCAGCAGCCCGATCACGACCGTGGCGGTCGCGCTCCCAAGCGCACCCAGCGCGACCAGCTGTCGTCCCGACGGTGGCCAAACCATCAAGGCCTCCGGAGGTTCCTGTGCGGGGGTTCCCCAAGTCCCGGTCGAAGACTCATCCTCCTCGCCCTCCCTGTGTGGTCTCTCGGAGAACGCTAGCGAGTCGCGGACCGGCGTGATCCGACGCGGATCTGCCCCTGACCCACCAGCTTCGCGTCGTCCGGCTGGCGGCCGGCTGAGCGCTTCTCCCGTTCCAGGACCGCCGACGCGCTCTATCCTCACGCTATTTCGATACGACGAGGTTGCGATTCTCGACCGTTTCGCATATCCTTCCGAGACGTTCCCGGAGCGGAATCTCTGAAGGAGGCGCACGCATGGAAGATGCCGAAGGCTACGAGCGGCGGTGGTGGATCCTCGGGGTCCTCTGCCTGTCCCTCCTCGTGATCGGGCTCGACAACACGATCCTCAACGTCGCACTCCCCACGCTCGTCCGCGACCTAGGCGCCTCGACCAGCCAGCTTCAATGGATCGTCGACGCCTACACGCTCGTGTTCGCCGGCCTGCTCCTCACGGCCGGCAGCTTGTCGGACCGTTACGGCCGCCGGACGGCGCTCGCCTCCGGGCTCGTCATCTTCGGCGTGGGTTCGCTCGCCTCCGCGTTCGCGGGATCGGCGAGCACGCTGATCTTCACCCGCGCGCTCATGGGGGTGGGCGGGGCGTTCATCATGCCGTCGACGCTCTCGATCCTGACGAACGTCTTCCCGGCAGAGGAGCGGGGACGCGCGATCGGCATCTGGGCCGGCGTGTCCGGGCTCGGCATCGGGATCGGGCCGGTCGTGGGTGGTTGGCTGCTCACCCATTTCTGGTGGGGTTCCGTCTTCCTGGTCAACGTTCCGGTCGTGATCTTCGCGCTCATCGCGGGCCGATTGATAATCCCGAACTCGAAAGACCCCTCAGCACCGCGGCTCGATCCTGTGGGTGCGTCACTGTCGATCGTCGGGCTGGTCTCGTTGGTCTTCGGGATCATCGAGGCGCCTTCGCACGGCTGGACCGACCCGTTGATCGTCACGGCGTTCGGGATCGCTCTGATCACGCTGACCGCGTTCGTCGCGTGGGAGCGCCGGAGCGACCACCCGATGCTCAACCTGGAGTTCTTCAAGAATCCGCGATTCACCGCTGCGAACATCTCGGTGACGCTCGTGTTCTTCGCGCTCTTCGGATCGCTGTTCTTCCTGACGCAGTACCTCCAGTTCGTCCTGGGCTACTCCGCGCTCCAGGCCGGCTACCGCGTGGCGCCGATCGCCCTCGTGCTGATCGTGGTCTCCCCGATCACGGGACGGCTGGTGAACCGACTGGGCAACAAGGTCCTGGTCACGGCGGGGATGAGCGTGGTTGCCGCCGGGCTCTGGTACCTGTCGACACTGACGATCACGTCCGGCTACGGACACGTGCTGATCTCGATCATGATCCTCGGCTCCGGCATGGCCCTCGCGATGACCCCAGCAACCGAATCGATCATGGGGTCGCTGCCCCTGGCGAAGGCCGGAGTCGGCTCGGCGATGAACGACACCACCCGGCAGATCGGCGGCGCCCTCGGCGTGGCCATCCTCGGCAGCGTGTTCGCATCGGCGTACACGGCCACGCTCGGGCCTTGGCTCGCCGGCCTCCCGGCGAACGCCGCAACGGCAGCTCAGAGCTCGGTCGGATCCGCCATCGAGATCGGCAACCAGACGGGTGGCGTGGCCGGGACCGCGCTGGTGACGGCCGCGAAGTCATCGTTCATCCACGCGATGGATCGTGGGCTCGCGGTCGGCGCGGTGGTCGCCCTGGTGGGTGCGGTCGTTGCGCTGGTGTGGCTGCCCAAGCGGGCGCTCGTGGACGAAGCGATCGAGGTTCACGTCGAGCGC
>DATLPI010000128.1:0-5062 GCA_035535815.1 Actinomycetota bacterium | reverse complement strand
CCGAGTTCGAGGCCAAGTACCGGGACCTGATGGGCGTGGAGGGGACCATCGACCCCAGCCAGAAGCTCACCCGTCCCCGGCCGGGGCACGCCGACCTCGTGGGCGCCCAGAAGTACGGGTTCGACGACGTCCGCAACGTCCTGGAACGCGCGAGCGCGCGCGAGACGGCGGCCCGGGTGGCGGTCGGCTGCGTTGCGAAGGCGTTCCTGTCGGAGCTGGGCATGGCCGTGGTGTCGCACGTCGTGCGCATCGGGCGCGTCGCCGTGCCGTCCCGCGCCCGCCGTCCGATGCCCGAGGACCTCGACGCCGTGGACGCCTCGCCCGTCCGGTGCCTCGATCCCGACGCCGCCGCACGCATGGTGGTGGAGATCGACGCCGTGCGCAGGTCGCGCGACACCCTCGGCGGCATCTTCGAGGTGCTCGCCTACGGCTGCCCGCCCGGCCTCGGGTCCCACGTGCACTACGACCGCAAGCTCGATGCTCGCATCGCGCTGGCCCTCATGAGCATCCAATCGGTGAAGGGCGTGGAGTTCGGCGACGGGTTCGCCACCGCGGCGCGGCCGGGCTCGAAGGCCCACGACGAGATCGTGCTGCGCGGGGGTGCGATCGGCCGGCGCACGCAGCGCGCCGGCGGCGTGGAGGGCGGCATGAGCACCGGGGAGCCGATCCGGGTCCGAGCGGCCATGAAGCCCTTCTCCACCGTCCCCAAGCCGCTGCGGACCGTGGACCTGGCGACCGGGGAACCCGCCGTCGCGATCAAACAGCGCACCGATGTCTGCGCGGTGCCGGCGGGTGGGGTCGTGGGCGAGGCCGTTGTCGGGTTCGAACTCGCGAACGCGGTGCTGGAGAAGTTCGGAGGCGATTCGCTGGGGGAGACGGCGGACAACCTGGGCGGTTACCTCGACGGGCTGACGTTGGAGGCGAGACCGTGATCGTGTACCTGGTGGGCATGCCCGGCGCCGGCAAGACCGTGGTCGGTCGCGAGCTGGCGGGCAAGCTCGGCGTGCCGTTCGTCGATCTCGACACCGAGATCGAACGGGAGGCCGGCAAGCCCGTATCGGAGATCTTCGCCGACGAAGGTGAGGCGGCGTTCCGCGGGATGGAAGCGGCGGCGCTGGTGAAGGCCAGCGCGTCCGACCCGGCGGTGGTCTCGTGCGGCGGCGGCGTCGTGCTGGAACCCGCGAACCGCATCACGCTCCGGAACACCGGCACGGCCGTCTACCTCGACGTGCCGCTCGATGAGCTGCGCGAACGGGTGCGCCCCGGCGCCGACCGTCCACTGATCCGGGAGGACGGCGACCTCGAGCGCCTGTTGGAGGCTCGGGGCCCGCTCTATCGCGAGTTCGCCGCCCACGTGGTGGACGGCAGCGGGGAACCCGGTGAGGTCGCCGACGCGATCGTCGAGGAGCTCCGTTGGTCCGCGTGAACGTCCCGGTCCCCGGGCGTGCCTACGACGTGGTCGTCGGCCAAGGACTGATCGATGAGGCCGCCTCGCACTTTCCGCGGTTCCCGAAGGCCGAGAGCGCCTTCGTGGTGGCCGATCGCGAGGTTGCCGACCGGTGGTTCGATCGTCTGGCCGCCGGACTGGCCGATCGTGGGTGGTCATGCACTATGCTGACCGTTCCGGCGGGCGAGGAGGCGAAGTCGCTCGACGTCTACCGCGTTCTGCTGCACCAGCTGGCAACCCAGGAAGCTCATCGGGACGACCTCGTGGTGGCCCTGGGTGGCGGATCGGTCGGCGACCTGTCCGGGTTCGTCGCCTCGACGTACATGCGGGGCATGCCGTTCGTGCAGGTGCCGACCACGCTCCTGGCGCAGGTGGACGCCGCCATCGGGGGGAAGACGGCCGTGAACCTGCCCGAAGGCAAGAACCTCGTGGGGACGTTCGCGCAGCCCCGTGCCGTCCTCGCCGACGTCTCGACCCTGACCACCCTCTCGGACCGGGACTTCCGGTCCGGGCTGGCTGAGGTGGCGAAGTACGGGCTCACGCTCGATACGACACTGCTCGACCAACTGGAGACCGACCCCGCCCCGGTGCTCGCACGTGATCCGAACGCCTTGGAGATCCTCGTCGCCGGGTGCGTCCGGGTGAAGGCGCGGGCCGTGGCTCAGGACGAGCGCGACACGGGCGCCCGCCTGATCCTCAACTATGGCCACACCCTGGGCCACGCGCTCGAACGTCTCGAGGCGTTCGGTGGGCGCTCGCACGGGGAGGCGATCGCGATCGGGATGGTGTTCGCCGCGCGGCTCTCGGAGCTGCGCGGCCTCGCACAGCCGGGCTTGGCCTCGCGCACGGTTCGGCTGCTCTCGAGCCTGGGACTGGAGACCGATGGGTCACTCCCGCCGGCCGATGACATCCTGGCGGCGTTCCGATTGGACAAGAAGTACCACGGGGGTGTCCGCTTCGTGTTGCTGCGCGATGTCGGTGACGCCGTGGTCGTGGACGACGTCCCCGAGGCGCAGGTCCGTGAGGTACTGGAGGCGATGGGCGGATGAAGGTGCTGTACCTGTTCGGACCGAGCCTCGGCGCCCTGGGGCGTCGCGATCCGCAGACCTATGGGTCCGAGACCCTCGAGGACATCATGACCTCGGTCACCGAACGAGGGGTGGAGCTGGGGCACGAGATCACCTGGCGCCAGTCCGATCACGAAGGTGACCTCGTGGGCTGGCTCCTGGCGGCGTCGTCCGAAGGCCAGGAGGCCGTCGTGATCAATCCGGGGGCTTTGACCCACTATTCGTACGCCCTGCGCGACGCCGTCGAGGCCTGCGAGCTTCCGGTGATGGAAGTGCACATGTCCAACATCTACGCCCGCGAGGAGTTCCGACGCCACTCGGTGGTCTCGGAGGTCTGCCGGGCCACCGTCACCGGCCTCGGAGCCGGTGGCTATCATCTGGCACTGGAGGCGATGCCGTGGATCACCACTTGAGGAGGACCGCGATGGCCGGGCGACTGCCCGACCTCGCGGTCGATGCGTTCCTGGTCACCGGGTTGACGAACGTCCGCTACCTCACCGGCTTCACCGGGTCCAACGGGCAGGTGCTCGTGGCCGGCGGGGCCGGTGTCTTCTTCACGGACGGCCGCTACACCGAGCAATCACGCCACGAGGTGCCCGACCTCGAGCGCGTCACGTACCTCGGCGGGTTCGGCGAGGCGCTCGGACCGCAGCTGGCCGACATGGGCATCCAGCGGCTGGGCTTCGAGGCGCACCAGGTCACCGTGCGCACGCACGAACAGCTCTCGGCCAAGGTCACCGGCGTGGAGCTGGTGGCGTTGGGCGACGAGGTCGAGCGACTCCGGTGGGTGAAGGACGACGAGGAGCTCGAGAACCTTCGCCGGGCCCAGGCGGTCACGGATCAGGCGTTCGAGGACATCCTCGAGACCCTCGCGATCGGCATGACCGAGCAGGCCGTGGCCCGTGAGCTGGAGAACCTGCTCCATCGCGATGGTGCCGACGGCCTCAGCTTCGATTCGATCGTGGCCTTCGGCGAGAACGCCGCTGAGCCTCACCACGAGCCCGGGCACCGCCTGCTCGACGAAGGCGACGTCATCAAGATGGACTTCGGCGCGCTGTACGGCGGCTACCACGCCGACATGACGCGGACCGTGGCCTTCGGCGAACCCGCCACCGAGCTCAAGAAGGTGCACGACGTCGTGAAGCAGGCACAGCAGGCCGGTATCGACGCCGTCGCGGCCGGGGTCACCGGCCAGGCCGTCGATATCGCGGCCCGCACCGTGATCGATGACGCCGGCTACGGCCAGTACTTCGCGCACGGCCTCGGACACGGCGTCGGCCTGGACATCCACGAGGGGCCGCGGCTCGGTCGCGAGTTCGCCTCGCACGTGCTGCCGGCCGGAGCGGTGGTCACCGTGGAACCGGGGATCTACATCCCGGGGCTCGGCGGGGTGCGCATCGAGGATATGGTGGAGGTCACCGACGACGGCGGCCGAGTGCTCGGCACCGCCAATCGAGATCTGATCGAGCTGTAGCGACCACCTTTTCGACGACCGAGGAGCTGAACCCCCGCGTGAGCGTTTCCACCAACGACTTCAAGAACGGCATGACGATCGACATGGACGGCACCCTGTTCCAGATCATCGAGTTCCAGCACGTGAAGCCCGGCAAGGGCGGTGCGTTCGTGCGGACGAAGCTGCGCAACGTGAAGACCGGTGCCGTGATCGAGCGCACGTTCAACGCCGGGGTGAAGGTGGATCAGGCGATCGTCGAGCGTCGCGGGTTCCAGTACCTGTATCCCGACGGCGACGAGTTCGTGTTCATGGACCTGCAGACCTACGACCAGATCCACGTCCAGCGCACCCTCATGGGCGAGGCGTCGAAGTTCCTGGTGGAGGGGGCCGAGGCGCAGGTCGCCACGCACGACGGCGTGCCGATCTCGGTCGACCTGCCGGCTTCGCTGGTGCTCACGATCACGCAGACCGACCCCGGGGTGAAGGGTGACACGCGGACGGGTTCGCTCAAGCCGGCCACCCTGGAGACCGGCGTGGTGGTCAATGTGCCGTTGTTCGTCGAAGAGGGCGAGAAGATCAAGGTCGACACGCGTTCGGGCGAGTACATCGAACGCGTGAAGGCCTGAGCGTGACCACCAGGCGCGAAGCGCGACGCCTGGCGATCGATGTCCTGTACCAGGCCGACATCACCGATCGCAGCCCTTCCGACGTGCTGACCGGTTGGCGTGAGGCCGATCGCGAGATCCCGCCGTTCGCCGAGGAGCTGGTGGACGGGGTGGTTGAGCACGGTCCCGAGATCGACCTGCTGCTGTAGGAGCACGCCGAGGGGTGGACGGTCTCGCGCATGACGGCGCTGGACCGCACGATCATGCGGGTGGCGGTGGAGGAGTTGCTCCGAGGGGACGTGCCGCCCTCGGTGGCGATCAGTGAAGCCGTGGAGGCGGCGTCGGAACTGTCGGCCGAGGAATCACGCTCGTTCGTGAACGGCGTGCTGGGCCGGATCGCGAGGGAGATAGGGATCGAGGATCGCGCCCAACCGATCGACGTGCCAGATCCGGGTGCAGCCGGGGCCTAAGCCTCAGGCTTGGGCTGTTC
>DATLPI010000127.1:0-3048 GCA_035535815.1 Actinomycetota bacterium | reverse complement strand
GGCGTGTCGATCGTGGACATCTCGCGGATCCCCGATAACGCCATCTCGAGCGTCCGCGGGATCGGCGTGGCCGTCATCGTCAGCACGTCGACGCTGGCACGGAACTGCTTCAGCCGCTCCTTGTGGGCCACGCCGAACCGCTGCTCCTCGTCGACCACCAGCAGACCCAGGTCCTTGAACGCCATGTCCTTGCCCAGCAGCCGGTGCGTGCCGATCACGACGTCGACCTTGCCGTCCTTGGCGGCTTGCACCGTCTCGGCTTGCTGAGCCGGACTCACGAACCGGCTCAGCATCCTGACCGTGACCGGGAAGGGCGCGAACCGTTCGCTGAAGGTGATGAAGTGCTGCTCGGCCAGCAGCGTCGTCGGCAGCAGCACGGCCACCTGCTTGCCCTCCATCACCGCCTTGAACGCCGCACGCACGGCGATCTCGGTCTTGCCGAAGCCCACGTCGCCGCAGATGAGCCGGTCCATGGGCTTGGCGAGCTCCATGTCGGCCTTCACCTCGTCGATCGCCGTGACCTGGTCCGAGGTCTCCTCGTGGGGGAACGCGTCCTCCAACTCCTGCTGCCACGGTGTATCCGGACCGAAGGCATGTCCTGGAACCGACATCCTGACCGTGTAGAGGCGCACGAGTTCGCCCGCCATGTCGCGGACGGCCCGCTTGACCTTGGTGGTGGCGCGAGCCCAGTCGCTGCCACCCATGCGGTGCAGGCGGGGCGCGTCGCCGCCGATGTAGCGAGCCACCATGCCTACCTGATCCGAAGGCACGAACAGCTTGTCGCCCTGCGCGTACTCCAGGATCAGGTAGTCGCGTTCGGCTCCCGCGAGCTCGCGATGGGTGATGCCCACGTAGCGCCCGACGCCGTGGATGCGATGAACTGCGAAATCCCCCGGTTCCAACTCGTCGGCGATCGACTCGGTCTTGCGCCGGGTGAACCGCGGCGCGGTCCGCGTATGGCGACGCGATCCGAACAGGTCCTCCTCGGTGGCCACGGCCAGCTTCGCCGCTTCGAACACGAATCCGGAGGCCAGCGGCGACTCGACCGCCTCGTCGACGGCGCCAACCACCTCCTTGGCGCGCTCGAGCGAGCCATGCCCGTGCGCCGTGACCACCACCCGGTACCTGCGGTCGCGGAGATCGCGGAAGCGCTCGGCGAGCTCGGCGGCGTTGCCCTGGGCGGTGCCCCACGTGCGCACGCCGAGGTCGAGGCCCTCGGCGAACTCCGTGAGCCGCAGCTGCACCCGGCCTTCCAGCGCATCGTCGAGCGAGCGAAGCGCACGCGCGCTGGGCCACTCGATCGCCTCGGCGAGCGCCTCGGCTTCCTGATGTGCCTGACGCGCCCGGTCGAAGGAGCGATGCGAATCGGCCACCACCACCCAAGCGCCCTCAGGAAGGAGCTGGGCGGGCGTGGGCATCTCGTCGAACAGCAGCGGCGCCAGCGACTCCGCGCCTTCCACGAACAACCCGTCGGCCAGGCGCTGGAGCCCGTCGGCGAACCGATCCGCATGCTCCTGGGCGCGCTGGAGGGCCCGAGCCCGCAGAGCGTCGTCGGGGATCAGCTCTCGGACGGGCGGCACGTCGACCGAGGCGATCTTCTCGGTGGACAACTGCGTGGACGGGATGAACTCGCGGAGGGACTCGATCTCATCGCCCCAGAACTCCAGCCGCGCGGGACGCCGAGCGGTACCGGGGAAGACGTCGACCACGCCACCACGCACCGCGAACTCGCCGCGGTGCTCCACCACGTCGGCCCGCGTGTAGCCGAGGTCGACGAGCCGCTCGGCCAGGTCGTCTGGAGCGAGTTCCCTGCCGGACACCAGCTGGAGCGGCGGCACCGTGCCCAGCGTGGGGATGACGCCCTGCATCGCGGCGAGCGCGGGAGCGACGAGGACGAACGGGCCCTGCGCGGCGCGGAGCCGGTGGAGGGCCTCGGCCCTGCGAGCCGCGACCTCGGGCGAGGGAGAGATCTGCTCGTACGGCAGGGCCTCCCATGCCGGCAGCATGGCGACGCGGTCGTCCCCCAGGAACGCGGCGACGTCGTCCTCGAGGGCTTCTGCCTCCCGGGGTCCGGCCGTCACGGCTAGCACCGGGGACTCGAGCGCCGTGGCGACACCGGCGATCACGAAGTCCTGACCCGCCTCGGCCCGGGCCACGATCGGCCGAGCGCGCTCGAGCAGCATCCGCTCGAACGGCTCGGAGGCGATCAGGTCTCCGAGGATCTCCTGCAGGCTCATCCATCGCTCCCCGCCACACCACGAACAGGCCTCGTCGCGGCGCGACAGGCCTGATGCAGCGAGGGGACAGTCTAATGGCGCCTCAGACGACGCGGAGCCGGCTCGGATCGGCCGCGGGGGCATCGTGTTGGGGGGTGGGCCCGTGGTCCGGATAGACGACCGCCTCGGGGCTTCGTGCCGAGAGCCAATGCCCGAACTCCTCGGCCGGCATGGGACGCGCGATGTAGTAGCCCTGAGCTTCGTCGCAGCCGAAGTCGGCGAGCCGATCGAACGTCTCGCGATCCTCGACGCCTTCAGCAACGACCCCCAGGCCCAGGTTCTGGCCGAGCTCCACGGTGGCGCGCACGATCATGAAGTCGTTCTCGTCCTCGTTCATCCCCATCACGAACGAACGGTCGATCTTGATCTCGTCGATGGGCACCTGCTTGAGGTGACTGAGGGAGGAGTACCCGGTGCCGAAGTCGTCGATCGAGAGGCCGACGCCGATGGCCGACAGCGCGTCCAACACCGCGTTCGAGCGCCCGGAGTCCGACACCATGAAGCTCTCGGTCAGTTCCAGCTTCAGGAACGAGGGTGGAACCTGGTAGGCCTCGAGGAGGTCTCGGACCACGTCGGGGAGATGTCGGTCCAACAGGCTCCTCGGTGACAGGTTCGCGGCGACGGGAAGCCGGGTGCCGTGCGCCGCCCACTCACGCCAGTGCTGCAGCACCCGGTCGATCACGAACTGGGTCAAGGGCCGCAGCAGCACCGTCTTCTCGACCAGCGGCACGAACTCGTCGGGCAGCACCAACCCGCGGTCGGGATGCTCCCA
>DATLPI010000126.1:0-13819 GCA_035535815.1 Actinomycetota bacterium | reverse complement strand
CTGGGGCGAGACGGCCTTGCAGCCCGCGCGCCATCTACGCGACGACTCGCCACCCTCACGCTGGAGCCCGACGTCGTGATGACCGGCGGGGAGCCGCTGTTCGTCGAAGGACAGGTCGCGGGCTACGTCACGAGTGCTGCGTACGGTCCGTCGGTGGGACGCTCGATCGCCTACGCGTGGCTGCCGGCCGAGCTCCAGGTCGGCGACGCCGTGGTCGTGCGATCGTTCGATCGGGAGGTCCAGGGGACGGTCGCGCCCGGCGCCGCGCTGTTCGATCCGGCGGGCGTTCGCCTCCGCGCATGATCCGGCCCGACCGGTGGGCCCTGGAAGCGGTCACGAACCCCTCGGTGCTGCGGCTCCACGTCTCGACGCCACTGACCGATCGGACGATCGTGTCGTGTCCTCCGGAGGCGGCGCCGGCGCCACTGGATCGGCTGCTCTCGATCCCGGGGGTGCGTTGGCTGGACCTGCACCGCTACCGGGTCCGATTGAACCTTGGACCCGACGGGATCGCGGGCCAGGCGACCGTCCCGGCGACCGAGACGCTGACCCATGCGTGGGGCACCGAGGCGTTCCTGGACGCCGACGAAAGCCCTCGAGCCTTCCAGGTGGAACGTGAGGGCGATCGCCAGGTGGCCGAGAGCCTCGAGATGGCCGAAGCGCACGGCGACGCGATGCTGATGGCGCTCTTCGCCGTCGACGGCGTCGCCGAGGCGATCGCCGGCAAGGGCTTGGTGCTGGTGCGTCTGGGCCGGATGTTCCGGTGGGACGAGTGCAGCGACGCCGTGGCCGCGGCGTTGAACGGCTAGGGCGCGTCCGCGATCCCGTCGGGATCGGCGTCGGTGAACGAGGTCTCGCCCAGACCGGACAGGTCGGAACTCGCCAGGGTCCCCAGGTAGCCGCTGCCGAACACGGCGGCGAACTCCTTGCGATCCAGCAGATCCTGTTCGATCGCATCGACGGGCACGTACGAGCCGATGTTCTGGCGGTACCGGTAGTCCCGCAACGAGGCCGCGACGTCGTCCACGGTGGCGCCACCGTTGTCCCACAGCTTGCGCGTGTCCAGGTACACCTCGTGGGGGGTGATCTCCTCCACCACGTTGGTGACCCCGTTGAAGTTCGCCGCGATGTGCTGGTCGAGCTGGATCGGGTCGAGGCGGACACCACCGACCGAGTCCGGCAGCGGGCACTGGCCGTGGTCGGCGGTGACGATCAGCACGTACTCACCGGGGTAGCGCTCCTCGAGCATGGCCTCGACCCGCGCCAGCTCGGCGTCGACCGCTTCGAGCTGCAGCCGCTCCCAATCCGAGCCCATTCCGTAGATGTGGCCGGTGTAGTCCGGCGACTTGAACGTGGTGTAGAGCAGTGACGTGCCGCCCTCGCCGATCGGTTCGGAATCGAGCGTGGCCTCGATCAGGTCGCCCTGGTAGGCCACCACGGGCGGGCTGCAGCAGGGCGCCTGGCGCCCCTGCGGCGTGAACTGCTCGTCCCAGTCCGGCGGTGCGTCCCAGAACGCCTGGTACTCGGCGTCGAACGAGGCACGGTCGGGCATCTGCGCCGGCAGCCGGTAGAGCTCGGGGTTCTGCGGCGCCCAGTCCTCGGCGCCGTCTTCGTCCCAGTAGACGCCCACCGGCTTGGAGCCGTCGGCGCGGACCCGCCCGCCGAACCCCATCATGCCCAGGTGCCAGATCTGATATCCGATCTCGCCCACCCACGCCTCGCCCTGCGTCTCGTCGTACCAGAGGTCGGACAGCGTGGGCACCACGATGTCGGCCGGGTTCGCGTGGCCGAGTTCGCCGTAGGCCTTGCGGACGAAGCCAGTGTCGTCGCGGATGTTGTGGCCGGTGATGCCGTGCTCGTCCGGGTAGGTGCCCGTACCGATCGTGGCGTGTGCACACGCCGTCACCGCAGGGAACGAGCCGTGGATCGCGTTGCGGAAGTTCGCACCTTCGCCCATCAATCGCTTGAGGTTCGGCCACGCGTCGGGCCACTTGTGAAGGACGTTCCACCCACCACCGTCGAACACGAACGTGAACACGATCTTGGGTGCGCGAGCCGAGCGAGCCGTCGACAGTGGCAACGGCCGGCCCTGGCGGTCGTCGGTGGGGAACGTTTGCGAGCCGATCAGCTTCGCGGTGGTGGGGGCGAGGTCGGCGAGGGTGACCCGCTCGGTGCTGTCGCTCTTCACCACGATGCCCGGCCCGTGGACCACCATCGGGATGCGCTCGAGATACATCCACAGGCTCGCGTGGCTGGTGCGAGGGTCCTGCGGCACCAACGACAGTGATTCGTTGGCGTAGTTCGCGCTGTTGTAGGGCGCCATCAGCATCTGGATGTCGCCGGAGCGTCCGGGCCGGTAGGCGCGGCGAACGAACTCCATGTACTCCGAGCCCAGTCCTTCGGCCATCGCGGTCTGGATCGGTGCGGGGTCCGGCCTGGAAAGCTTGCGGGCGAGCCATCCGATCGGAGCGCCGGCCAGCGCGAGCGCGAACCCGCCCACCCCGACGCCCACCAGGAACCGCCGTCTGCCGGGGTCTGCAGCGCCGTCATCGGACGGCGCGCGGTCCTTCCGGGTGGCGCGCGCATACACCCACAGGCAGATCAGGAACGTGATGAGCCCCGCCGCGATGCCGAGGATCAACGAACCGGCGAGCCCGACGAGGAACCCGGCGAGGCCGCCGACGGCAGCGAGCAGCATGGAAGCGCGGGAGGGACGCATGGACCCGTCCATGTTCTCAAACGCCGGTGATGCGACCGAGGACCGTCCTGTGACGATCCGGTGGCGTCGAGGACTAGCTGCGCTTGCGCTCGGGGTCGAAGAACGGCATCGGCACGACGGTGGCGCCGACCTTGCCCCGCTCGCCCTCCACGGTCCATTCGACGCTCAGGCGCGAGCCCAGGGCGCTATGTCCCTTGTCGACCGACCCGAACGAGACCATTTTCTTGATCGTGGGGCCCCAGGTGGTGGAGGTGGTGCGGCCCACCTGCTTGCCCTCCTTGTAGACCGGGATCGGGTCGCGATGCACGTAGGGGCTGATCGCGGGTGCCAGGCCGTGCTTCGCATACATCCCCTCGATGCCGGACCAGTCCAGGTGCAGGCCCACCAACCGGCGCTCGGCGCCCCCGGCCTTCTGCTCGGCCTGCAGGGCGCGCCGGCCGTTGAAATCGTTCGCCTTGGCGAAGTCGACCATCCCGTCGAAGTTCAGCTCGAACGGCGAGTACTGCTGCTCGGGCGCCACGGCGTGTCGGGCGCTGGTGTACTCGGCCTCGATCAGGATCAGCCCGGCCTCGACGCGGGCGACGTCCATCGCACGGATGCCCACGGGGTGGATCCCGTAGCGCTGGCCCACATCGAAGATGCGGTCCCACACGGCGACGGCGTCATCCTTGGCCATCCACAGCTCGTAGCCGCGGTAGCCGGTGTAGCCGGTGCGGGTGACGTCGACCGTCACCCCCGCGATCTCGGTGCCGCGCCTCCCGAAGTACTTCAGATCGGTCCAGTCCTGGCCGGTGGCGTCCTGCAGGACCTCACGGCTCAGCCGGCCTTGCAGCGCCAGCGCCGCGGTGGCGTCACTCACGTCGGCGACCTCGACGTCCAACCCGGTGGCGTTCAGTACGAACCAGCGGTAGCAGGGGTCGGCGGCGGTGATGCGGAACCGGTCCTCGGCGAGGCGGGTGATCGTGCCGTCGTCGAGCACCTTGCCCTCTTCATCGCACCACGGGGAGTAGAAGATCCGGTCGATCCGCAGCTTCGTCATGTCCCGGGTCATCACGCGGTCGAGCAGCCGAACCGCGTCGGGCCCGGAGACCTCGTACTTGTAGAGGGGCGTGATGTCGATGACGCCGGCGGCCTCGCGGATGGCGTTGTACTCGATGTCGTGGAAGTCCGCGTACACCGGAGCCGAGAAGTACCCGCTCCACTCACCCCAGGCGAGCTTGGTGTTCAGCGCCTGTTCGCGCTCGAAGAACGCGGTGCCGAGACTCACGGTGGACCTCCTGTTCGGGACGTGCAGGGACTGCGGTTCGAGGGCCCAAGGGTAGCCGAGCGGCCGGACCCCATGGCATCGCTCCGGTTGACCTCAAGTCAAGGGGCCGTTGGCCGGGGTGGATAGGCACGGCTACCATGGGCAACCGGCGCCCCCGCACCGTGTTCCGGGATGCCCGCTTGACCTGAAGTCACCTCGCAGCCGGGCTCGCACGCGCCCTGGGAAGAAGGAGCGGCATCCATGGCCAAGAAGTACGACGCGGTCGTGATCGGAGGCGGGCACAACGGGCTCGTGAACGCCGCCTACCTCGCGAAGGCCGGGCTGAAGGTCCTGGTGCTGGAGCGCCGGCACATCCTGGGGGGCGCCACCCTCACCGAAGAGATCGTGCCCGGGTTCAAGTTCTCGGTGTTCAGCTACGTGGTGTCGCTGCTGCGGCCCGAGATCATCCGCGAGCTCGAGCTGGCCAAGCACGGCCTGGAGATCCTGCCGTTGGATGGCACGATCACGCCGCTCGAGGACGACTACCTGTGGCGCGTGAACGACCACGGCAAGACGATCCGGGAGCTCCGCCGCTGGAGCCTGTCCGACGCCGAGGTCTACGAGGAGTACGGCTCGCTCATGGCCGAGATGGGCCGGTTCATCAAGCCGATCCTGTCGATCGCGCCGCCGGACCCGGGGAAGATCTCACCGAGCCACTGGCTGCCGCTCGGCCCGCTGGCGAAGGCGTTCAAGGATCTGCCGAAGAAGCTGCAGACCACGTTCATCCAGCTGATGACGATGAGCGCGGCCGACTTCCTGGACCAGTGGTTCGAGACCGAGCCGCTGAAGGCCACGATGAGCGCCTCCGGCATCATCGGCACGTTCCAGGGCCCGCGGTCGCCGGGCACCGCGTACGTGCTGCTGCACCACTACATGGGCGAGATCGACGGCGCCTTCCGCGCCTGGGGCGTGCCGCGAGGCGGCACCGGCTCGGTGGCCTACGCGATCGCGAACAGCGCTCTCTCGCTTGGTGTGGAGATCCGCACCGAAGCGGGCGTGGACCACGTGAAGACGCAGGGTGGCCGCGCCACCGGCGTGGTGCTGTCCAGCGGCGAGGAGATCGACGCCGACGTGGTGATGTCGTCGCTGGACTCGCGTCAGACGTTCATCAACCTGCTTGACGAATCCGACCTGGATCCGACGTTCCGCGACGAGGTCATGCGCTTCAAGTACCGCGGTTCCTCGGGCAAGGTGAACCTGGCGCTGTCCGGCCTTCCGGAACTCGCGTGCAAGCCCGGCGTGGGGGAGTGGTTGCGCGGGGCGATCAGCTTCTCGCCGTCGCTCGACTACATGGAACGGGCCTACGACGACGCGAAGTACGGCCGGCCGTCGAAGCGCCCGTACATCGACTGCATCATGCCCACGCTGGTCGACCCCACGATGGCGCCTCCCGGCAAGCACGTCATGAGCTGTTTCGTGCAGTACGCGCCCTACCACTTGGAGAACGGCGAGCAATGGGATGACACGAAGCGCGAGGCCTTCGGCCAGAACGTGATCGACACGCTGGAGGAGCGCTTCCCCAACATCCGCAACCTGATCGAGGGCCACCAGTTCGTGACCCCGAAGGACATCGAGGACATCACGGGCCTGAGCGAAGGCAACATCTTCGCCGGCGAACTCTCCCTGGAGCAGCTGTTCTTCAACCGGCCGGTGCCCGGGTGGGCTCGCTACGAGACCCCCGTCCGGGACCTGTGGATGTGCGGCTCGGCCACCCACCCCGGAGGCGGCATCATGGGCGCCCCCGGCATGATCGCGGCCCGCGAGTACCTCAAGCAGCGCAAGCGCGGACGAAGGGCGGCCTGACATGGCGGCTCGGAACGACATCGTCGTCATCGGAGCGGGCCACAACGGCCTCGTAGCCGCCGCCTACCTCGCGAAGGGCGGCAAGAAGGTCACCGTGCTGGAGGCGGCTCCCCAGGTGGGGGGCGTCCTGCGGAACTCCACCGTGGCCGAAGGTTTCACCGCGCCCGGCATCACGCACACGATCGGGCGGCTGCGACCCACCGTCGTGAAGGACCTGAAGCTGGAGCAGCACGGGCTCCAGACGATCGCGCCGGACGTGCGGCTGTTCGCGCCTCAGCCCGACGGCTCGGCCGTGACCTTCTGGGGCGACCCGGGCCGGACCGCGAGTGAGTTGCGGGAGCGGAACGCGCACGACGCCGACGCGTTCGTCGAGTTCGACCAGAAGATGCGGGCGATCGCGAGCTTCCTTGCGTACATCAACGTGGCCACCCCACCGGACGCGAGGTCGCCCTCTATCGCCGACGCCTTCATGGGGCTGAAGCTGGGCAAGGCTTTCCGCGATCTGGGGGCGAAGACCGGCCGCGAGGCGATCCGCGCCCTGCCGATGGCCGTCGCCGACCTGGTGCAGGAGGTCTTCGAGGAAGAAGCCGTCCGCGGGCCCCTCACCACCCGCGGCACGCTGTTCACCTCGATGGGACCGTGGGCCACCGGCACGGCGGCCGTGTTCCTGAACGATTCCGCCGGCACCGACGGGGGAGCGGCGGGCACGGCCGTGTTCGCACGCGGCGGCACTGGGGCGCTGGCCGAGACGCTGGCGTCGGCCGCGAAGGCTCGGGGGGTCGACATCCGCACCGGAACGCAGGTGACGGCCATCCGCTCGAAGAACGGACGCGTGGTGGGCGTCACCACGGCCGATGGCACCGACATCGATGCCGGGCTCGTGGTCTCCGCGGCCGACCCCAAGCGCACGCTGCGTCTGTGCGATCCGGTGGAGCTGAACCCGTACGAGGTCTGGCGCGCCGAGAACATCCGTCAGCCCGGCACCACCGCCAAGGTGAACCTGGCGCTGTCGGGGCTGCCGGCCTTCAACGGGGCCGACGACGCCGAGCGGCTCAAGGGGCGGATCACGGTGGGGTTGTCGATCGACCACGTCGAGCGGGCGATGGATGCCAACAAGTACGGTCACGTCGCCGAGGACCCGATGCTGGAGGCGACGATCCCCTCGTTGGTCGACCCGTCGCTGGCGCCCGAGGGCAAGCACGTGATGTCGATCCTGTTCCAGGCGGCGCCCAGGACCTTGCGCGACGGTGACTGGGCCGGCGAACGAGATCGCGTTGCCGATATCGCCGTGAAGTCGATGGAGCGGTTCGCTCCGGGGCTCGGGGAACTGGTGGAAGCCCGCCAGGTCATCACGCCCGAGGACATGGAGAACGACTACGGCCTCACGGGCGGGCACGTCTACCACGCCGAACCGGGCCTCGATCAGTTCTTCGCCTGGCGTCCACTCAACGGAGAAGCGCGCTACCGGCTCCAGCTCGAAGGGCTGTACCTGGCCGGCTCCGGCGCGCACCCGGGCGGAGGCGTCACCGGTGGTCCGGGCGCCAACGCGGCACGCCAGATCCTCGCCGACAACTAAGAGGGAACCGCCCGCGGAGCGGGTGTTCAGCGGCGAACGGCGAAGTGCTCGCGCTCGGCACGCATGAGGTGTTGGAGCGCATTGCGGAGCTCGTCGTCCTCGGGATGGTCGGCGAGCCAGGCGCGAGCGGCGTTGATCGCGTTACAGATGTCGTTTGGGGATGAGGCGGCGCGCATCTGCGCCACGATGGTGGTTCGGTCCATGCAACGACCGTACCCGCAGGCACGCGACCTCATGGGCACATGTGGCCCGTTGCAACATCATCGTCACCTCCTGGCCTGGTTCCCCGGCCGCATGGACGATTCCAGCGGGCCGCGACTAGGGTCGGGCGATGGACGCGTCGGTACCGGGGATCCTCACGCTCGCCGAGTGGCGCCGGCGCATCGCGGAGCTGTATGCGGCCGTCCGCGCCGACCCCGACCCCGAACATGCCTGGCGCCATTGGCGCGACGTGCGCCGAGACCTGTTCACCACGCACCCGCAGTCGCCGGTCCCAGAGGCTGAGCGCGCCGGGTATGAGGGTCCGCACCTGTTCGACTACGACCCGGCGGCGCGCGTGACGGCGGAACTGCGACCCCTCGAAGCCGAGCTGATCGAGGTGGTCAGCAGCGACGGGCGTACGGAACGGTTCCTCCGGTTCGCCGAGGCGGCCTTCACGCTCTTCGGCCAGGACGCCTCCCTCGAGGTCTTCTGGCTCGATGCCTACGGCGGCGGGATCTACCTGTCGTTCCGGGACGCCACCAGCGGCGGCAGCACCTACGGCGGCGGGCGATACCTGCTCGACACGGTGAAGGGAGCCGATCTGGGCGCGGTGGGCTACCGGCCCATCCTGGACTTCAATTTCGCCTACCAGCCATCGTGCTCCTATGACCCCCAGTGGTCCTGCCCGCTGCCGCCCCCCGCCAACCGCCTGGGGTTCGAGGTTCCGGCGGGCGAACGCCTGGGCTAGGATGCGGCCGTCCGCCCGGGGGTACCCATGACCGCGATGATCTCGCTGCAGCAGATCGAGAAGCGATACCCGGGTACCGCAGCGCCCGCCGTCGATGGTCTCAGCCTGGACATCGCCGAGGGCGAGACCGTGGCGCTGGTGGGTCCCTCGGGATGCGGCAAGACCACCACCCTGAAGATGATCAACCGCCTCATCGAGCCCACCGGCGGCCGGCTGCTGCTCGACGGCACGGACGTGCTGCAGCGCGATCCCGTGGATCTGCGCCGGGGCATCGGCTACGTGATCCAGCAGACCGGCTTGATGCCGCACCGCACGGTACGGCAGAACATGGCCACCGTGCCCAACCTGCTGGGCTGGTCCGACGAACAGACCGCTCCACGGATCGAGGAGCTGACCGAGATCTTCGACCTCGACCCTGAGTTGCTGGACCGATACCCCGCCGAGCTCTCGGGCGGCCAACGACAGCGGGTGGGGGTGGCGCGCGCCCTCGCCGCCGACCCTCCGGTGATGCTCATGGACGAGCCGTTCGCGGCGGTCGACCCCATCGTGCGAGCCCGGCTGCAGGACCAGTTCCTGGACATCCAGGAGCGGTTGAACAAGACCATCGTGTTCGTGACCCACGACATCGACGAGGCGATCAAGCTGAGCGACCGCATCGCGATCCTCAACGTCGGCGCCAAACTCGAGCAGTACGCGCCCGCCGAGGAGATCCTGCGCGAGCCCGCGAACGACTTCGTGCGTGAGTTCGTCGGGGCCGAACGTGGACTGAAGCGGCTGGCCCTGATCAAGGTGGGCGATATCCCGCTGGAGGACGGACCGGTCGTGGCCCCGACCGCAACCGCGGATCAGGCGCGCCAAGCGATCGAGGACGGCGGATTCGACTTCGTCAGTGTGATCGCCGACGGCGAGCTCCTGGGATGGGTCGACCGGGACATGCTCGCGGGTAAGGCGACCGTCGCCGACTCGACCCCGAGGCCCTTCACGGCCTACGTCACGGCGCGCGACTCGTTACGGCAGGCGCTCGATTCGATCGTGACGTCGCGGACCGGGGTCGCGGTGGTGGCCACCGAGGGCCAGCGGTACAAGGGGATCTTGACGCTGGAACGGATCTCGCAGGAGATCATCTCGTGATCGCGGCGCTGGTCACGCTCGCCGGCGTCATCGCGCAAGAGGACACGGAGCCGCTGATCCGATGGATCTGGATCACCGACCATCTCGATGACATCTTGAGCCGAGGGCTGCAGCACCTCTATCTCACGGTGGCCTCGGTCGGGATCGGCTTCGCGATCGCCTTCCCGTTGGCGGTGCTCGCCTCGCGCCGCAGGAAGGTGGCACCCCCCATCACCTGGCTCCTAGGGGTGCTGTACACGATCCCGGCCATCGCCTTCATCTTCCTGCTGCTCCCGGTCACCGGGTTCTCGCTCACGACCGTGGCCATCCCTCTGATCGCCTACAGCCTGCTGATCCTGTTCCGGAACACGCTGGCAGGACTCGACGGCGTCGATGCCGACGTGAAGGAAGCCGCCCTCGGCATGGGCCTGTCCCGCCGTCAGGTGCTGTGGAAGGTGGAGATCCCGCTGGCGCTCCCGGTGGTCATCGCCGGTCTGCGCATCGCGACGGTCTCGGCGATCGGATTGGTGACGATCGCGGCGTTGATCGGCCGTGGCGGGTTCGGACAATTCATCCAACTGGGATTGCAGACCTTCTTCTGGACCCCGTTGTTGGTCGGCGTGGTGCTGTCGGTCGTCATGGCGTTCCTGGCCGACGTGCTGCTCCTGGGGATCCAGCGCCTGGCCACGCCGTGGACCCGGGCATCGAGCACGCGGGTGCTGGTCACGTGAACGGGTTCCTCGACGGTATCCAGTGGATCGTGAACCCGGCGCACTGGTCGGGGGTCGACGGCGTGCCTTCCCGGCTCTGGGAACACGTGCAGCTGTCGGTGATCGCGCTGATCCTGGCGAGCCTCATCGCGATCCCGCTCGGACTCCTCGTGGGGCACACGCGCCGCGGAACCTTCCTCACCGCGCAGTTCGCGAACCTGGGACGAGCCGTCCCCTCGTTCGCGGTGCTGTCGGTCACCTACCTCGTCGTGATCAAGATCTCGCCGAAGCTGGCGTTCGGTTCGGTCCCGACGATCGCGGCGCTGATCTTGCTGGCGTTCCCGGTCATCCTGATCAACACGCTGGTTGGCATCCAGCAGGTCGACGCCGACACGATCGAGGCGGCCCGCGGGATGGGGATGAACGGCCGGCAGGTCCTGATGCAATTGGAGGTACCCATGGCGACGCCGCTGATCATGACCGGTCTGCGGCTGGCGGCCGTCCTCATCGTGGCCACGGCCGGCCTGGCGGCGCTGGTGGCAGGCGGCGGCCTCGGCCGCTACGTGGTCGACGGGTTCGCCTTGCAGGAGACAGATCGCGTCGTCGCCGGTGCGATCTTGATCGCGATCCTGGCGATCGCGACCGACGTCCTCTTCTCGTTCCTGGCGAAGCTGGCATCCCCACGGTTGCGCTCCACTGACGGTCGGAAGCAACCGCCGCGTCTCATCTCCGTCCCTACGAAGCAGGTCTAGGTCCCTGTCTGGATCTGCCGGGCGTGCGGAAACATCGCGCGTGTGAACTGGTTTGCATTGGGTAGCAACCTCGCGTGCGCCCTTGGTAGGGTGCGCGGGTCCAACTGGGGGAGTGGACACCCCCACGATGTTCGATCGGAGGGATAGACCCATGCGGAAACACCGCATGTTCGTCCTCGGGGCGGGTCTGCTGGCGTTGTCGCTCTTCGCGGCCGCGTGCAGCGACTCGGGTGGGGACGACGACACCGGCGGCTCGACCAGCGCCAGCGAGTCGTCGGCTCCCAAGCCCGAACTGACCGTCGGCGTGTCCGGCGCGTTCGCCGAGAACCAGCTCGTCGCCGAGATGTATGCCCAGGTGCTCGAGAACGCCGGGTACACCGTGAACCGCGAGCTCGACATCGAGACCCGTGAGGTGGGGAACAAAGCACTCGCCGACGGCGAGATCGACCTCAAGCCCGAGTACACGGGGTTCGATCTGCCGCTCTACGACAAGAAAGCCCCCACGAACGGTGAGCCTCAGGCCGTGGCCGACGCCCTTTCGGGCGCTGTGGCCGACTCCGGCCTTGTGACCTACGCGATCTCGCCCGCGAACAGCACGAACGTGTTCGTCGTGCTGGCGGACACCGCGTCGGCCAACAGCCTCACCGACATGAGCAGCCTCGCCCCCGTGGCCGGGCAGATGACGCTGGGAGCGCCGCCGGACTGCCCGAAGGCCGACTTCTGCATCCCCGGCCTGAAGGAGACCTACGGCATCGAGTTCGGCGAGTTCAAGCCGCTCGACTTCGGCGGACCCAAGACGGTCGCCGCGATCGACAGCGGCGCGGTGCAGGTGGGCGAGCTCTTCTCGCTCGACCCCACGATCACCGACAAGGGCTACGTCGTGCTCACCGACAACGAGAACCTCCAGGCGAACGGGAACTTCGTCCCGGTCGTGCGCGAGGAGGTCGCCAGCGAGGAACTGGGTGCGCTGCTGGACAGCGTCACCACCACCCTCACCGACGACAACATGCGCGACATGGTGGGTCAGGTGCTGAACGACAAACGTGACGTCGAAGACGTCGCGAGCGAGTACCTGACGAACGCCGGCATCATCAGCTCCTAGGTACGACGCAGTCGCATCGGAGCCCTCGCGGCCCGCAAGGGCCCGGGGGCTTCGGCGTGTTCGACCGGATACGGCTACACGCAGGGGCCGACGGTAGCTTGGAGCGCCATGTGGTCCGAGCCCGGAACCCGGAAGGTCTCGGCGTCGGCGGTGCACCAGTCGAGCGGAACGAGGATCTGATCGATCCGCAGGAGCAGCGCTCGCCACAGGTCGTGGCGATAGGTGCTGGCCGCCCACCATCCCGTGCGCATCGCGTCGGCGAAATGGTCGTCCAGCATCCGGTAGCCCTCCGAGCGATCGGACAGATTGAGGTCGCCCGCGACCATGACGGGGTCGGTCTCGGCGGCCATTGCCGTCATCAGCTGAGCGAGCAATCGTTGCTGCGCGTCGAACGTGGTCTCGTGCGTGGGGTTGAACAGATGCACCGCGTACACGATGACGCGTTCGCCGTCGACATCGAGGGCGGCCCGCATGATCCGATCCTGCGGCAGGCCCTCGGCGAGCGGCAGCACCTCCACGGGCCAGCGAGACAGGATGCTCTGTTCGCTGCTCACGGCGGTGTAGGGATACACAGCCGTGTACCCCTGCAGGTGCTCCCAGTACGAGCGGCCCATCTCGACGGAGACGATCACGTCGGCACCGCGTCCGGTCATGGTCTCGGCGGCCAGGCCCGGCCACCGGCTCGTGTTGAACACGTTGTCCGACACGATGCGGATCGGACGGGCGGGTGCGGCCGTGCGTTGTGGCAATCGTGGGCCCACGATCGCCACCAGGCACACCGCGAGCAGCGACAACGCCGTCGCCGCCGCGACCCACCGATGGAAGAACGTCAGGAACGCCCATGCCAGGAAGGCCACGAACGCGATCGCCGGCAGGGCGATGGCGATGGGGTCGGTCCAGGCACCGTGGTCGCGCACGACGAACCACAGCCATGGCACCAGCACGGGAAGCACGCCCCACCACGGGAACGCTCGCCGTGGCGGGAGGTCTGAGGCGAGCGGATCCATGGCCCCGGAGCGTACCCGCGTGGTGTGTCCGCCCTGTGGCAATATCGCGCCCATGAGCGAGGCACCCGACTTCCGGCTGGAGCACAGCGAGCTGATCTCCGAGGACGAGTTCTCGGAGTTCACGTCCACCGACCTGCCGTACTACTCGGATTGGCGTGGGTCGTTCGAGAAGCTGCCGTGGGCCACCGATGACGAGAGCCTGCGCGCCGCGAACGCCGATATCGCGATCGTCGGTGCCCCGTTGGACGAGGGAACCTCCTCGCGCCCGGGCGCCCGGTTCGGGCCCCGAGCGATCCGCATGGCGCCGACCGCCTGGAGCAGTGACCACGCGTGGTCGATCCAGCTCGACGTCGAGCCTTACCGACACGTGACGGTCGTCGACGCCGGCGATGCGCCGGTCGTTCCCACCCGCTTCGAGCGGGGTCTGCGCGTGATCCACGAGAAGGTGTTCCGGGTGGCGAGCGCGGGCCCGATCCCGATCGTGCTGGGCGGCGACCATTCGATCACCTATCCCAGCGTGGCCGGCGTGGCGCGTCACGTCTGGCCCCGGAAGGTGGGCGTGATCCATTTCGACGCGCACGCCGACACCGGCTCCGACCAATGGGGGAACCTCTACGGCCACGGTGAGCCCATGCGCCGGCTGATCGAAGAGGGCTGGGTTGCCGGCCGCAACTTCGTCCAGGTGGGTCTGCGCGGCTACTGGCCCGAGAAGGCCAACTGGGAGTGGATGCGTGAGCAGGGGCTCCGCTGGCACACCATGGTCGAGATCGAGGACCGAGGCTCGG
>DATLPI010000125.1:0-7583 GCA_035535815.1 Actinomycetota bacterium | reverse complement strand
CGAGCGCCTCCTCACCCCACGGGTACCAATCCACGGGGTTCGTGGCGTGCTGGAGCAGGTACGGGCTCGTCTCGTTCGCGAGGCGATTCATGGCTGGACTGCCAGTCTAGGCAGGCCATACTCACGTGCGACGCCCGATCCGGTGCCGCCTGCTCCAGCTGCCAACGATCGCCGGCAGTGAGCGATCCAGGCTCTACGTCCCGAAGAAGTTCTCGTAGACCTTGATGGCGCCTGGCCCCAGGATCACGATGAACAAGGCGGGAAGGACCATGAAGATCATGGGGAACAGGAGCTTCAGCGGCACCTTCTGGGCCACTTCCTCCGCTCGCTGACGCCGCTTCTGTCGAAGCTCCGTCGACTGAGCGCGTAGCACCTTCGCGACCCCAACGCCGTACTTGTCGGCCTGGATCATCGACAGCACGAACCCATCCAGTTCCGGAACCTCGGTCCGGTCGTTGACGTGCCGAAGCGCCTCGGTCCTGCTCACGCCGATCTGCATCTCCTGGAGCATCCGGGCGATCTCCTCCGACAGCGGACCGGGAACGTTCTTGACCACCTGGGCGAGCGCGGCGTCGAAGCCGAGTCCCGCCTCGACGCTGATCGTCAGGAGGTCCATCGTGTCGGGCAGGGCCTTGCGGATCTCCTTCTGGCGCTTCGAGGCCTTGGAGGCGAGGCCCGCGCTCGGGAATGTGTACCCGGTGAACGCGAAGAAGACGGCGATGATCACCGAAGGCACGAAGCCCTTGAACGGCAGCACCGGGGCCACCAGGATGCCGAGCACCAGGCCGACGATGGCGCCGATGATCTTGAACGCCACGATCCGCTCGGCCGTCATGGACGGGGGGTTCCCCGCCAGCTCGATCAGCCGGTTCGTGCGTCCGTACAGGTCCAGGGGCGTCAAGCGGGTGATCGAGGAGATCACCTTGCCTGCGAACGGGAAGATGAGCCGCTCGAGGGACGATGTCTTGAGTTGCTCCTGACGGAGATTCGCGAAGCTGTCCGGCGTTGCCCCGACCTGTGTTTGTAGCACCGTTGCATATCGCCGCTTCGTGTTGAGCATCATGTCGACCACGATGCCGACAACGAAGATCGTCAAGAACGTTCCGATGAGCGCGAGCGCGAGCCACACCTGATTGTCAAACATCGATCCTCACGATCCTTGTCATCACGAAGATACCCGTCGCCATGAGGGCCCCGCCGACGAGCAACAGGATTCGACCGAGCATGGTGGTGAAGAGCGGATTGACGTATTCGGGGTTCATGAGCGCCAGATAGATGAAGATGCCGAACGGCAGTGCGGAGAGGATCGCGATGGAGAGTCGCCCCTCCGCCGACAGCACCCGCACCTGACGCTGGACGTACGCTCGCTCGCGAACGGTGTTGGCCACGATGTCGAGCACCTCCGCCAGGTTTCCTCCCACCTGCCGCTGGATGTTCACGGCCATGACGGCCCACCGCATGTCCTCGCTGCCGACGCGGTCCGCCATCTCGACCATCGCGTCGTCGATCGTCCGACCGAGTCGGATCTCCGACACCACGCGATGGAACTCGCCCGCCGACGGGTCCTTGATCTCGCCGGCCACTTGGTCGAGAGCCTGGAGGAAGCTGTGCCCCGCACGGAGGGAGCTCGCCAGGATCGATAGGACGTCGGGCAGCTGCTCGGCCATCATCTTCTGCCGCTTCTTGCGAGCGCGCACCAGCCATACATACGGGATCACGCTGGCGACGGCGGCGATCATCAGGACGAAGATGATGTTCCCGAGCAGCAGGGCGCCGAGGATGCCTCCGCCGAGAGCGCACGCGACCGTGAGCGCAGCGAACTCTCCGGCCTTCATGGGGAGCTCCGCCTGCTCGAGCATCAATTCCAGCCGGCCGCTGAACCCGCTCGCCGTGGCCAGCCGATCTCCCGCCTCGGCCATCCCGGCGGGTATCCACGAGGTCTCCCCGGCCTGCTTCTTCCCACCTCGTCCCATCAGGGTGGCAAGGCTCCGTCGCTGCTGGCCCTTCGTCCTGGTGGACAAGAGCAGCACGGCCACCAGGAACGTCGCGACGAAGGCCGCCCCAAGGACAACGGTCAGCCAGGCGTCGTTGCCGAACAGGTCAGCCATTGCGACCTCCATCGGGCGAGAAGACCTCGGCCTGGATCTTGATCCCCTGCTCGGCCAGGCGGTCCACGAACCTCGGACGGAGCCCGGTTGCCTTAAGCCCCCCGCGGAACTTTCCGTCCTCGTCCATCCCGGCGCTGTAATCGAACAGGAACAGATCCTGAAGGCTGATGATGTCCCCCTCCATACCCACGATCTCCGTGACGTGGGTGATCCGGCGCACGCCGTCCTTCATGCGTGTCTGGTGGACCATCAGATTGAGGGCCGAGGCGACCTGTTCCCGGATCGCCCGGATCCCGAGGTCCATCCCGGCCATCAGCATCATCGTCTCCACACGGGACAGCGCGTCGCGCGGCGAGTTCGCGTGGATGGTCGTGATCGACCCGTCGTGGCCGGTGTTCATGGCCTGCATCATGTCCAGCGCCTCGCCGCCACGGACCTCGCCGACCACGATCCTGTCCGGGCGCATACGCAGGGCGTTCCGGACCAGGTCGCGGATCGTGACCTCGCCGCGGCCCTCGATGTTCGGCGGTCGGTACTCGAGGCGCACCACGTGTGGCTGCTGGAGCCGGAGCTCAGCCGAGTCCTCGATCGTGAGGATGCGCTCGTCGTCGGGCAGCAACGACGACAGCACGTTCAGCGTCGTCGTCTTCCCCGCGCCCGTCCCTCCTGAGACCAGGATGTTCAGGCGCCCCTTGACACAGGCGTCGAGGAGATCCACGGTCTGCCTGGTGAGGGTCCCGAACGAGATCAGGTCGTCGGCCCCGTACGGGTCGGCGGAGAACTTCCGGATGGTCAGGCATGCTCCGTCGATCGAGAGCGGTGGGATGACCGCGTTCACGCGCGAGCCGTCGGGCAGGCGCGCGTCCACGTACGGCGACGTCTCGTCGACCCGGCGGCCGACCCTGGCCACGATCTTGTCGATGATCTGGCGGAGCTGAGCGTCGTCGTGGAACTTGGCACCGGTCCAGTAGATCTTGCCGGCGCGCTCGACGTAGATCGAGTCCCAACTGTTCACCATGATCTCGGTGACGTCGGGGTCCCGTGCGAACGGCTCGAGCGGACCCAGCCCCAGGACGCTGTCCCCGATCTGACGAACGATGACGAGCTTCTCCTGTGCGGAGAGGGCCGACTCCTCCTCGTCCAGCAGCTCTCGAAGGTGCTGTTGGACGAGGCCCTCGAGCTGGCTGTCGGACAGCGCCGCGTCGTAGAGCCGGGGCCCGAGCGTCTCCACGAGCCGGGCCTGGATCCGGTTCCGCGTCTCGGCGATCCGGGTCTGGGCGACCCGGTCGTTCGGTGTTGCGTTGGCAAGTCGATCTGCGAGCGACATGTCGTTGTCCTCCTACCGCTTGAACAGGCGGCGCTTCCCGACCGAGGGCATCGGCGTGAGCTCGCCGCCCTCCTCGGCCGAGGGTGCACCGATGAACCGTGAGGCGAATCGGACGATGCTGTCGGCGACCTCGGAGTCCGGCTCTTCCAGGACGACGGGCCGCCCCTTGTTCAGGCAGGTTGGCACGAGTCGGCTGGACGGGATCAGGGTGTCCACCTGGAGCTTCATGACCCGTTCCACGTCCTTGGGATCCAGCCCGACTCGGCTGTCTGCTCGATTCAGGACGACTCGGAACCGTTCGCGTGGCACACCGATCGTCAGCAGGGTGTCGAGCGCCTTCGAGAGGTGTTTGACACCCACGACGTCGAGCATGGTCACGAGGCAGATGGCGTCCGAGAGGTCGAAACAGGCCAGGGCGAGGTCCGTGTAGGCCGCCGAGGCGTCGACCACGACGAACGCGAAGTTCTCGCGTAGCGTCCGTAGGTACTTGCCGACGGCCTCTCCGCCCGGCGGTGGCGCGGAAGGATCCGGGACCGCACCGAAGCCCCACAGGTGCTCTTCCATCTTCGTGCCGTTCGCGAACACGACCTCGCGGTCGACCTTCTCACCGAGGGCGAGCAGGTCCGTCATATCCTTCACGGGCTCGCGCCCGAAATACGAGAAGACGTCTCCCATGTTGACGTCGAGATCCACCACCGCGGTCTCCTGCTTCGTGATGCTGGCCAGTGCGGCGGCCAGGTTCGTGGTCAGGAAGGTCTTCCCCACGCCGCCCTTGGAGGCGAACACCGAGATGATCGAGCCTCGATGCTTGGACGAGGCGGCCTTCTGCCCCCTCGCCAGGCTGACGTTCTCCGCCCACAGGATGGCCCGCTCCACGGCGTCGCGGAGCTCCTCGCTTCCGCGGGTCAGGTCCACCACGTCCCGGATCCCGGCGCGCATGGCGGCGGGAAGCAGCCCATTCCAGGACTTGTCCCGGACGACGACGACCGCGGTCATCGGGGCGACACGGCCCACGAACTCGGCCAGGCCGAGCGCGTCGGGCTCCCTCACCTCTGGGGACACGACCAGGACGTGGGCGGACTGATCGCTCTCCACGAGGATCTCCTCGGCCGCGACGACGCTCTGCACCCAGCCGACCGCGTCGTCCTCGACCTCCAGCGACCTCGCGAGCGCCGCCCGGAACGACTGGGGCGTCCCCACCGCGATGACTTGTTGCTGGATCACTTCACCACCTGGGCGAAGGAGATCGGCTTCATGGGCTGGCCATTCTCGTCTGGTGGCAGGAGTCCGAACCACACGCGACCGGTCTCCATGGTGAACACGAACCTCTGCGTGTCCTCGGGCGAGAGAGCAAGGGTGACCGCAAGCGAGCCGGGTAGCTGCTCGCTGGAGGTTGCCGACTCGTCGCTGCCGAGCGTGGAGCTCGCGATCGGACGGAACACCGCCAACAGCTCGGCCGTCGGCACCAAGACGCTGGTCGTGGTCGGGACCTTCTGCCCCGTATCGATGTCGGTGAAGTCCGTGTAGGTGCCGTAGATCACCACGTGGTCGCCGGTGTTGATCGCTCCGGCGACTCCCCGTGAAGCATCCAGCGACACGGTGATCGCCTCCATGCCCTCTGGGATGGCGAGGGCCCCACCCGGCACGTTTCCTGAGATTCGGGCGGCCGGGATCTGCTCGCCGGCCAGGATCGCCTCGCTGTTGCTCTTGCCGGCCAGCTGGTCGACCGATGTGATGGCGCCGTCGACGACGACGTTCTCCGGGACCTGGATGATCTTGAACTGGTCGTCCTTGATCATCTGGTCCAGGTCGGTCCTGGCCGGGAGGTCCACCTTGCTGACGACGACCTGAGCCATCGTCCCACCGGTGTTCGCCTCAGTCTTGACGCCGCGGGAGTACATGAACACCCCTGCGGTCGCCAGCGTCGCCAGGATCAACGCGAGGAACACGACGAGCCCTCTACCCTTCATGACAGATCCCCCTATGTCTTCTCGCTCGGGTCTTTTCGGCCGCCAAACGGCCGAGGTTTAGTTCCTCAGGTCTTTTCGGCCGCCAGGCGGCGGAGGTTTAGCCGATCAGCCGAACTGTCGGGTTGCCGTTGGTCGGGTTGAGCTCGGGATCGACGACCGTCAGCTCGATGCAGAACGCATTCCCACCGACCTTCTTCGTGCCGAAGCACTCGTCCGTCAACCCTGCCTTCTTCATCTCGGGACCCCGATACAGGTTCTCGATGTAGAAACCCTGGAACCTGATGACCGGGTAGGAGGCGGCCGGATTCGTGTACCTGGGCCAGCAGCCTTCCGCGGGGCATGGGGCGCTCGCAGGCGCCACCACCGGGAAGGAGACGACCGGCCTCGGCTCCGGTGGCGCCGGGTTGCTGAAGGCGTCGACCCAGTCCTGGATCGCCTGCTGAGCAGAGGCGTTGGCGCCGGGCTTGGCGCACACCCACACCGGGACGTTCCACAGGGTCGGGCTGAAGCCGCTCGACGTCCCCATTCCACCCATCTGCCCGATGTAGTTCTTCAGGTCGTTCGCGCCGCCGGTGGACGGGCAGGACGTCGGGGGGTTGGGCTGCCCCTGGACCGGCCAGCCCTCGGGGAAGTTCAGCCATCCATACTGCGAGCCGACATTGTTGTACCCGACGTAGCAGGAGGAGCCCGTCCCGCCCTTGAGGCATCCTTCCACGTTGAGTGCCTCCAACTTGAGCGGAGCGGGACCCGACAGTTCCATGGTCCACTCCGCGGTGGCGGAAGCCACCACTTGCCCGCCCTTGAGGCCGAAGATCTGGGCGAAGAAGTACTCCTGGGGAACCTTGACGGTCACCGTCACCGTGTTATGGCCGTCCGGGTCCGGGTTCCCGGCTCCGCTGCACACCGCCGGGCCTGGATTGAACTTGAGGGGCCCGACCCTGCCGGCCGACGTGTTGTTGTCGGCGATGAGCTGATCGGCCGCCTGCGTCGCCGAGGCCTCGCCGTGGGCAAGCCCGCACTCCCTCGCCGCGGCCAGGGCGCCGGCGTCGGCGGCGTTCACCATGTTCCGCTTGAGGGCCACGCCGCGGCCGAGGTCGAACGTCAGCACGGCCATCCCGATCAGGGCGATCAGGGAGATCGCCACCATCACCAGGACCGCGCCCTGCTCTTCGTCGCGCAGTCGCGCCAGGCTGAGCCACCTTACTCGCATCGGAACACCGCCTTGATGGTTGGGCTAACGGTCACGTCGTTCCAGAACGGGATGTTGATGTTGAGCGGTTGCACCCACGAGACCTGCACGTCCTGGCCATGGTCGGCGTCGGTGCACCCCGCCGGACGGCTGGCGCCCCCGATCTTGACGGCGGCGTTGGTGTCCGGCTTGTAGGGCTCGGCTGCGTGGTCGATCGACGGCTGAATCTGGCAGTCGCTGAACTCGGTCGCCTGCACCGCGGCACACCGGGCGCCCTCCCTGGCCGCGCCCTGGAACACCTGATACTGGCTCCACACCCGCCCGAACTCGAGGATCCCGAACAGGAGCAAAGCCAGAACCGGCAGGATGAGGGCGAACTCGACCGCCGCCACTCCCTCCTCCCGCGAGATGCGATCCCTGATGAACGTCATGATCGCGAACCTTCCTCCGCTGTGTCGCTTGTGACCGACTTCTGTCGGCCCCTCACTCTCCCCGACCTCGAGAGTGAGCGGCCGACAAGGCCGCTCTTCGATGCTTTAGCTTGGTGCGACGCCGCCGAGGGTGCTTGCCCCCCTGTTGAACACTGCAGCGATCGCGGTGCCGATGGCGATGGCCGCCGTGATGATCGCGAGAGCGATCAGAACGAGCAGGAGCGCGTACTCCGTCGCGACCGCACCATCCTCCCCCCTCACCTTGCTGCGCAGGTCCGCCATCAGCGTCTGCGCTCCAACGTAGAGTGCGAGGAACATTCGTTCACCTCCTTCCACTCAAACCCGGCGCCGAAAGTTCCTGCGCCGCTTATCTCTCTGCTGCTGTATCGGTAAGGTAGAGGAGGGGCTTGAGGGCTCGGTATCCCGGCTTCCACTGGCTCCGCGTATGAAGTTCTACGTAGGACGGGGGTAGCCGCTTCAGTCACCCCAATGGTTTGCCGATGACGGCCTGGTATGGCCGGCCCAACGTCCGCGATCGCCCATGCGCCGACCGGTGCG
>DATLPI010000124.1:0-5054 GCA_035535815.1 Actinomycetota bacterium | reverse complement strand
ACGCGCGGCGGGTCGTGCTGGGCACGAACGGGTTCACGCCATTGGTGCGCTCGATCCGCCGGTACGTGGTGCCCGTCTACGACTACGTGCTCGTCACCGAGCCACTCTCGAAGTCCCAGCGGGACGCGATCGGCTGGGCTGAGCGGCAGGGGTTCGCCGATTCCACGAACCACTTCCACTACTTCCGCACCACCGAGGATGGACGCATCCTGTGGGGCGGCTACGACGCCATCTACCACTTCGCCAATGGTGTGAGGCCTGAGTTCGAACAGCGCGACGCCACGTTCTCCCTGCTGGCTCGACAGTTCTTCGACATGTTCCCGCAGCTCGAAGGGCTTCGGTTCTCCCATCGATGGGGCGGCGTGATCGACACGTGCAGCCGGTTCTCGGTGATGTTCGGCACGGCGCTGGACGCGAAGGTCGCCTACGCGGTGGGGTACACCGGCATGGGCGTGGCGGCCACGCGGTTCGGGGCCCGCACGGCGCTGGACCTCGTGGACGGCCGTGACACCGAACGCACCCGCTTGCGGCTCGTGCGGTCCAAGCCGATCGCGTTCCCTCCCGAACCGCTCCGCTGGGCAGGTATCCACCTCACGACCAGGGCGCTCACACGAGCGGATCAGCGCGAAGGCCGGCGTGGGCCTTGGCTCCGGCTGCTCGACTCGGTGGGCCTGGGCTTCGACAGCTGACCAGCGCCCTGGGCCACCTCGCCCAGGCCGCGTTGACCCTCTGGCACTCGCCTGGGTATGCTGTTAGCACTCGTGACCATCGAGTGCTAATCACATCTCGGTACCAACGCAGATCCGACAGCACAAGGAGGAAGGCACAGATGGCGGATTTCAACCTCAAGCCTCTCGAGGACCGCATCGTCGTTCAGGCCAGCGAGGGTGACCAGACCACCGCGTCCGGCCTGGTGATCCCCGACACCGCGAAGGAGAAGCCCCAGGAGGGCTCCGTCGTGGCGGTGGGCCCCGGTCGTTTCGAGGACGGCGCTCGTGTGCCGCTCGACGTTGCGGTGGGCGACAAGGTGATCTACTCGAAGTACGGCGGCACCGAGGTCAAGGTCGAGGGCCAGGAGTACCTGATCCTGAGCGCCCGCGACGTGCTGGCCGTGCTCTCCAAGTAACCAACCTGCTCTGCGGTCCCGGGGTTCGCACGCGCTGCGCACGCAGGCGGCGGGCCCCGTTCCCGTCTCTACGACCTGAAGGAGGTACCAGTGGCTTCGAAGCTGCTGAAGTTCGGCGAGGAAGCTCGCCGTGGCCTGGAGGCAGGCGTCGACAAGCTCGCCGACGCCGTCGCCATCACGCTCGGACCCAAGGGCCAGAACGTGGTGCTCGACAAGAAGTGGGGTGCTCCCACGATCACCAATGACGGTGTGACGATCGCCAAGGAGGTCGAGCTCGAGGACCCGTGGGAGAACATGGGCGCCCAGCTCGCCAAGGAGGTCGCCACCAAGACGAACGACGTCGCCGGTGACGGCACCACCACGGCCACCGTGCTCGCTCGCGCCATGGTCAAGGGCGGCATGAAGAACGTGGCCGCCGGCGCCAACCCGATGGCGCTGAAGCGCGGCATCGAGAAGGCCGTCGAGCTGGCCGTCGAGGCCATCAAGAACCAGGCCAAGGAAGTGGAGTCCAAGGAAGAGATCGCCCAGGTGGCGTCCATCTCGGCCGCGGACCCCGCGATCGGCGAGACGATCGCCGAGGCCCTGGACAAGGTCGGCAAGGACGGCGTCATCACCGTCGAGGAGTCGAACACCTTCGGCATCGAACTCGAGTTCACCGAAGGCATGCAGTTCGACAAGGGCTACATCTCGCCCTACTTCATCACCGACGCCGAAGCTCAGGAAGCGGTCATGGACGACCCGGCCATCCTGGTCGTCAACAAGAAGATCTCGAGCGTGCAGGAACTGCTGCCCGTCCTCGAGAAGGTGATGCAGGGCGGCAAGCCGCTCGTGATCATCGCTGAGGACGTCGAGGGCGAAGCCCTGGCAACCCTGGTGGTCAACAAGATCCGTGGCACGTTCACCGCCGCGGCCGTGAAGGCCCCGGGGTTCGGTGACCGCCGCAAGGCCATGCTGCAGGACATCGCGATCCTGACCGGTGCCGAGGTCATCTCCGAAGAGGTCGGTCTCAAGCTCGAGAACGCCGACCTCAACCTGCTGGGTTCGGCTCGCCGGATCATCATCACGAAGGACACCACGACGATCGTCGAGGGTCAGGGTGACGCCGAGGCCGTGAGCGGCCGCATCGCCCAGATCAAGGGCGAGGTTGAGAACACCGACTCTGATTGGGACCGCGAGAAGCTGCAGGAGCGGCTGGCCAAGCTGTCCGGTGGCGTCGCGGTGATCAAGGTCGGCGCGGCCACCGAGGTCGAGCTCAAGGAGAAGAAGCACCGCATCGAGGACGCCGTCTCCGCGACCCGCGCGGCCGTGGAAGAAGGCATCGTCCCCGGCGGCGGTGTGACGCTGATCCGTGCCGAGTCCGCGCTGGACAAGGTCGATCTCACCGACGACGAGGCCACGGGCGCGAACATCGTCCGGGGTGCGCTCGCCGAGCCTGCACGTCGCATCGCGCAGAACGCCGGCTACGAGGGTTCGGTCATCGTCGCGCAGCTCCGCACCGAAGGTGAGGGCCGAGGCTTCAACGCCGCGACCGGCGAGTGGGTCGACATGGTCAAGACCGGCATCATCGACCCGGCCAAGGTGACGCGTTCGGCGCTGCAGAACGCAGCCTCGATCGCCGCCATCGTGCTGACGGTCGAGAGCGCCGTGGTCGAGAAGCCCGAGGAAGATGAAGCTGCGGCCGGCGACGGCCACATGCACTAGTCTCGCTCGGACTAGTCTTCGCTCGACGCTGGAGGGGCCGAGGCCCACCGCGCAGGGGAAATTGAACGCCCCTTTCGCGGTGACCTCGGCCTTTTCGCGTTCCTGATTTGGCCCAATGGATCCCTCACAAGAGCGACCGCTCACGACACGCTAATTTGGGGGCTTCACAAGGCAGAGGAGAGCCCCCATGGGCAACGTAGTCATGTACAGCTCGGTGTCGGTGGACGGCTTCATCGCGGACGAGCACGACCAGCCCGGACCCCTCTTCGACTGGTTGTCCAGCGGTGACGTCCCGTTGGACGAGAGCGGCTACCTGAAGGTGTCGCAGACGTCCTACGACTACACCCGGCCGTACTGGGACCAGATCGGGGTGACGATCGCCGGCCGCCACGTCTTCGACATGACGGACGGCTGGGACGGGAAGCCTCCGAGCGGGATCGAGCACGTGGTCGTCGTGACGCACCGGTCGGAGCCCGAGGGCTGGGACCCCGAGGCGCCGTTTCACTTCGTCGACGGCGTCGAGGCAGCCGTGGCCAAGGCGCAGGAGCTTGCGGGTGATCGCATCGTCGAGGTCGCCGCTGGCGACGTCGGTGGCCAGGTGCTTGCCGCGGGCCTGATCGACGAGGTACGCATGGACGTCGTCCCCGTCGTGTTCGGGTCCGGCAAGCGCTACTTCGGGTCGGTCCACGCGCAGCACCTGTTGGAGGATCCTGACGTGGTGATCCAGGGCAACCGGGTGCTTCACCTGCGCTATCGGGTGCGCCGCTGACCGATCTGGGCGGGCACTCGACGAAGTCCCGGGGGGGCTGGCCCCGTTCCTGCCGAGGGTGCAGGACTTAGACTGCGGCGCGATGTTCGAGGGACCGCTGCGGGATTGGGATGGGGAAGAGGTCGTCGTTCGGTTCGATGCCTCGACGGGCGCGTGGATGTTCGTCGGCGTGCATTCGACGGTGTTGGGGCCGGCGATGGGTGGGACGCGGCTGAAGGCCTATGCGTCGCCGGATGATGCGCTGGTGGATGTGCTCCGGCTCTCCGGAGCGATGACCTTCAAGCAGGCCGCGGCCGATCTGCCCTACGGCGGCGGCAAGGCGGTGATCGCCGTTCCGGCGGTGCCCGCGCCGAAGGAGCGGGGGGAACTGCTTCGGCGGTACGGGCGGCTGGTGGATTCGCTTCACGGGACCTATGTCACGGCCGCCGACATGAACACGAACCAGACCGATATGGACGTGATCGGCGAGGTCACGTCCCACGTGCTGGGACGTTCGCGGGAGGCGGGGGGCTCGGGCGATCCCGCACCCGGAACCGCGGTCGGGGTCTTCCACGGGATCGTGGCGAGCGCGCGGCATGCCTTCGGCTCGGGCGATCTGGCCGACGTGCGGGTGTTGGTGCAGGGCGTCGGGTCGGTGGGCGGGCGCTTGATCGGGCTGCTCCATGACGCGGGTGCGCGGGTGCTCGTATCGGATGTCGATGAGGTCCGCGCCCGCGAGGCTGCGGCATCCGTCGAAGCGCCCGTGGTGGCGCCGGACGACGTGATCGGCACCGAGTGCGATGTGTACGCGCCGTGCGCGACCGGCGCCGTGTTGGACGCTGAGACGATCCCGGCGCTTCGGTGCCCGGTGGTAGCGGGGGCGGCCAACAACCAGCTGGCCACGGCCGAGGACGCCGGCCGGCTGCGAGAGTCGGGCGTGCTGTACGCGCCCGACTACGTCATCAACGCCGGTGGGGTGATCCACCTGGCGGGCTACGAGCGGTTCGGCTGGGACGAGGCCGCCGTGGCGGCTCGGCTGGCGGGGATCGGGCAGACGCTGACCGACGTGTTCGAGAGCGCCGATCGAGAGGGGATGACGACCGCTGAGGCGGCCGACCGACTGGCACGGGCGCGATTGGCGGCCGGTCCCAGAGACTGACCTGGAGCCCGGCCCGCTAGATCACGGTCAGCGACACGGCGGATCCCTCGCTGCCGCCCACCAGCAATCCTTGGTCACTGGGTGAGCCTCCGACCGCCAGCATCGGGTCCTCACCGGTGCCGGGATGCACCGCGAACCGGGGGAAACAACTCGTCGCCACCTCGAGTCGCAGCCGGTGCCCCTCGCGCACCCGGTACCCGGTCGAGCCCAGGTCCACCACCGCCTCCTGAGCTCCCTCGCGTGAACCCGTCTGCGGCACCGCCACGATCCCCTCGACGATCCGCTGCGCGAACCCGTCGGGCGCGACATCGACGAGCTTG
>DATLPI010000123.1:0-2441 GCA_035535815.1 Actinomycetota bacterium | reverse complement strand
CGATCTCGTGCCCACCACCGGGTTCGTCGAGCTGGGGCCCGATTGGGATCACTTCGCGCCGGTGCTGGCGAACGCGCGACAGCGACTGCCGGAGCTGGAGACGATCGGGTTCAGCCACTACCTTCGGGCGCCCGAGAGCTTCACGCCGGACGCCGCGTTCCAGCTGGGCGAGTTCCCCGAGGTGCCCGGCCTGTGGGTGGCGGCCGGCCTGAACTCCCAGGGCATCATCTACGGCCCCGGCGTCGGCATGGCCTTGTCGGAATGGATCGTGGAAGGCCATCCCACGTACGACCTCACCGATGTCGACGTCGCGCGGATGGGCCGGTGGTCCAACGCGCGCAGCTGGCTCCGCGAACGCACGGTCGAATCGCTCGGCGGTCTGTACGAGATGCACTGGCCGGGCAAGCAGCCGGTCACCGCGCGCGGCATCCGCCGGATCCCGTTGTGGGATCGCATGCGCGCGGCCGGGGCCGCCTTCGGCCAGGCCGCCGGCTGGGAGCGTGCCAACTGGTTCGAACCCGGCACCGTCGACCCCGAGGTCACGTACGACTTCGTCGAACCTTCCTGGCTACCGTCGGTGCGCGAAGAAGTGCGAGCGACGCGGGAAGCGGTGGCCCTCTACGACTTGACGACCTACTCCAAGTTCATGGTCGAAGGGCCGTCGGCGATGGCCGACCTGCAGCGACTCTGTACGGCGAACATCGACGTGCCGATCGGACGCGTCGTGTACACGATGATCTGCAACGAGCGCGGCGGGATCGAGATGGACCCCACCGTCACGCGGATGGCCGATGACCGGTTCCTGGTGCTCGCGCCCACGCTGGCCCAACGCCGAACCGAGATGCTGCTGCGCAACGCCGCGGGCTCCGGGACGGTGGTCACCGACGTGACGAGCGGGTGGGCCACCCTGCACCTGGCCGGGCCCCGGTCGCGGGAGCTGTTGTCGCGCCTCACCGACGAGGACCTCACGAACGAGGCGTTCCCGTTCCTGTCGGCGCGCGAGATCGAGGTGGGCTGGACGCGGGCGTGGGCGTTCCGCGTGTCCTTCACCGGAGAGTTGGGCTGGGAACTGTCGGTGCCGACGGAGTTCGTGACCGACCTGTACGAGCGGATCGTCGCGGCCGGCGACGACCTGGGGTTGCGGCACGCGGGCGCCTTCGCGTTCGATGCGGCCCGGCTGGAACGAGGGTTCCGTTCGTGGGGCCACGACATCGGCCAGCTCGACGATCCGTTCTCGGCCGGGCTCGGGTTCGCGGTGCACCTCCGCGGCGATGAGGACTTCGTGGGCCGGGGGGCGCTGACGGCCTTGAAGGACGCTCCTCGTGAGCGCCGCCTGGTGTCGGTGCTTGCGGCCGGTGTGACCCTCTGGCACGGCGAGTCGCTCCTGCACGGGGACGATCGGCGAGGTCACATCACGTCGGCGGGCGTCGCGCCCTCGCTCGGCGGCGGATCGGTGGGCCTGGCCTGGGTGCACGGCGAGCTCGATGCCGACGGCTGGTCCGTGCAGGTGGGGGATCGGTTGGTGCCGGCCACCGTGCAGCTCGAGCCGTTCCACGATCCGAAGGGTGATCGCACCCGAGCCTGACGCTCGGAGCCGATCAGACGAGAGCGACGATGACGACGAGGACGTTCATCGGTGTCCCGACCGACTCGGTGGGCCGGTCGGGCGGCACGGAGCTGGCGCCGGTGGCGCTCCGTGCCCTGGGCCTGCCGGCGGCGATCGAAGCGCGCGACCTCGACGACCTGGACGTCCGGATCCGAGGCGAACGCCGCGACCCAGAGTCCGGGATCGTCGCTGCCCCCGACGTGCTCGCCACGACCTCGACGATCCGCACCGCGGTGAGCGCCGCCCTCGAACGCGACGAGCAGCCGTTCCTGGCGGGCGGCTGTTGCTCCGAACTCCCCGGCGCGCTCGCGGGCGCGCGCGACACACTCGGGCGCGTGGGTCTCGCCTACCTCGACGGCCATCTCGACCTCTACGACGGCGTCACCTCGCCGACGGGAGAGGCCGCGGACATGCCGATGGCCGTGGCGCTGGGGCTGGGGCCGAAGCCCTGGGTCGACGTGTGCGACGGTGCCTCGATCGCGCCGGCCGACACCGCGATCCTCGGCTATCGGGATCTCGAGGAGTCGCTCGCCGACGGCATGGTCCATCCCGAAACGATCGATGGGTTGACCCATCTGGACGTCGACGCCATCACGGCCGACGGCCCAGGCGTCGGAGCACGCGTCGAACGCGCACTCGTCGCAGGGGGAGGCCGGTTCTGGCTGCATCTGGACGTCGACGTGCTGGATGAAGCAGTGTTCCCCGCGACCGATTACCTGATGCCGGGCGGTGCCACCTGGGACGAACTGCTCGCGGTGATGCGACCGCTCGCCGCCTCGCCGGCGCTCGTGGGCCTCTCCCTGGGTTGCTACAACCCGGAGAAGGATCCCGACGG
>DATLPI010000122.1:0-2075 GCA_035535815.1 Actinomycetota bacterium | reverse complement strand
TGGCCACGTGTGGATCGGTCCCGATCCGGTCACCGGAACCCTGGTCGCGCTCGCCTGGGGGGTGATCGGCGGATCGCTGGGAGGCGCGACGTCGGGGTTCAGGAGGTCGAGGGGGGTGCGGACACCAGCAGGATGACCACGACCGCACTGATCGCGATCCCCGTGATGAGCATCGCCCGGGCGCGCTTGGGGTCGACATCCTTGTTGACGAGCCATGCGATCAGGCCACCGACCCAGCCCATGAAGATCGGGAGGAGCCACCAGGCACCGCTCACCCGGCGCTGCGGCGGCCCCGGCGCCACCCATGCGCCCTGCGGGGAGGCCGTCGAGAGCCGGGTGGATGCGGCACCGATGCCCACCTCGGCGCTCTGCGGCTCCCAGGCGGAGAACGAGAGCCAGGCCGAACGCCACCCGTCGTCGGTCCTGGGGTAACGCGAGACCGGACCGTGACCGCCCTGGCGGTCCCAGATCCCGAAGAAGTCGCGTCCGTACCCGAGGAGGTACCTCGAGCCCGAGTGGGTGAACTGCAGCGCCTCGTCGCAGGTCGACGAGCTCGGTTGATCCGGCGGGGGGCCCGGGAGGGGCTCGTCGAGCATGCTGCCGCAGAAGCGGCACTTGATCGCTTCGTCCTGGATCTCCTCGGCGCAGAACGGACATCGCTTCACGGCGTCCTCAGCATCGTACGTCCGGGCGAGGACCCAGAGATCGAGGTCGTAGGAACGCGAAGGGCCCGGCGGATCGCCGGGCCCTTCGCCACGATCGGTGGAGCTCAGTGCATCAAGCCGGTGGGCCGCCGGGCATCGGAGGGGGAGCGGTGCCGCCGGTGCTGCTCCCACCCATGCCGCCGCCCGAGGCCTGGTGTTCCTGCCAGCGCATCCAGCCGCCGTACCCGATCACGAGCGCCAGGATGAGACCGATCCACGCGAAGATCGCCATCGCCTCGCTATCGACGATGATCTTCAGGACCGTGAAGAGCACGATCCCGCCCGCGAGCGCGGCGCTGATCAGCGACTTGGGCGCGTTGATCTCCACCTCTGCGACGGCCATCACCTCCCAGGCCACGAGCGCGATCGCGAGGAGAAGGTTCAACACGCCGATCCCGTGCACGCCGTTCGCCGTCACCGACCCGAGTGCGCCGAGATCGACGCTCTGCCATGGGAGGAAGAGATCGATGATGTAGAGCGCGCCAGCGATGATCAAGATCCTGCTGGCCGTGGACATCTTCGACCAGTCGAACCCACCCGACTGCGACATGCATGCTCCTTTCTGGGCTCCCCGCGCCGCTCGCGGCTCCCCGAGCCGGGCCTATCGAACACCGCCCCTAGTTCGGAGTCAAACGTCTACGGCACTTGTCTGTCGGGCGGTTCTGGCGGCGAGGATCGAGGTCCCGCAGGCGACGGTGCCGAAGACGACGGCGAACCACGGTCCGAGCCAGGGCCGCGAGAAAGCCGGTGGGAACAACACCGAGAGGAGGGCGGCGACGACCACCAGCGCCCCGAGGCCCGCGATCGCCACGTCCCATCCAGGATCCCGCAGCCGGGAGCGCAGCCGCGCCGCGGTGATGACGAGTCCGCCGATCGCGGCGAGCGCGGCGACCAGGGACCAGTGGCCGCTCCGCGTCCACGCGCCGAACGCGCCCGAGCCAGGTCCGAACCGACTCCACGGGAGCGCCGTCGCGAGGACGGCGAGGCCGAATGCCGCGAGCGCGAGCGTCCTGACGCCGCGGTCGGGGCGCGGTGTGCTCGGGTCGGTCGCATCGGCGGCATCGGGGCCCAAGACGTCGGCGAGGCACTCGCTGCCGAAGTTCTCCCCGCGCACCGGCGTCGAGCACGCGAGGCACATCGGGCGGCCGCACCCGTCGCATCGTGCGACGGCCGGGCTTCCCGGGTGCCTGTCGCATCGATCGAGGACCTTCGACGAGCGTTCGTCCGCGGGCACCACCGAAGGGTACCGCCACCCCTTGCAGTGGTCGCGGTTGACGGAGAGGGTGGAGAGGAAGCTGGCTACGCCCGCCAGCAGTCCGCCCTACCAGTCGATGTAGCCACCGATCACCCTCCGCGTTCGCGGTTGACGGT
>DATLPI010000121.1:0-49035 GCA_035535815.1 Actinomycetota bacterium | reverse complement strand
CTGGAAGGCCACGGAGCCGACCAGGACCCCCATCACCACGCCGATGACGGGCCCGGCCACCGATGCGACGAGGAGCCGACGCTTCAGGCGATCCCGCAACCGGGCGGCCCGCGCGTCGTCGATCTCGTCGAGCCGCCGGCTGCGGTCGCGCGTCATCGGTGAGGTCGAGGTGTTCATCGCCGGTCGAGGTCGTCGACGTGATCGTGTCGGCGCTGCGACGCGCCGCCGATCATGCCGCCGATCCCCGCCGCCACGAGCGCCCCGACCATCGCGATGAACGTCGCCCACAGGCTGCTGTCCACCCCGGAGGCGATGACGCTGGTGGTCGGCTGGAGCTCGGTGGCCACGCGCCCGAGGTTCAGCACGTTGATCACCGATGGGATACCGATCGCCAAGACGACCAACAGGGTCAACGCCCACAGCGTCAATCCGTGTGCGAGGCCGGTTCCGGCGCCGGGCACGCCAGACAACCGTCCCGCGAGGAACCCGCCGATCAGGAGACAGCCCACGGCGCTGGCGCCCACGAACCACTCGAGGTTGCGCACGACGAAGGCCTCGTCGGAGCCGTAGGCGATCGCCAACCACAACGAGGAGAGCAAGACCAACAGGCCTACCGACAGCACCATCCCTGCGAACACAGCTGCCCATCGGATGCGGGATCGTGGTGCGGCACCGTCGGCGAGCACCACGACATCATCAGCCGTGTCGTTCCGCGTTCTCGTGACCGTTCGTTCCATGACTGCACCTCCTGGCGTACCCCGGTCTGGCCCGGGCCCTGCCTGCAAGGGACGCATTCCCGATCGAGGAGTGATCTACACGCCCTGCACGCTCCGCGATCGCGACGTCGTTCACGCCGCGGCGGCAGCCGGGGCATCGTGGTCGAGGAGTTCGAGCACGGCACGTTCGACCCGTGCCCGAACGCGTTCCCCGCTGGACAGGTCGAACGAGCCGGCCACCGACCCGATCGTGATGCCGTCGCGGTACCGATCGAACACGCGCGGATCGATGTAGGAGGCGCGCGCCACCGCGGGGGTGTTCCCCAGGTAGCCGGCGACGGCCTTCACCGTCTCCGTGACCACCTTCCTGCTTGCTGCGACGGAGGTGGCCGGCGGAGACGCTGCGACCTCGGCCGCCGCGAGCACGGTGGCGTGCCAGGTCCGGAAATCCTTGGCGGAGTACTCCTCACCCGCGAGGGCCTTGAGGTACTCGTTGATCTCCCCGGACCGTAGGTCGCGCCACCGCCCGTCGAGCTGGTAGGCAAGGAGTTCCCGGCCCGTTCGTCGTTCCTTCAGCGTGCGCAGGATGGGCATCAGGTCGGGGTCGCGCACCACCTGGATCCGTCGCTTGCCGCTCTTGGCCGTGTAGTCGAACGTGGCTTCGTCCCCTTCGAGCGACACATGGCTCTTGCGGATGGTAGCCAAACCGAACGAGCCGTTCTGGGCTGCATAGTCCTCCGAGCCGATCCTGAAGAATGCTTGGTCCAGTAGGCGGATCGAGCACGCCAACACCGTGGCCCTGGCGAGGTCCCCTTCGCGCAGATCGCGGGTGACCTGCCGGCGAACGGCGGGCAATCGATGGGCGAACCCTTCGACGCGTCGGAACTTTTCGACGTCGCGTCGTTCGCGCCAGGTTGCGTGATAGAGGTACTGATGACGTCCAGCGGCATCGGTTCCCGTGGCCTGGATGTGGCCATTCTCCGCCGGGCAGATCCAGACGTCGGTCCAGGCCGGTGGGATGGCGAGCGCATCGATCCGAGCCAAGGTGTCGGCGTCGCGGATCGGCATGTCCCGGTGATCGAGGTAGGAGAACCCCTTACCGCGTCCGACCCTGCGGATGCCCGGCTGGGAATCCGAGACCCTCCTCAACCGCGGCACCTGCCACCACCTTCATCCATGACGAGCCGAAGCCCCCGGGTCATGACGACACGGGGGCTTCGCGCTGCGATCGCTCGGTTGCGAGCGTTACTTGCGGAGATCGTCGACCCCGTCGCGAACGTCATCCGCGGCGTCCTTCACGTGACCCTTCGCCTTCTCAGCCGCGCCTTCGGCTTGGTCGCGCTTGCCTTCGCGCTCAAGGCGCTCGTTGTCGGTCATGTCGCCGACCGTTTCCTTCACCTTGCCCTTGGCCTTGTCCATCGTGCCTTCGGTCTTGTCCTCGACTCCGCTCATCTCGTCCTCCTCGGATCGTTGGCCCGTGATCGTTCGGCTGACCAGGATGTTCCCGTCTGTGGGAGGCGCGAAACCTGGCCTCGTCAACGTGTGCGGAACGCCGGCTCCTAGGGCTCGGCGTCGTCGGTCGCGTTCGGCTGGCCGGTGTCGTCGGCTCCCACGCCTTCCCGGAGCTCCTGGATCGTCTGAGCGAGGATGCGCGACACGTGCATCTGGGAGACGCCGATGTCCTGGGCGATCTCCGATTGCGTCAGTCCCCGGAAGAACCGGAGGTAGAGGACCCGCCGTGAGCGGGGCGGCAGCGCCTCGACGACGGGCGCCAGCGAGGCCCACTCGTCGGTCATCGCGATGGATGGATCCTCGTCCCCGAGCGTGTCGGAAGGCGTGAGTCCTTCCTCGCCGAACGGAGCGTCCAGCGATGTGGCCGAGTACGCCTGCGCGGCGTCCATCGCCTCGACGATGTCCTCGGGTTCCACGTCGAGCCGCTCGGCCAACTCCGGGATGGTCGGCGTCCTGCCGAGGGATCCGGTCATCTCCGGGAGGGTCTGGTTCAAACGCGTCGCGAGCTCCTGGAGCCGCCGGGGCACACGGATGGTCCATCCTTTGTCGCGGAAATTGCGCTTGAGCTCACCGACGATCGTCGCCGACGCGTACGTCGAGAACCGCACCTCACGGCCAGGGTCGAAGCGGTCGATCGCGTTGAGCAATCCGATCGCCGCGACCTGCTGGAGGTCCTCGACGTTCTCCCCTCGGCCGGCGAACCGCCGGGCGAGGTAGTCGGCCAGCGGGCGGAACTGCTCGGCGAGGGCGTCGCGGGCCTTCGGATCGGGGAGCTGCGCGAACCACGCGGCGACTTCGCGGTCGTCCGCCTCCCGAGCTTCACCTGCCGACGCTTGCTCGCTCATACGACGCGGGAGCCGATGCCGATCCGCAGTTCGATCGCGAGCCGACCGTCGGTGATCGCTTCCGACGCGTGGTCGGTGAGCCCTTCGATGATGCGCCATTCCCACGCCGTCGAGTGCGCGGGGGGTTGGTCGCCAGGCGAGACCCCCGTGGACACGGTCGCGACGAGCGAGGCCTCGTCCCACTCGACGTCGAGTCGGAGTTCGGCCGCGTGGGGGGCCGAGGTGAGGATGCGGTTGCATGCCTCGGCGACCGCGATCCGCAGGTCGTCGACGGTGTCGTACGGAACCTCGAGTCGTCCCGCCACCGTCGCCGCCACGGTTCGCACGATGGCGATCGAGGACGGCGAAGCCGGAACGGTCAGTGAGATCGTGGTCGGCTCTGGTCGCAAGCTCGCCTCCTGTACCCTGGCGTCGTCTGATGGATCCCGGCGAGTCGCCGACCGCAACCCGGAGGAAGCATTCGATGGATCTCGCGTTCGAACGTCATACCCAGCAGGGCTGGACGATACTCTCCGTGGCCGGCGAACTCGACCTTCACACCTCTCCTCAGCTCGCTGAGGCGCTCGCGACCGCGATGGATGCAGGCACGCCGTGGGTGGCCGTGGACATGCAGCGGGTGTCGTTCATGGACTCCAGCAGCCTCGGGGTGATCGTGGCGTCATCGGAACGAGCGCGCGAGCACGGTGGCGGCGTGGCGATGGCCTGTCTCCAACCGGCTCCGATGAAGGTGATCGCGCTTACCGGTCTGGACACGGTGCTCACGGTCGTGGAGCGCGTCGAGGATCTCCCCGAACGGTGAACGGATCTCCGCCGGCATCGGCGACCCTGGATCTGCCGTCGGATCCTGCCCTCCACACCATGATCCGAACCTTCATCGGGGCCTGCGGCACCGCGTGGGGCATCGACGACGAGCGCGTCGAGGACGGCAAGCTCGCCGTGACCGAGGTGCTCGCCTTCGCCGACGGGCCCCGGATCCGGGTGTCGCTCGAGCTGGATCAGGCGGGATCGATGCGGATCAAGACCTTCGGTGTGCGATCGCCCGAGGCCTCGGACCAGGACGACCTGCGTCTCCGCTTGATCGGAGCGATCGCGTCGGAACTCCGATGGAACGGCGACGCGGTCGCGATGGTCCTGCCCGCCGAAGCGGGGTGAACGACCGGGCGCTCAGTCCTTCAGCACGATCCCCGCGCCCTGATCGATCCCCAACAGCTCCAGGACCCGACGCACCGAGCGCGTGGGCCGGACCAGGACCAAAGTCCCCGGCTTGATCGAATCCACGACCTCCAGCATGGCTCGGATCCCGCTGCTGTCGGCGAAATGGAGCTCGCTGACGTCCAGCCGGACGTTGCATCCACTCCGTAGTGTCCGCGCGACCTCGAGCAGCCGCCCGGCCGTGGCCAGGTCCAGTTCGCCTCGTAGGGCGAGTTCGGCATCGGGCGCCTCGGCGGCGGTGATCTCCAACCCCATCTCGGATGCTCCATCGGCGAAGACAGGGCTTCGCGAGGGCGTCACGGTAACTCGTGCCCGGGAGCACCGTCCGTACGCAAGCGTACGGGCGTCGGAGGAAGGGCGTGTGACAGACTTCTCCGATGATCGGCCGTGATGTCGGCGAGGGTCGGGGCAGGCCCTGGTTGGTTCGGCGATGGCCCAGCACGCTCCTCGTCTGTGCGCTGATCGTCCTCGCGGTGGTCAGTGCGGTCTCCTCGGCGCTCCTGCGACGCGACCAGGTCGAGGGTCAGCGACGGGAGGTCGCCGACGCTGCCGCCGACTCGCTCGGGTCCACCGTCGACCAGCTCCTGGCGGGGCTCCGAGGAGCGGGCGCGGTGGTGGGCCGAAACGGCGAGGTCAGCGTCCGCCGCTTCGCCTCGTTCGCCCGCGGGGTACGGGTCCAGCCCGGGATCTCCGCCCTGGGTTTGGGCACGATCGTCACCGGTCGGGACCGCCACGCCTTCGAACGCGCCACCGGGCTGGAGATCGTCGATCGCGTGGATCTCGGTGAGTACGTGCGAGCACCCCATCGGGCGCGCTACTACCCGGTGATCGCGGTGACTCCGTCCAACCGGCTCAGTCGGTCGGTCCTCGGGCTCGATGTGGGCAATGATCCGGCGCGCGGACCCATCACGACCGCGGCGCTCGCTGCTGGCGTTTCTCAGCTGACCCCTCCGCTGCAGCTGTCCACCACCGGAGAGCCCGGGTTCCTCGTGATCGCGCCCCTGTACCGGCATGGCGTTCCGCTCGCGACGAGTGAGGACCGGATGGCGGCCCAGGTGGGCTACGTGACGGCGGCCTATCGCACCGACGAGCTCGTGTCCGTGGTGCAACACCAGCTCCCGGCCGACACCCAGCTGGTGGTGCTGGATGGCGGCCAGGCCTTGTACGGCGATCCATCGGTCGCGCCGGACGCCGTGACACGGGAGGTGTCCGTCGGGGGCCGACGGTGGCTGGTGGGCGTCGTCGTTCCGGGGAACACCGATCTCGTGGGCCCGCTCGGTCTGCTCCTGGCGGCGCTCGCGCTCGCCGGTCTGGTGCAGCTCGCGATCAGCCTGGCGAGGCGTCGCGAGGAGGCGCTGGAGGCGTCGCGGCGGCGGCTGCGAGCCGACGCGAGACGCAACGAGGCGATGCAGACGATGGCCGCCGCGCTGCTCGATGCGCACGATGTCGACGCCGTCGTGGAGGCCATGGTGCGGTGCGCCCAGGAGGCGACGGGCGCCGTGTCGGTCACCCTCGGGCTCCTCGACGACGAAGGCACCGCCCTCGAGATCGTCCCGGTACGTGACGCCGTGGGTGCGTCGGAGACCACCATCGAGGGAGCCAAGGCGACCACGGCGCTGGGGCCGCTCCCATTGGACGACGACCACGCGATCGTGCGGGTGGCCACGAGTGGGATCAGCGTCTTCACGGAGGGAACGGAATCACCGGACGGCCCCACCGCCGTCGTACCTCTGAACGTGCCGCGAGCCACGCTGGGCGCGCTCGGGTTCCGCTTCCCGCCCTCCCGGCGCCTCGACGAAGACGATCGCACGCTCCTGGAAGATCTCGCCTCGACCGGGGCCCGTGCGCTGGAGCAGGCGAGGCTCTTCGCCGCGGTGGATGAGGCCCGCGCGACGGCGGAGCGTGAGCGGGCCCGCGTCGAATCGCAGCGGCGGCTGTCGGTCGAGCTGTCGCGAGCCTCGACGGCGGAGGCGGCTGCCGGGATCGTGCTCACCAGAGTGATCGCGATCGCGAAGGCGATCGCCGGTGGTGTGGCCCTGGCACATGAAGACGGGTACCTGGAGTTCGTGGCGGTCCGCGGGCTGGCCGACGATGACGCCTCGCAGATGCCCCGACTGGCGATCGATGACGCGGCGGCCTCGAGCGAGGCCTTCAGGACCGGTCGCGAAGTCCTGGCCGAAACCACCGAGGCGTTCCGATCCCGGTATCCGGCGGGCTTCGGCATCTCCGGCGCCGAGGGACGCGGGGTGTGGGCGCTGCCGCTGGTGGTCCAGGGAGCGCCGATCGGCGCCGTCGTGCTGGTCCTGGATGCCCAGCATCTCCCGTCCACCGATGTGAAAGAGGCGGTCCGCGCGTTGTCCGCGCAGGTCGCGCAGGCCTTGCGTCGGGCCCAGACATCCGATCAGACCCGGGCCGCCGCCGAGGAGCTCCAGCGGGCGATGCTGCCGGCCGATCTCCCCGTCCTCGCGCAGGCCTCCGTCCACGGGCTGTACCGGTCGGCCGCCCAGATCCTCGACGTCGGCGGCGACTGGTACGACGCGCTCGAGCTCTCCGAGGACACGTTGGCGATGGCCGTCGGGGACGTGGTGGGCCGCGGGCTCGCCGCCGCGGCGACGATGGGACAGCTGCGGGTCGCCTGGCGTGCCCTCTCCCAGGAGGCGCACGGCCCTGCCTCGCTCTTGACGTCGCTCGACCGGTTCTCCAGGGACCTGCCCGGAGCCGAGGTGACCACGGTGGCGAGCGCCGAACTCGAGTGCTCGACGGGGACGTTGCGCTACGCCTCCGCCGGACACCTTCCCCCCATGGTCGTGGATCGCCTCGGGAAGGCGCGGTTCCTCGAAGGCGGTCGGTCGGTGCCGCTCGCGGTGGTGGAGCCCGCCCACCGGGAAGAGTCCTTGACCACGATGGAACCCGGCGACACGGTGGTCCTCTACACCGACGGCTTGGTGGAGCGCCGCGACGAATCCCTGGACGAAGGTCTCGAACGTCTGCGGCAAACGGCGGAGCACGTGGCGGAACAGGACGCGGACCGCGACGGTCTCGGCGATGCCCTGGCCGCTGAACTGATCGACGAGGGAACGTCGGTCGACGACGTCGCCATCCTCACCGTGACGCTCCGACCGAGCTTCCACCGCGTGATCGAGCGCGATCCCGGTGCACTCGCTCCCGCGCGAGCCGCGCTCCGGACCTGGCTGGAGGTCCACCAGGTTCCCGAGGGCATCGTGGAGGAACTGATCCTCGCGAGCAGCGAGGCCCTCGCGAACGCGGTCGAGCATGCCCGCCCCACGCCCGAGGGCTCCATCGAGTTCCGCGGCTGGATCGACGGCGATCGGGTCGTGGTGCACGTGGCGGACGACGGACGGTGGGCCGAACGCGATCCGGATCCCGTCCGGGGCAACGGCCTGATGATCATGCGGACCCTGATGGATGAGGTGGTGGTCGACCGCGAGGCCGGCGGCACCCGCATCGAGCTGACCCGATCGCTCACCAGACCGCCTATGTCGGTGGGCGGCCCGGTCGGTTCCTGAGCCGGGGCGGGCTCAGTCCGACTCCGCCGCCTCGACGGTGACGTCCGCGACTTCGGCGTGGGTCGCACCGATCAGGTCGTGCGCATCGAGATGCAGGTTCACCCCGCGGGCGCCGCCGCCGATGGCGACGCGGCCGAGCGCAGCCACGGTCGCATCGGCGATCACGGGCCACGGGTTGATGGAGCCGAAGGGCGTGATGGCGCCCCGTTCGTAGCCCGTCGCGGCCCTGGCCTCCTCGGCGTCGGGCAGCGAGATGCGCTTGACCCCCAGGTGCGACCGGAGTTTCGGCCAGGCGATCTGCCGTCCTCCCGGCACCAGCACGAAGACGAAGTCGTCGGCTCCACGCCGCACGACGATCGTGCGCAGCAACGAGGCGAGGTCGATTCCCTGGCGGTCCGCACTCTCCTGCGCGCTCGACGGCGGCTCGAATCGCACCACCTCGAAGGCGAGGCCGGAGCCTTCGAGCGCCTGAGTAGCGGGCGTGCGCACGTCGTCGGGAGCCATCGCGGCGCAGCGTAATGCCCAGCGGCTCCCTTGCGGTTCACGCCGGTGGGGCGCACCCTCGAACGATGGGTGCGGCCCGACCCCTCGAGGTCGTCGCGCCGACCGACGAGCCCATCGTCGGCTGGCGCACGTGGCATCTCGCGCTCGGGACGCCGCGGCTGCTCCCGGCCGGCGCCGGCGTGGGGATCGACACGTGGCAGCCACGCGCCGCCTCCACGGCTCGATGCGGCCTCAACCGGTTGCTGTCGATCGGACGCCCCGTCCACGAGAGTCCGGGCGAGCGGTGCCGATGCGGCATCTATGCGCACCGCTCCCTCGAGGACTTCGCCCGTGACACGGTCCCGGCGTACCCGCCGCCTTCGGTGGTCGGCACCGTGGCGCTGTGGGGTCGCGTGATCGAACACGAACGCGGCTGGCGCGCCGCCTACGCCTACCCGGCCCGCCTGCGATTGGTGTGCGTGCTCTGCGCCTGGGTGGAGCCCGGACCGGGCACCCCGGCCGTCGTGCACGCGTTCGACGGCCATGCCTCGGTGCTGTGTCGGGACCATCGGGAGGGGATCGAGCTTCCGGACGGCCGGCGAACCACCCCGTCCGGCATCGATCCCGCGCGGCTCCAAGCCCAGCTGCTCGATGCCTACGCGGTCGACCTGCTGCCCGCCGATCGCCTCGATCCGCTGCTCGACCGACCCTCCGCTGAGGCACCGCCGTCGTTCTTCCCCGTGATCCGGCCGGTCCGCCTGCCCTGACCGAGGGTCGCGCGGCGTCGTGGATCGACATCGCGCCCGCTGGTAGAGGTACCTCCTCGGCGCATCGGCACTAGGACGAACGGGTCGATTATCGGCGTGGGGGTTGCTCCCTAGTGCGTTCGGAGTAGTATCTCGGGATTCTCCCCGGAAGGCATTCGCCCTGGGAGGGGGCGGAACATCATGAGGCGCAACCTTCGAACGATTTCGCTCTTCTCGCTGCTCGCCATCGTCATCGGATTGGCTGGCATGGTCCCCGCCGGCGCAACCCTGTCGCTTCTGCCCGACGACACCTGGGGCACCAGCAACCAGGTCAGCGTCATCCTGCGGGTGGGTGGCACGATCTACCTGGGTGGGGAGTTCACCGCGCTCGAGGCCGACAACGGCGCCACCATGGCGCGCAACCACCTCGCCGCGATCGACGCCGCCACGGGTGAACCCACCTCCTTCAACCCCAACGTCAGCGGCCCGGTCTTCGGCCTTGCGGCTTCGCCCGACGGTTCCCGCCTGTACGCGGTCGGGAACTTCACCACGGTGGGTGGACAGGCCCGCAAGATGGTCGCCGCCTTCGACCTCCCGTCCGGCGCGCTCTCCAGTTGGAAGCCTGCCGGATCGCCCAACACCGTCGTGCGTGCGGTCGCCGTGACCTCGGACAAGGTCTACATCGGCGGCTCGTTCAACACCCTCGGCTCGACGCCCCGCGCCAAGCTCGCGGCGTTGAGCCCGGTCGACGGTTCGATCTCGACCACGTGGGTCCCTACCACCGATGGCCTCGTGCGTGACATCGTGGTGCAGGGGACGCGGGTGTTCATCGGCGGCAACTTCGTCCAGGTGAACGGCACCGACCAGCGGCGGTTCGCCGGCCTCGATGCCTCCAGCGGCGCCTCGGCGTGTTCCACCTGCTACCACCCCACCTATCCCATCCTCGACATCGAAGGTGGTCCCAGCCGCATCTACCTGGCGGGCGGCGGCGGTGGCGGCAAGGCCGTCGCGGTCAGCGCCACGACCGGCGCGAAGCTGTGGGAGAAGAAGACCGACGGCAACGTGCAGGCCGTCAGCACCCTGAACGGCGTGCCGTACTTCGGCGGGCACTTCTTCAAGTACACGAGCATCGCCGTCAACCAGCTCGTGAGGACCGACCCGGTCACGGGCGTGCTCGACCAGTCCTGGCTCCCCAACGTGACGGCCGGGTTCCTCGGTGTCTTCGCGGTGCGTGGCTTCAACGCGAACCTGTACGTCGGCGGTGACTTCACGCGCGTGGCCCAGACCAAACAATTGAACTTCGCCCAGTGGACGGACAACGCCGTCTCCGCCTCGATCGACGTGGGTGTGTCCCTGGCCGACACACCCGATCCCGTCGACGCGGGTTCGTCCCTCACGTACACCGCGACCGTGACGAACGCCGGGCCTGATGCGGCCGCCGGCGTGGCCCTCACCGACAACCTCCCGGCCTCGGCGACGTTCGTGAGCGCGTCCCCGAGCTGCACCTACTCGTCGGGCACGCACTCGGTCTCGTGCGACCTCGGCACGATCGCGGCCGGCGGCTCCACGGCGCCCACGATCACCGTGACGCCCGGCAGCGCCGGTTCGTTGAACAACACCGTGAACGTCACGGCCGTCGGCAACGACCCGAACGCGGCGAACAACAGCTCGAGCGCCAACACCACGGTGAACGCCGTCGCGGGCGCCGACCTCAACCTCACGATGTCGCCGGCCAACGCCGCGAAGATCGACCAGGGCAGCGCGTTCTCCTACGTGCTCACCGTGCTGAACCAAGGCCCCGACAGCGACCCGAGCGTGACCGTCACCGACACCCTGCCGGGCAACGTCTCGCCGGCGGGCGCGGCCACGACGACGTCGGGTTCGTGCTCCGGCACCACCACCGTCACCTGCGCGCTCGGTGCCATGAACGCGAACGATGTGGACACGATCACGATCCCGGTGACCGCTCCGGCGCAGCCCCAGACGGTGGTCAACACCGCCTCCGTCGACGGCCTCGCGAACGACCCGGACCACGGGGACGACGAGGTGGTGCGCTTCAACGCCGTGAAGGACCCGGCCCTCGGTGGCGACACCACGGCCCCGTCCAGGACGGCGACGCAGATGTTCGACATCGATGCGGACGGGTTCGTCGATCAGGTGGTCGTCACCTTCAACGAGAACCTCGCCGTGTGTCCCGCTCCGTGCACGTCCGGTTGGGTGCTGACCAACGTGCCCTCGGGCAGCTCCCTGCAGTCGGTCGCGATCGCCGGGAACCAGGCCGTCCTGTCGATCGGCAACGAGCAGAACCAGCCCGACACCGCCGTGGGATTGTTCCGCGTGCAACTTGCCACGCCGAACCAGATCCAGGACGCCGCCGGCAACCGTGCCGCGTTCTCGGCGGTGGCACCTACCGACAAGGCGAGCCCCGTGGCGGTCGGGTTCCGCAAGGGTCACAACACCAGCGGGGTGTGCAGCGGTGCGCCGTCGAACGGCGGTGTGGCCGAGCCGTGCGACGAGTTGACGTCGGAGTGGAGCGAGGCGCTGTTGCCGTCCTCGATCCCGTCGACGACGAACTTGACGATCACCGACCCGGCGGGCTCGGGCAACGACCTGCTGACCATCAGCAACTTCATCCAGGGTTCGATGGACATCAAGTCCAACAACTACGTCACGCTCGACACCGGCACGGCTTCGTGGGCGTCGTCGTTGCTGTTGCTCCAAGGAGGAGCGGCGCAGGACACGGTGACCGTCCGCATCGCTGGTTCGTGCACGGGGACGGGCTGCGCGTCGTTGGCCTCGGTCGGCGACGTCACGGTCGTCTACGTGCCGTCAGCCACGATCAAGGACCTCGCCGGCAACCCGGCGGCGGGCAGCTTCACGAAGTTCCAGAAGATGTTCTGAGCCAGCTCGTCACCGGCTCGAAGCCGGTGCGGAGCAGGAACTGGTGGCCGCCGACCTCGATCACGTGTTCTTCGGCGTGTGGGAGCAGGCGCGTCCAGCCCCCGTGGGCGGCGATCGGCACCGTCCGGTCATCACGCGCGTGAGCGAGCAGCGCCGGGAGCGACCCATCGAGCGTACCGACCCGCTGGATCTCCTCGACCAACGACGGGTCGGACCATAACGACCACATGGTCCACGCCCGGCTGCGGATCGATTGCCGGCCGAAGTCGATCACGGTGGCGGGCGGGTAGCCGCGCGCCAGGCCCACCGGCACGGCGATCACCGGCCAGATCGTTCGGACGCCCCGGCCCATCGCCCGTCGTACCGGCGAAGCCTGAAGGTCCGCCCGGGATCGGAAGTCCATCGCCTTGCCGGTAGGGAAGGGCGCAGCGGCGAGTGCCAGACCCGCCACGCGCTCGTGCCGGTTACTCGCCCACAGCGCGGCCAGGACGCCGCCCAGCGAGTGGCCGACCACCCAGACCGGCGATGGCGGAGCGGTGGCCTCGATCACCGAGTCGAGATCGGCCAGGTGCAGTGCGCGGTCGGCGTCGAGCGTCGGTTCGTCGGAACGGCCGAACCCGGCGAGGTCGGGGGCGATGAGCCGGTGGGTGCCGGCCGTCCGGTTGGCCAGCCCCTGCCAGTACCGGCCGGACCCGCCCAGGCCGTGGACGGCGAGGACCGTGGGCGCAGCCGGGTCGTCGGGGCCGGCTTCCCACACGTGCATGCGCCCCCACGGTCGGTCGAGCGTCCGGCTGCGCAGGCGGGCGGGATCGGCCACTCAGCAGCCGACCCGCACGGGATCGAGGGCGCCGTCCGGCACGCCGAGGCCGCACGGCGGCAAGGTGATGTACCGACGGACGCCCATCGTGCGACCCTACCGTGGGCACGGGCCTCCGAGCGGAAGGATCAGGGTGTGAGCGACGCCGACGTCATCGTGATGGGGATGGGCCCCGGAGGCGAGGAGGTCGCCGGTCGGTGCACCGACGGTGGTCTCCGCGTCCTGGGCATCGAACGCAAGCTCGTGGGCGGCGAATGCCCCTACTGGGGCTGCGTGCCGTCGAAGGTCATGGTGCGCGCGGCCGATTCCCTCGCCGAAGCGGCGCGAGCCATCGGTCTGGCCGGCTCGTTGCGAATCGATCCCGAGTGGGCGAAGGTCGCGGCGCGCGTCCGGGAGTTCACCGCCGACTGGAACGACGAAGCCGCGGTCGAACGGCACGAGGCCCAGGGCACGAAGATCGTGCGTGGCACGGCGCGGCTCCGCGGTCCGCGTTCCGTCGAGGTCGACGGCACCGTCTTCGAGGCCGAGCGCGGGGTCGTGCTCGCCACCGGCGGCGAACCCGCGATCCCACCCATCGAGGGACTGAGCGAGACGCCGTACTGGACGAACCGGGGCGCGATCGAGGCGACCGACGTGCCCGGCCGATTGATCGTGCTCGGAGGCGGCGCGATCGGCCTGGAGCTGGCGCAGGTCTTCCACCGGTTCGGCGCCGACGTCACCGTGGTGGAGTCCGCAGCCCGCGTGCTGGCCCTCGAGGAACCCGAGAACGGCGAGGCGCTCGGCCGCGTCCTGTCGGACGAAGGGATCACGCTCCGCCTCGGCGTCAAGGCAGAACGGGTCTCGTCGGTGGGCGACGGCGTACGGGTGGTCCTGTCCGACGGTTCCGGGGTCGAAGGGGACCGGCTCCTCGTCGCCACGGGGCGGCGCAGCGATCTCGAGGCGATCGGCGTGGCCGCCGCCGGGCTCGACGCTTCAGCCCGCTCGATCGAGGTGGACGACCGGATGCGCGCGGCCGACGGCCTCTGGGCGGTGGGGGACATCACCGGCAAAGGCGGGTTCACCCACGTCGCCACCTATCAGGGACGGATCGCAGCCGCCGACATCCTCGGCCAGGCGCACGCCCCCGCCGACTACTCGGCGGTGCCGCGAGTCACGTTCACCGATCCGGAGGTGGCGAGCGTGGGGCTCACCGAACAGCAAGCCGACGACGCCGGGATCCAGGTGAGGGTGGGCGTCTCCGACACCAGCTATTCCACCCGCGGCTCCATCCACGGGACGAACGCCGAACACGGCGTGATCAAGCTGATCGCCGACGCCGATCGCGGCGTGCTCGTGGGCGGTTCGATCATGAGCCCGGCCGCCGGCGAGATGCTGGGCATCGTCATGCTGGCGGTGCGCGCCCAGGTGCCGATCCAGACGCTGAAGGATCTGATCTACCCCTATCCGACGTTCATCCGTGGGCTGGAGTCATCGCTGGCCGACCTGTAGACCCATCGTTCACACGCCCTCGCGCACCGGCAGCTTCCCCGCGGCGATGGCGCGGCAGAACTCGTCGTGATCACCGTCGTTCACGTCGGCGTACCGTTCGGCGAAGTCCCCCATGGCGCGATCGAACCGGTCGCTGACCCCCAGGTAGGCGGCGATCGCCACGGGGTCACCCGAGCGCGCATGCGCACGGGCCAGCGTCCACCCGCACGTGCGGGCATACAGCGTCATCACGCCGGGCGGCGCGTGCTCCACGTCGAGCGAACCCTTCATGTCCCGGAGCTGACGCCAGTAGTAGTTGCGTTGTCGGTCGATCCCCTTCGTCCACCCGAGGAAGATGTCGCTGGCGGCCTGCATCAGGCGCTGGCCCTCCACCACCCGTTGCCCGTGGTTGCGGAAGCGTGACTTCGGCAGGTGCTCCTCCAACACCGAGTGGCGTGCCTCCTTCATCTGCAGGAACAATGGGTCGTCTTGGTCGCGCCCCTGCAGCAAGGCGATGAACGCCCGCAGCCCCACGCTGCCGACACCGACGATCTTGTGCGCCGCATCGGTGAAGCGATAGCGCTCCAGGAGGTGGCGTCGCTCGTCGGGCAGCGACCGACGGTATTCGTGGAGCATCTCGTGGATGCCCGCCTGGACGTCTTCCTCACTCAGGTGCGCGAGGTCGCGGATCGGCATGACCACCGGGGGCCGCGACACGATCCGGTAGTGCCCGTCGACCATCTCGGCCAACTTGGTGAGCGCTTGGAGGCTGTCCCGCGTCCTCGAGTGGTCCAACCCTCGTTGGATCGACTCCTTCAACCTCGGCGTGCGCACCGAGGCGAGGATCTCCTCGGCCGACAGGTGCGCGTACCAGATCTCCAGCGTGCGCATCTGCGCGAAGCCCGCCATCGCCTCCCGGTAGGCCGTGGCGGCGGCGACGGCCGAGACGCGCGCCTCTTCTTCGGTGAACCCGTTGTTGCGCGAGGCGATGACGAAGCTCGCCGCGAGGCGCGCCACGTCCCACTCGAACGGACCGGGAAGCGTTTCGTCGAAGTCGTTGATGTCGAACAGCAGCTGGCGCTCCGGTGAGGCGAACACGCCGAAATTCGACAGGTGCGCGTCGCCGCAGAGCTGGACCTTCAGCCCGGAGGTGGCCACGCCGGCCAGATCCCACGCCATGATCCTGGCTCCGCCCCGGTAGAACGTGAAGGGCGAGACCATCATCCGGCCGTGGCGGATCGGCACCAGGTCGGGCTCACGCGTGTCGTCCTGCGCGGTCAGCGTCGCAACGGGATCTGGGCGATCGGGCGCCGGCCGCCACGCTCCGATGCTGGAGCGGGGCGCGCGTTCACGGGCCTGCTTGCCCTGGGCTCGGCGCTCCTCGACGGACAGGTAGTGGGGCGTTCGGGGCGAGGGCATGGGGTAACCGTAGTCGCTGATAGCGTCCCGGGCATGGCATCTCCGTCATCTCGCGCTGACGAGGCTTCCGCCGAGCTCACCCATCGCGGCGGCGGCATCGTCGCCGTCTCGATCACCACCGTGATCTGGGGGCTGGTGCCGCTGGTCTTCAAGGAGACCGACATGCCGACCTTGGCCTTCGCCACCTATCGGCTGTGGATGGGTGTGCTGGTTTACGCGGTGGTGTTCGCCTTCACGGGACGGCGGGTGCGCTGGTCGGTGATGCGGGTGTGCGCGCTGGGCGGGGTGTTCTTCGCTTTCGACATCGCGTTCACGTTCAGCGCGTTCCGGCTGACGAGCATCGCGAACGCCACGATCATCGGGGCGCTGGCGCCGGTGTTCATCACGCTGGGTGCGGCGCGGTGGTTCGGGGAACGCGTGGAGCGTCGCGACCTGGTGTTCGTGGGGATGTCGTTCGCGGGCGTGGCCATGGTGGCGCTCGGCTCCGCCGGCTCGCCCACGTGGAGCCCGCTCGGCGACGCGTTCGCCGCCGCGAGCGTCCTGAGTTGGACCTGCTACTGGCTCTTCTCCAAGCGGGCGCGATCTCGCACCGAGGTCGGCGCCCTCGAGTACATGGCGTGCGTGATGACCGTGGCCGCGGTGATCATGACGTTCCTGGCGCTGGCGTTCGGGCAGTCGCTGTCATGGCCCTCGCGCGCCGACTGGGGATGGATCTGGCTCGTCACGATCTTCCCCGGCTTCATCGGGCACTCGTTGATCTCGTGGTCGCACCGCCACCTCGAAGCGTGGCTGGGCTCGCTCATCACGCAGCTGCAGCCGGTGATCGCCACCGCCGCGGGGTGGATCCTGCTGTCCGAGGCTCCCACGGAGCTGACGATCGCCGGCGGGCTCGTGGTGGTGGCGGCGACGGCCGCCATCATGATCCGTGCCGGCCGTCAGTCGGTGTCGATCGGCGAAGGGTTGTAGGTCTCCGGATCGAAGGCCTCGACGGGCAGTCCGGCGTCGCGCCAGGCGTCGAACCCGCCGATCACGTCGGTGGCCCGGTGCAGACCGAGGTCGAGCAGCGAGGCCGCGGCCAGCGATGAGCTGAAGCCCTGGCGACAGATCACGATGATGCGAACATCGTGGTCGGTGACGCCGGCCACGTGGTGCGCGCTCGCGGGGTCGAGCCGCCACTCGAACACCGTGCGATCGATCACCAGCGCCCCGGGGATCGACCCTTGCGCGCGACGTTGCTCGAAGGTGCGGGTGTCGACGATGAGCGCCCCATGGTCGCGCTGTTCGGCGTGTGCCTGCTCGGGGGTGATGCGCTGCAACCGTGCGCGGGCGTCCCGCAACAGGTCCTCGACGCGCTTGCCCGGCATGACCGAATCCTGGCACATGCTGCGCCGGCTTCCCCCTGAACCCGTGGAGGAGACCCCGCCCTGCTCGTCCGACTAGGCTCGTCCGGACGACGGGAGGAAGGAACGGACATGTCGGATCGTGACGCGGCGGCGGACGCCCTTGCGAGCAGGATCTTCGGGGCGGTGCTGGAGACCTTCGACATCTATGCCGTCTACATCGGAGACCGTCTCGGCTATTACCGGGCGCTCGCGGCCGATGGCCCGGCGACGTCGGTGGAGCTGGCGGCCAGGGTTGGGGCCGCCGAACGGCACACCCGTGAATGGCTCGAACAGCAGGTGACCACGGGCTACCTGTCCGTCGACGACGTCGGGGCCGAGCCCACCGCGCGCCGCTACGCCCTTCCGCCCGGACATGAAGAGGTGCTCACGGACACCGAGAGTCTGCGCTACCTGGCGCCGGCGGCCCGGCAGGTCGCGTCGGCGGGCACGAGGCTTCCCGAGGTGGTCGAGGCCTACCGGTCCGGAGGCGGCGTGAGCTGGGACGAGTTCGGCCCCGACATGCGCGAATCGCAGGGGGACGTCAACCGTGCCACCTTCCTCCACCTGCTGGGCAGCGACTGGTTCCCTTCGATCCCGGACGTGCATGCCGCGTTGCAGGCGGGTGGACGGGTCGCCGACGTGGGATCCGGCCACGGCTGGTCCTCGATCGCCATGGCCATGGCCTACCCGGAGGCGTCCGTCGACGGGTTCGATCCCGACGAACCCGCGGTCGAGACCGCGCGCGCGAACGCGGCCGAGCTGAACCTGCAAGATCGCGTGCGCTTCCACGTCGATGACGCGGCGCTCGTCGAAGGGGAGGGGCAGTTCGACCTCGTCGCCGCCTTCGAGTGCATCCATGATCTGCCGTATCCGATAGAGGTCCTGCGGACGATGCGGCGGCTCCGCAGCCCCGATGGCACGGTCGTCGTGATGGACGAGCGTTCCGCGGAGACCTTCGGTGCGATCGGCGACGACGTCGAGCGCTACCTCTACGGCTTCTCGACGACGGTGTGTCTGATCGATGCGATGTCGTCCGAGGGAGCCTCCGGCACGGGAACCGTGATGCGGCCCTCCACCTTGCGGCTGTATGCGCTCGAGGCGGGGTTCAGCGACATGGAGATCCTCCCCATCGAGCACGACGGGTTCCGGTTCTACCGGTTGACCGGCTGAACGACGGACTCAGTCGCAGCCGGGATCATCGGCCGTGGTGGCATCCCACCAACGGTTGAGCATCGGCGCCACCACCCCGGCCATGGCGTCCTCGTGCCCGAGGTCGGGGTGCACGCCGTCGTAGGACAGCTCCTCCTCTCCCACCAGCCCGGCCCAGTCGGCGATCGCTGCCGTGGGCCGGGAGCCCACCAGTTCGCGGATCGCGGCGTTGACGCCCTCGGCCTGCACCACGCCGGTCGGGCCCTGCACGGTCTGCCACAGCACCAACGGCGTCGCCTTCAAGGCGGACAGGATCTCTCGCGCGTGGTCACGGAACGCCTCGGGCGACTGATCGTTCGTGCCCAGTTCGACGACCACGGCATCGTTGCCGGCCCCCGCCTGCCGCTCGGCGATCGAGACCCCCGAGACCGATCCACGGCCGTTGAGGGCGTCGAAGCCCAGCGTCCAATCGGGCAGGGCCGCCGCGATCGCGTACTGGCCTCCGTCAAGGATCGAGTCGCCGATCATGAACGCCGTCGGACCGCCGCGCGTCACCGTCTCGGCCGGCGGCAAGGCGAGCCAACGCTGCACCTCGGTCCCTTTCACCGTGAACAGCCACTGGTCGGCGTCGGGGAGCACGACGGCCTGGGTCCCGTCGCCCACCCCCAGCACCTGCGCGCCGGTCGGCAATCGGCCGATCCGCGTGGCGAACCCGCCCCCGAGGAATCGGCGCTCGCGCGCGCTGCCCGCGTCGATCACGATCTCGGGCGCCTGCCCGTCGCATCGGAACTCGACCAGCCGGTCGCGCGGCAGGCAGTGTCCGCTGGGGCCCTGGAAGACCGTGACCCTGGTCGTTCCCTGCGTGCAGGTCGCCGATCCGGACACGGTCCCGGGTGTCTCGCAGGCCGACGCAAGCAGGACCACCACCGCGCAGACGGCGAGCAGGTTCGGGCGGGACGTTCCTGAGTGCTTCAACCCGCGGCGAGCCTAGGTGGGCATCCGGCCTATCGCAACGAACCTAGGGCTCAGGGTCACCCCCGGATGGGCCGATGAACACCGTGAGAGCAACGAGCGATCGGCCTGGCATGAACCGAGGGGATGCGTGAGTAGCGGTTTCGCGATGGTGGCACTCCGCCGACGACGGGGCACGTTCATCGTGCTCACCGTTGTCTGCGTCGCAGCGTTCTTCGCCGTGGGGGTCTTCGGCGCCAAGGCCCTGGAACAGAGCCGGATCGACGCCCAGGCCACGGCGAAGGGGCTGGCCACGGCCGGGGTCGCCTCGGTGCTCGAAACCTCTGATACGGAAGCGGTGATCGACGGCGGCCAGGGCCGCGACCTCCTCGACCGTTTGCAGCGGGGGGTGCTGGCAGACGGCACGGTGTTCCGCATCCGCGTGTGGTCGCCTGAAGGTGACCTGTTGTTCTCGACCGACGCCGCCGACCAACCCGGTGAGCTCCTGGGAGATTTCCCTTCGATCGCCGTCGCCACCACCGGGGGCGGCAAGCCCGTCTCCGTGCTGAGCGCAGACGGTGAGGTCTACCAGACCTACGTTCCGCTCCGTCTCGGTGGACCCGACGCGCTCGGGGCCGTCCAGGTGGATCAGGGCTACCAGCCGATCGCCCAACGGGTCGCGTCGCCGTGGTCGCTGCTCCGGATGGTCGCGATCGCCGGAGCGATCCTGTTCCTGTTGCTGGCGATCGTGGCGACCCTGCCCATCGGTGTGTCCCGTGATGGCGGGTTCGTCTCGGCCGGACGCCGGCGCGCCGCCAAGGTCGCGTCCGGTGACGGCGGAAGTCGTCGTGGCGCTTCGTCGTCGATGAAGGAACTCGCTCGCGCCGAGACACGCGCGGAGGATGCCGAGGCCAAGCGCGACGAGCTCGAGCGGCAGATCGGCCAGCTCCGCACCCAGGTCTCCAGCGCCGACGAGAACGCCGGTCGCAAGATCGCCGAGCTCGAGGCCGCGCTCGAGGAAGCCCGGGTGGGCAAGGCGGTCGCCGAAGCCGCACCCGGCAACGACCCCGCCGCCGAGGCTCGCCTCCGCGAGCTGGAACAACAGGCTGGCGACGAGCGGGAACGTGCCGATCAGGCGCGGTCGCGGGTCCGCGATCTCGAAGCCAAGGTCGGCGAACTCGAAGCGGCGAGGGCCGCCGCACCGTCTGCGGATGCGGCGCCCGACGTCGATGCCCACGAGCTGGTCGCTCTGCGAACCGAGCTCGCCCAGGCGAACGATCGCGTGCAGCAGGAGGTGCGCAAGGCCGCCGACACCGAGCAGAAGCTCTTGGGGTTCGAGGCCCGGGTGATGGAACTCGAGACGGCGGTCGCCAACGCCCGCGCGCAGGCAACGCAGGCGAACGCGAAGCTCGATGCCGTCCAAGCCGAAGCCGGGAACGCCGAGGCCGACGTGGAAGCCAACGCCGAAGCGCTCCGCCATGCGGAGGAACGCGCCCGTGCCGCCGAGGAGCAGCTGGCGGATCTCCAGACGCGACTCGGGCAGGTCGAGGCGACGGATTCGAACGCCGCGACGCTGATCGCCCAGCTCGAAGGCCAGCTCATGGAGGAGCGCGGCCGCGCCGCCGAGCTCGAAGCCGAACTGACCCAGCAGCATGATCGCGCGTCCCGGGCACTCGAATCGTCGGATGAGACCGAGCGGCGTGCCGCCGAACGAGACGTGGAGCTCGGCGCCGCGAAGATCCGTGCCGCCGAGGCCGAGCGTGAAGCCGGCGAGCTCCGGTCAGCCGCGCAACAGGCCCAGGCCCGGGCCACCGAGGCGGAACGCACGATCCAGGAGTTGGAAGCACGCGCGGTCCGGGCGGAATCGACCGCCGAGGAAACCGGCGCCACATTGTCCGCCCGCGACACCCGTCTCGCCGAAGCCGAGCACCGTGCCGCCGAACTCGAGAAGGAACTGGCGCTGGCCCGGTCGCGAGCCGAGCGCGCCGACGAGCTCACCGGTCAGCTCGCCGCATCGGCTGAGCGCACGCAGGAACTGGAGGCGCTCGCGCGGGAAGCCACCGACCGGGTCGGCGAGCTGGAGGGCGAACTCGCCTCTGCTCTCGCATCGAAGGAAGGTTCCTCGGAGGCTGCAGAGGATGCTCGTCGCCGGAGCGAGGCCGCCACCGAGCAGCTGGTCGCCGCACGCGAAGAAGCCGAAGCGGCTCGTGGAGCGGCCGCGACCGCGCGTGAAGATGCCGCGGCCGCTCGAGAGGAGGCCGACGCCGCACGCGTGGAGGTCACGACCCTGCGGGAGATGGCCGAGGCCGCCCGCGTGCAGGCCGACGCTGCCGGTTCCACCGCCCGTGCCGAGGCCGAGACCGCCCGCGCCGACGCCGAGATGGCACGTGCAGCGGCCGCGAGCGCGTATGAGGAGGCCGACGCCGCACGCGTGGAGATCACAGCTCTGCGCGAGGTGGCCGAGTCCGCCCGTGTACAGGCCGACGCCGCCGGTTCCACCGCCCGCGCCGAGGCCGAGACCGCGCGTGCCGAGGCCGAAGCGGCCCGTGCAGAGATCGAGACCGTTCGCGCCGAGGTGATCGCCGCGCGACGTGAGGCGGACGCGATGCGGTCCCAACTGGAGAGCGTGAGCGATGACGCGGATGCGGTCCGCGAGCAGGCGGAGGTCGCGCAGCGAGAGCGCGACGCTGCGCATGAGGAACTCCGGTCTGCCGTGGAGTCGGCCGAGGTCGCTCGAGCCGACGCCGAGTCCGCCCGCACCGAGACCCAGGAGGCTCGCACCGAGATCGAGCAGGTTCGGCAACGATACGAGTCGAGCCTGGCGGAGCTTCGGCTCGAGGCCGAACGGGCCCGCCAGCAGGTCGGCCTCACCAGCGAGGAGTCCGACCGGGCCCGTCGCGAGGCCGAGGCCGCGCGTGAGGAGATCGAGGCCGCTCGCGCCGCCGCCGAGTCCGCCGAACAGGAAACCGAAACGATCCGCGTCGAGATCGGCGCCATGCGCGGAGAGCTCCATGCCGCTCGCGCGGAAGCAGAGACCATCCGCGCGGAGGCCGAGGCCGCCGAACGCGAGGCCGCCACCGCCCACCGCGAGGAGGTTGGCGCCGTGCAGCAGGAGGCCGCCGTCATCCGGCAGCGGTTCGAAGCATCGGAGGAGGAACGCTCGAGCCTCCGCGACGAACTCGCGACCGCTCGCGACGACGTCACCGCGGCGCTCGCGCAAGCGGCGTCGGAGCGGGCAGCCTCCGAGACGCTCCGCGGGCAGGTGCAGGCCGCCACCACCGAGCAACGGGCGCTCGAGTCCAGCGTCGCCGAACTCCACGCAGAGATCGCCGTACGCACCGCCACCGAAGCCGATCTGCAGGCAGCCCTCGATGCCGCCGAGGCGATCGTGGCCGAGGCGAGGGAGCGCGGCGACACCACCGTGCGCGAAGCCACCGAACTGGCCGAGTCAGCGCTCGTGCTCGAGCGCGCTCGAGCCGACCGGGCCGAGGCCGCCGTCGCCGCGGCCGAGGCGCGGGCGAGCGCCGCCGAACGGGAGGTCGAGTCGCACCGCGCCGCCCTGCAGGAGACCGCCGAAGCCCAGGTCGACCAGGCACGAACCGATGCTCGCGAACGTCTCGCGGCGCTCGAGGCCGAGATGGCCGAGGCTGACGGCCGGGCCAAGGCGTGGGAACAGCAGTTCCTCCAGCAACAGGCAGCGTTGGAGGCCGCGCAGGCTACCGCCGCTCAGGCAGATGCCGCGATCGCCGAGGCGCAGAGCGCCGCCTCCGCGGCGGTGACCCGCGCGGCGGCCGCCGAGGAATCGCTCCAGGATTTCGAGCGTTCGATGAGCCACCTCGAGATGCGGGCCGCCGAGGCGACGGCGTCGGCTCAGGCCTTCAAAGCCGAGGCGACGGAGGCCCGTGCCGCTGCGGAAACCGCGGTCGCCGAGGCGGCTGAGGCGATCGAGAAGGCGCGGTCGGAGGCCGAAGCGGCCGTCGAGGAGGCACGCTCGGCCGCCGTCGATGCGGTGCGCCGAAAGACCGGTTCTGAACCCGAAGGGTTGCTGTCGGGCCCAGCCCCGGATGGCGGCGGGCAGGACGTCGCGGAGCTGAACGCCGAGGTCGAACACCTTCAGGAGCAGCTCGACCAGATGTCCGAACGCCTCCGCCACGCCTATGCCCAGACCGAATCCGCGCAGGCACTCGTCACGGCGGCGCGCCAGCACGGCCAACTCCCGTCGGAAACGCCCGAGGAGCTGGAGCTCCGGAACGAGGTCGAGCGGCTCCGCGCTCAGCTCGCATCGACGATGACGAAGATGCACGACGCGCAGGAACGAGCCGCGAGGTTCGAAGCCGATCTCACGGCGATTCGCCACGGGGTCGAACCCGACGGTGACCGGCCTTCCCGCCAGGCCCCGCCGGATGAACCGTCGATGCATGACCCGAGCGGTGCTTCAGATGAGCCAGACGCCGATCCCGACGACCAGCCCGTGGCCGAGCCGAGCCTTCGCAGCCGGTTGGCCAGGACCGCCGCCCGCAAGCGGCAGCGCGGTGGCGACGATGAGGGCGCCTTCTACGGGTAGCTGTCGAGCGCGGCGAGCAGTCGCTGGGCCGCGCCCTTGAAGCCCTGCTCCTCAGCCAGCCCCTTCAACGCCTCGTCCCACCGGTCTCCCGTCCAGACGTCGAGCGCGGCGTCGATCTTGATCGGAACGAGCTCGCGCATCGACGCGAGGTAGTCGGCGGCATCGCGCAGCTTCGCGCGCAGCGCCGGTTTCCCTTTGAGCGGGCCGGGTATGGGGGTGGCGCTCGAGGCGTCGGCGATCATCAGATCGATGTCCGGATAGGTCTGCACGAGGGCGCGCGCCGTCTTCTCGCCCACACCGAGCACGCCGGGCAGGCCGTCGGAAGGATCGCCCCGCAGGATCGCGAACTCGGCGTAGCGCGAGGCCGGGACGCCGTACTTCTCCAGCACGGCCGCTTCGTCGAACTCGTGGAGCTCGCTGACACCTCGGAGCGTGTAGAGGAGCTTCACGTCGGGGTCGTGCACGAGCTGCAGGAGATCGCGGTCGCCGCTCACGATCTCGTTCCGATCGTTGGGATCGGAGGCGACGATCAGGCTGCCGATCGCGTCCTCAGCCTCCCAGTCCGGGGCGTGCGCCTGGGTCATCCCGGTGAAGTCGAGCACCTCGCGCAACAACGCGAACTGCCGCGTGAGGTCCTCCGGCTCGGGCGGACGCTCCGACTTGTAGCCGGCATAGATCTGGGTGCGGGCGACCGGACGCCAGTCGTGGTCGTAGGCGTGCACGATCTCGTCGGGATGCCGAGAACGGAGCAGGCGCGCCACCATGTCGAGGTAACCGCTCACCGCCCCCATCGGCTCCCCGGCGGGCGAGACGATGCCAGCGTCCTTCATCGCGAAGTACGCCCGGTAGGTCAAGCTCGAGACGTCCAGGAGGATCCGGTGCTTCATCCGGTATCCCTCGCGGTCGATCGCACCATCTCGAGGAGCTCTCCGTGCAAGGCCGGGTTCGCGCTGGCCACGAGTGAGTCCGACCGGACGGTCCAGGGTTCGCCCTCGATGTCGGAGACGGTTCCTCCGCCCTCGGAAACGAGCAGGGTGCCTGCCCCCGTGTGGAGCGCCGCCCCTGAGAACAGGACATACGCCGCCATCCGGCCGGCGGAGACGTACACCGACGACAGCGTGCTGCTGAGGCTGCGGATGTCCCAGCGATCCTCTCGGATGGCGTCATGTGCGAACCGCGCGGCATGTTCGCGGCTTGGGCCAGCCGCTGTTCCCGACTCCACGATGATGGTCTGGCTCTGCCCACTGGTGCTCAGCGCACGCACACCTTCGTGGCCGATCGCCCACGCTCCACGGCCACGCTCGGCGAACAGGATCTCACCGACCGATCCATCGCCGACGGCAGCCAGGCTGATCTGGTCGTCCTCCACCAGCGCCAGGTTGACGCAATACAAGGGAACCCCGGACGCGAAGTTGCGGGTGCCGCAGATGGGGTCCAGGAGCCAGTACGGTGACCCGTCCGTAGGAGCCTCACCCCCGCGCTCCTCACCCACGACCGGATGGGGAGCGCCACCCTCGACGATGCCCCGGATCACATCCTCGACGGCCTTGTCGGTCGCCGTCACGAGATCGCGGCCACCTTTGGAGGTGATCTCGTCAGCGCCCACTCCACTTCGAGCGAGCTCGAGCCCCCGCCGAACGGCGGTGATGGCGGTCTCGGTCGCCGGCCGGAGGCCGTCGATGGCGGGTTCGCCGGCCAACGTGTCGCGGCCTAGCGTTCGACCGGCCATGGCAGTCGTTGAGCGTCCACGAGGTCGAGCTCGCCCGGCGAATGTCCGCACTCGGTGAGATACCGAGCCAGCTCGCTGCGATGCTGCGTTCCGTGGTTCACGACGTGCGCGAGGATCAACCACCGCGGAACCACGTCGTCCGGGTCCTCGCTCAACTTCAACGGTTCGGACAGCCCGGCGTCGTCGAGGGACTCCACGTAGCTCCGCAAGCGGTCGTCCTCTTCCAGGCTGAACCCGTGGATCGCCGACAGATCGTCGAGGACGAACCCGTGATCCCAGACGTAGGTCTGACCGATGTCGTTGCCGGTGCAGAACTCGCGCCAGCTCCAGTCGACGTCGACGAGGTGGCGGAGCGTCTGGAACGCGGTGCCGTGATCGAGGAGCGCCGCCCTGCGGAATTCCTCCTCCGACAGGCCGGCAGCGGTCGTCATGATGCGGTCGTTCGCCCATGCGTGGAACCGGACGAAAGCGAGCAAGCTGTCGGCATCCATCGACCAACCCTAGCGTGCTTGGCGTTGGCACACGGTGCCGGTTAGAGGCGTTCGATGGCTCGCGTGCGCATCCGCGGGCCGTAGCGGGGAGCGGTGATCCCTCCGGCTTCCAGCAAGAGCTGCACGCGGCCGCGTTGTCCGCGATAGGGCTCCAGGAGCTCGAGCATGCGCTCGTCGGTGCCGCGAGGTTCGCCGGCCAGGGCCCAGGCCACCATGTTGGGGACGTGGTAGTCGCCGACCGACACGGCGTCGGCATCGGCGAGCGCGAGGCGCGCCACCTCGGCGGTGGTCCACACGCCGATGCCAGGGAACCGGCCGAGGTAGTCCCGGGCTTCCGCGGGAGGTCGTTCGGCGAGCGCCTCGATCGCGGGAGCCTTCGCGCAGGCGAAGCGCAACGTCTCGGCGCGCCGCCGTTCCAGGCCGAACGGATGGAACGCGTGATAGGGGAGCGACGCCACCCTCGCGGGGTCGGGCGGCAGGAGCAGGCCCGCTGGGCCAGGAGCCGGTTCGGCGAGGGAACGGGTCAGCCGGAGGTAAACACGACGCGCTTCGACCCCCGCCACCTTCTGCTCGAGGACGGCGGGGATCAGGGCCTCGATCAGCCGGTCGGTCCGGGTGAGGTGGACGCCGGGCATGCGCCGGTGCAGTTCGCGGATCACGTCATCGCGGGGATGGAACGCGCTCGTGTCGTCGTCGAGCCCGGCCAGCCCGGGCGCGCGTTCCATGATCCAGTCCGCGCCGTTGCCCCACGCTTCCGCGTGGAGCGCGGCGGTGGTGGCCGACAGCGTCAGGTGGATCGTCGCGGGGCCGCCGGGGGTGCGCGTGGCACGCCAAACCGCTCCCGGTTCGATCCGCATGGTGGGATCGCCGGTACCGCGTCGGAGCGGGCAGAGCGTGCGGGCCAGATCCACCGGGCCCTCGGTCGGGATCTCGCGCTGCAGCATCGCGGCCAGCCTAGCGCCCGCCCGCGTAGGCTCGTGAGCGTGCACGTCTACGACCTCTCCCTCGATCAGCTCACCGCTCGCCTCACCGCGTGGGGTGAGCCCGCGTTCCGAGCCAAGCAGGTCTACGCGCAGCTCTGGAAACGCGGCGCGACCTACGAGGAGATGACCGACGTCGCGTCGCCCCTGCGCGAACGGCTGGCCACCGAACTGCCGATCGAGGTCGAACTGCTGAACGAGCGCGCCGCCGACAAGGGCGCGACACGCAAGGCGCTGCTGAAGCTCGGCGACAAGGGCCACGTGATCGAGGTCGTGCTCATGGGCTACCGCGACCGCGTCACGGTGTGCGTCTCGTCCCAGGCGGGCTGCGCCATGGGGTGCGGCTTCTGCGCCACGGGCCAGATGGGGCTGGAGAGCAACCTCACGGAAGGCGAGATCGCCGCGCAAGTGGTGTGGGCGCGGCGCGAAGCGGCCCGGCTGCCCGACACCACACCGCAGCGCCTCTCCAACGTCGTGTTCATGGGGATGGGCGAACCGATGGCGAACTATCGAGCGGTGCGCGGCTCGATCGATCGGATCACCGACCCCGCGGGCATCCGGATGGGCGCCCGGCACATCACGGTCTCGACCGTGGGCCTCGTCCCGGGGATCAAGCGGCTGGGTCAGGACCACCCACAGGTGGGCTTGGCGGTGAGCTTCCATGCCGCCGACGACGAGCTCCGCGACGACCTGGTGCCGCCGAACCGCCTCTACCCGCTGGGGCGACTCGAGGCGGCCATGGCCGCTTGGCGCGACCGGACCCACCGCCGCCCCTCGATCGAGTGGGCGATGATCGCCGACGTGAACGACACCGATGAGCAGGCGGGCAAGCTGGCGCCCATCGCACATCGGCTGGGAGCGCACGTGAACCTGATCCCGCTCAACCCAACACCCGGATGGCCCTCACAGCCGAGCTCGACCACGCGGATCGATGGGTTCGTGCGGGTGCTGCGGGCCGGAGGCGTGAACGTCACGGTGCGCGACACGCGGGGCCGCAGGATCGATGCGGCGTGCGGTCAGCTCCGGCGCGATCACGATGAACTGACGCTGCACCCCGTGTGAGGTTCGGCGGCGGGCCACGCCCGCACGGGCCCGCCGCCGTTCCTCCTGCCCGGCCTGAGTGGCCGATGTGGGACCCGCCGTGCCCGTGACCGCCGTCCCCGCGGGGGTGCTCGTGGACGGCGTCGAGCGGGTTCCCGTGCTCGCCGTGCGGACCGTGTCCCTTGCCGTGACCGGTTCGCCGGCGTGCTTCTGTGCTTCTTGCCGCCCATATCGGCACGTACGTAGCTAGTTCTTGAGCGCTACGTACGTATCACCTGTTCGTCGGCGCGCCCGATCGCCCCGAGCGGATCATGGCTTCGCTCAGCGGTCCTTGCGCCGTGACGAAAGACCCTGCTGCTACGGTCGCCGAAGATGGGAACTCGGGCGGCACGGGCGGCGGTTGCGACCTGGCTCGCGGGGGTCGCGGCGATGGCTCTCGTGGGCTCGGCCCCTGGTTCGCCGCTCCAACCGCCGCTGCCCACCGGTGATGCCGGGGCCGGCCCACTTGCGGCCCTGATGCGCGCCGCGTTCGGAGGGCGCATCGCCTCGGACGACCCTGCCGCAGTGGTGGCGAGCGTCCTCGCGATCGCGCTCGTCGTGGCGGGGTTCGCCCTCGTGGCGCGGGCAGCGTGGCGCGGTGATCTCTCCCTGCGTGCGACGTTCGTGCTCGCCGTGATCGGGTGCGTCGTGGTCCTGGCGATGCCGCTGTTGTACTCGCGCGACGTCTACAGCTACGCGCTGTACGGACGGATCGCCGCGTTCCATCACGCGAACCCGTACGTGGTGACGCCCGCCGAGGTGAGCACCGATCCGTTCTTCCCGCTGGTGGGGAGTCAGTGGCGAGCCACCACCTCCGTGTACGGGCCGGTGTTCACGATGCTCTCGGTGGGGCTGACCCGTGTGTTCGAAGGTCCCGCGGCCGTCGTCGCCGCGTTCCGGGCGTTGGCCGTGCTCTCGGTGTTGGGTGCCGCGACGCTGATCGCGCGCACGTGTCTGCGTGTGCGCCCCGGGGTCGCCGCGTTCGCCGTCGCCGTGTTCGCGCTCAACCCCGCCGTGCTGTTCCAGACCGCCGGGAGCGGGCACAACGATGCGTTCGTGGCGCTCTCGATCGCGGCGGCGATGGCCTTCGTCGTCTCGCGTCGTGAGCTGGCGGCGACGGTGATGCTCGTGCTGGGCACGCTGATCAAGTCGACGTGCGGCGTGGCGCTGGTGCTCTGGATCGTCGTCGTGGTCGCGCGCCGGCGAGGCGCCGATCGCTGGCGCGCCCTCGCGTTGCACCTGGGCACCGCGATCGGTCTGGCGATCGTCACCGCGTTGCCCTTCCTGCGCGGCGGCGATCCCACGCTGGGCCAGACCCAGCTCGCCGACCACGAGGGCTGGCTCGCCCCGGCGCGGGTGGTGCGCATCCTGTTCGAGCGAATCGGCGACGCGGTCTCGGCCTCGGCGGGGGACCTCGCGAGCGACGCCGTCCGGATCGTGTTCGCCTGCGTCCTGATCGGCGCCCTCGTGGTGATCGCGATCGTGGCGGCGAGGGTCGCACGTGGCGCACCGCCCGGGGCACCGGTCCAACCCGAGGATGCCGGGGCATCGTGGGGCTGGGGGTTCCTGGCTGTGATGCTGTTCGGGCCGGTGCTGCTGCCGTGGTACGTGGCGTGGGGGTTGCCGGTCGCATGGGCGCTGCCGCGCGTGGCTCGTCGCACGATGCTCGTCGTGTCGGTTCTCGCGATGGCGTCGCTGTTCGCCGCCGATGCGGTGACGTTCCCAGACGCGTTCCAGCTCACGGCCAGATGGGCGAACTACGTGTTGGCGCCGATCGTGCTGGTGCTGGCCGTCGAACCCGCGAGAGACCTCGTGGCTCGCTGGCGACGTGGCGGCGATCTCGCGCAGGATCGCGAGACGCCGATCGGGAACGCTTCCTAGCGGCGGCGCTTCTTGGGGTTGGCCGCGCGTCCGAGCAGACTCACGCCCGCGGCGAAGACCAGCAGCAGTCCGGTCACGAGCCCCACGATGCCGATCACGACCACCGTCGCGTTGGGCTCGTCGGGCGCCGAGCCGATCGCCTTCACCAGCGCATAGATCGTCAGGAAGACGTAGATCCCGATGACCAGCAGCCAGGGGAGCAGCACGGGGAACGTGACCGAGACCCCGGCGATGGCGAGCGACACGCCCTTCGATCCGGCCGGCGTGTCGACGGCCTCGTCATCGAAGCGATCGGGTGGGCCACCGCGTCCGGTTGCGCCGTCGGGGTCGCCCACGCTGCCGGTGTCGACCTCGTCCTCGGGCCAGGGTCCGTTCGCCATGGGGGCAGTATCGCAGCCGGGCGGCTCACCCGCGACGCTGGAGTCGACCCCCGTGGTGCGCCACGATGATCCGAGTGGCCACCACCCTGAGCGACCTCGTCGAACGGACCCCCGCCTCGCGTGACCGGGTCGTCGACTTCCTGCGGGGGATCAGCATCCTGGCCGTCGTCTTCGGCCACTGGTTCATCGGCATCATCTGGTGGGAGGGCGGGATCATCAAAACCACCAGCGCCGTCGGCGTCACGTCCTACCTGTGGGTCGGCACCTGGCTCCTGCAGGTCATGCCGATCTTCTTCTTCGTGGGCGGATTCTCGAACTACGTCACGTACACCGCGATGCGCGAACGCGGCGAAACCGGTGGCGAGTTCGTGCGATCGCGAGCGGCTCGGTTGCTGCGGCCATCGCTGGTGTTCTTCACGGTGTGGGCGGTGGTCCTGGTCGCGCTGCACCTCACCGACACGGGGGCTCCGGCAGGTCCGACGCTGTGGGGCCAGACGACGCTGCTTCGCGGGGTCCTGCCACCCGGAGCCACGGTGCCGTTCGGCCCGCTGTGGTTCTTGGCGGTCTACCTGGCGGTGGTGGCGCTGGCGCCCTGGACGATCGCGCTGCACCGGCGGTTCGGGCTGTGGGTGCCCGCCGCCATGGCGGCGGGCGCGGTGGTCTGCGACGTGGTCGGCTTCGGCTTCGGCCAGCCGCTGGTGCGGTGGGCCAACGTGGCGTTCGTCCTGTTGCTCCCGCACCAACTGGGCTACTGCTACGGGGACGGGTCGATGCTGCGCTGGCCCCGTGCCGTGTTCTGGTCGATGCTCGTGGCGGGTCTGGTCGGTCTCGTGGTGTTGACGACGCCCGACGTGTTCCGCTGGGCGGGCGAGGCACGCTTCGATTGGTTCCCCGGGATCGGGCATTACCCGAAGAGCCTGCTGGGCACCGATGTCGAACGGGTCTCGAACGCCTACCCCCCTACGCTGTGCTTCCTGCTGGGTGGGATCTGGTCGATCGGCGCCGCGATGCTGCTGCGGCCTGCTTTGGGCCGATGGCTGCAGCGAACCCGCGTCTGGGCCGCGACGATCGCGGTCAACAGCGTGATCATGACGCTGTTCTTGTGGCACATGACCGCGTTCCTGCTGGCCGTGTTGCTGCTGTGGCCGCTCGGGTTCGGCCACGACCACGACAGCACCCCGCGGTGGTGGCTGGAACGTCCGCTGTGGATCGCCGTGTCGGCGCTGATCCTCGTGGGGTTGGTGGCGATCTTCGGTCGGTTCGAACGTCCTCGGTCGCCCAAGCACGACCGCGCCTGACGCCGGAAACGCCCAGGCCAGGAGGGGTGTCGGGCCTCGATGCGCGCCACCCATCGGGACGGCCCGCGGTGGTACGTTCAACCACCGTGCCACCCCGCCGCCCCGCCACCGCATCCGCGACCCGGGCCGTGATCGTTTCGGTCATCGGGTTCGTCGTGTGTGCGACCTTCGCCGCCACGCCGGGCTCACCGTTCCAGCCGGTGTTGCCGCAGGGAGCGCAACCGCAGGGTCCGTTCACCTGGCTCGCGAAGTTCATCGGGTTCGACGCGCTGACGGGCAACTGGTTGATCGCGGCGGGGGTGGCCTCCACCATCCTCGCCGTCGTGGGGTTCCTCATGGTCCTGCGGGAGGCCTACCGCGGCACGATCTCCCTTCGGACCGTCACCGTGCTGGCTGTCGCCTATCACGTCGCCGTCTTCCTGTTGCCGCTGCTGTTCTCGCGCGACGTCTATTCCTACGCCTTCTACGGCCGGATCGTGGGCATCTACCACCAGAACCCCTACGTCCACACTCCCGTGGAGTTCGCCGGGGATTCGCTGTGGCCGCTGGTGGGCCCGAAGTGGGTCGACACGCCCGCGGTGTACGGCCCGCTGTTCACGTCGCTGTCGGGCGGTATCGCCCGTGTCACCACGTCGCCCTCTTCGCAGGTGACGGCCTACCGGCTGCTCACGGTGCTGGCGAGCCTGGCGACGCTGGCGATGATCCTGGTGACGGCCGAGCGGGTGCGGCCCGGGCGCGTCACGTTCGGCGCAGCCGCGTACGGACTCAACCCGGTGGTGCTGTTCCTGGCGGTGGGCAGTGGTCACAACGACGTGCTCGTGGCCCTGTCGATCATCGGCGCGGTGGCGCTGCTCACCTCGCGCCGGGAGATGTGGGCGGTGGCCGTGCTCGCCTTGGGCGCGCTCGTGAAGGCCACAGCGGTGCTGCCGTTGGTGCTGGTGATCGTCTGGTGCGTGGCGCGACGGCCCAAGGGTGAGCGCATGCGGGCGTTCGCCTCACACGCCGGGCTGGCGGTGGGGATCGGCCTGGTGTTCGGTCTGCCCTACCTCCAGACCCACGATCCCACGCTCGGCATGCTCGAGCTCGCGGGTCATACCGGGTGGCTCGCGCCGTCGGTGTTCGTCGAGAAGATCGTCGACTTCTTCAGCTTCGGCACGTTGGGGTGGCTCGCGCGCATCGGGTTCGCCATCACGCTGCTGGTGAGCATCGTGGAACTGGCCAGGACGGTGGCGGCGCGATCGTCCGCAGGCGATGCGATCGAGGAGTTGACCGCGGCGATCGGATGGTCGCTGGTGTTCCTGATGCTGTTGGGGCCGGTGCTGTTGCCGTGGTACGTGGTGTGGGCCCTGCCCGTCGTGTGGCTGCTCCCTCGGGCGCCCCGCGCCACGGTGATCACGGCCGGGGCTGCCCTCGCGATGGCGCAGTGGTCGACCGAACCCCTCCGCTATCCCGATGCGTTCAACCTGAACCTGTGGCTGGGGCACTGGGTGGTCACGCCGGTGATGTTCGTGATGGTGATCTGGTCACTGGTCGATCTGCGACGACGGATCCACGCTCGCCTTCCCCTGGAGGAATCGGAGCCCATACCCGCCGAGGCCCGCCAGGGCGCAGGCGATCGTGGGACCCCATGACCCGGTAAGGGGCACGCCGATCCGTTCCAATGCGAGCGCCACGATCGTGAGGGTGGCCACGCCGAACGCCGGCGCCGCCGCGGCAGCAGCGACCTGGTCACCGAACGTCCACGATGCCCAGCCCGCTCCGATGACCCAGAGCAGCGCCAGGATCGCCACGGTCGCACGGGCGATCGGCCACGGCGCCGAGGCACGGGGTTCACCGGGGAGCGGCGGCAACGGCCGGGGAGCCGGGACGTCGCTCCACACCCCTTCGGTCCAGGCGTGCAGGTGGGGATCGGTGAACGCGGCCGGGTCGCGATCGAACTCGTGCACCACGAAGACCGCGCGCGGACCAGGGGGCAGGTCGGCCAGCGTGATCGCCGACAGGGCGTCGTACTCCTCGGAGCCCTTCACGGTGGGCCGCCCCAGGAAATAGTCGGGCACCCGCCCCACGAACACGTGCACGTCCTGCACGCGGTCCGGTGGGACGGTGGCCCGCGCGATGTTCGCCACGTGGGTCGCGAGGAACGTCGCGGAAGCATCCAGGTCGTCGACCACGAACACCAACGGCGTGCCCGGCGGCAGGGTCGCGGCGATCCGTCCTGCTTCGGCGCCCGAGATCAGGTCCTCGGGGGACATGAAGGTCTGCTGGTCGCGCTGGGCATCGATCGTGGGAACGGCGAACAGCGCCACCAGGATCCCGGTCGCCACCACGGTGAGCCACCGGCGCGGTTCGGTGCGCTCCCAGACCCAGGTCACCCCCAGCGCCGCCAGCATCGGCAGCGCGAAGCCGAACGTCATGAGCCGCTCGGGTGGGAACCATCCTGTCGCGATGCCCAGGGGCACGCCGACGATCGTGCAGGCGAGCCAGGCCACCAGGAACCGGCGCGTGAACCCTCGCACCTGCAGCGTGCCGACCGCCGCCAGCGGCAAGGTCACCCAGGGCGCGTACCGGCGCACGTTCTCCCGGAACCGGAACTGGTAGGTCTCGTGCAACGCGTCGGCGAGACCGGCGCGGCGCAGGAACCCGTCCTTCGACGTGTCGACGGACAGCTGCGGTGGTCCGATCACCATCGACAGCAGGCCTGCCGCCACGACCACACCGCCGCCGCCCAGCGCAGCCAGCACGCGGCCCGCGTCCGAGCGCCACCCGTGCTCCGGTTCGAGGATCCAGGCCATGGCGGCCGACACGATCAGGACCAGCGCGCCCACGAGGAAGAACTGGGGATGGGAGAGTCCGCCGCCGCCCAGCAGCAGGGCCGCGCCGATCACGCCCCGGCGGCTTCGACACGCCAAGGCCGCGGCGGCCGCGATGAAGGGGAGCGCGTAAGCGAGGTTGGCGAGGTAGCCGCCCGCCAGGTGCACGCCGAACATGCCGGCGAACAACCCCGCCAGCAGCCATCCGGGGCGTCCCCCGTGCGAGCGTCCACGCACCAACGCGATCGTGGCGGCCCCGATCGCTGCCCCCAACCCGTACTGCAGTCCCGCCAAGGCCGGGACGAGCCCCATGTGCAGGGCGCCGGCCACCGTCGGGATCAACGCCGGGGTGCCGGGCCGGGCTCCCACCGACGAGATGCCCTGAACCGCCCCCACGCGGGCCCACCACAGGTACACGGGTTCGTCGGGCCCGACGCCGAACGGCCATCGATAGGCGAACGTGGGCCACAGGAAGAACCCGAGCAGGACCGCGACCAGCGCGAGGAGCCACAGGAGATCTCGACGCTCGTGGCCGGCCGACGCGTCCGTGCGCTACCCCGCCGCGCTGAAGGAGCCTTGGGCGTTCACCGTGATGGACCCGTCCTCGCTCTGGATGTTCGTGCAGAGGAAGGTGCCGCCCATCTGGTTGGCGAGGGCAGGCGTGATCGTGACCAGACATTCGCCGGCGCTCGACTGGAACACGACGAGACCGTCCGGTCCCTGGACCGAGAACTGCAGGAGCCGCTCGGGTGCTGTCGGCTGTTGGGCGGTGAACGAGGCGCCGGAGATGCCGAGCGACTGGTTGCGGGAGGCGGTCCAATTGAGCGCCATCCCTCCCGGCGGCACGGCCCAGATCGCCGGCGAGGCGAGCGTGGTGTAGGCCACCTGGGTCGTCAACACCCCTGTGGTGGAGACCGAAGCCGTGCCCGTGTTGACCGCGCCGGTCACCCCGGGCGATCCCGTTGGCGGCGCGCCCGTCGCGCCCGTCACGTTCGTCGGACCGGTCACGCCGGTTCCCACGGGTCCGGTGACCGGCGGCGAGATGGGTGAGAACGAGAAGGTGGGTGGTTCCTCGTCGCCTCGGCACGCGGCACCCAGCACAGAGAGCAGCAGGATCGTGACCACCGTGAACCTGGTTCGCATCGCGCGCGTGACCTTCCTTAGTCTTGCCCTCGTTCTCCCGTCGGCGCCCGGCGCTGCTGCGTACTGGCCGCGTTCGCGTGGCTGACTGTACTGCACCGATTCGCGCGAAGGGACGCATCGGATCGGCCCGGGGCATCGCCTGACCACTACTAGTAGCATCGCGGGTCATGCTCGATCGCTCGCTCGTGCACGAGGTGCTCCAGGCCGCTCGTCGGCGGGGTGGATCCTTCGCCGAGGTCTTCGTCGAAGAGACCACCAACACCTCGATCCGCCTTGACGACGGCAAGGTCGAGGAACTCACCACCGGCCTCGATCGCGGCGCCGGCGTCCGGGTCGCCCAGGGCACGTCGTACGGCTACGCGTACTCCAACCGGCTGGACCGCGACGCCTTGCTCGAGGCCGCCGAAGCCGCCAGTGCCGCCCTGCGCGACGGTGAGGGCGGTGACGTCGTCGATCTGCGAACCCTGGAGGGCCCCGACACGAACCGGGTGCAGCGCGCGGCCGCGTCGGTCCCGGCGGCGGACAAGGTGGCGTGGCTGCGCGAGCTCGACGATGTCGCCCGCTCGTTCAGTCCTGAGGTGGTCCAGGTGGTGGGCGTCTACGGGGATTCGTTGCAGCGGCGATTGATCGCCTCCTCCGATGGCCGCTGGGTCGAGGAGGCGCGGCCCCGGATCCGCCTGGTCGCCCAGGTGGTGGCCAAGCGAGACGACAACATCCAGACCGGGTTCCACGGTCCGGCGGCATGTGCCGGGGTCGAGTTCGTGGACGAACACACGCCGGCGGCCACCGCCACCGTGGCGGCCAAGCGCGCCGTGACCATGCTCGACTCGATCCCCGCGCCGGCCGGCGAGATGACCGTGGTGCTCGCGCCCGGCATGGGCGGCGTCCTCTTCCACGAGGCGGTCGGGCATCCGCTCGAGTCCGACGCCATCGACAAGGAAGCCAGCGTGTACGCCGGGTTGGTGGGTCAACGGTGCGGCAGCGAACTCCTCAACGGCGTCGACGACGCCACGATCCCCAACGGCTGGGGTTCCTTCACGTTCGACGACGAAGGCGAGCCGGCGCAGAACACGGTGCTGTTCACCGACGGCGTGCTGCAAGGGTTCCTCTATGACCGGTTGCGCGCCGAGAAGGAAGGCGTGACCTCCACCGGGAACGGCCGGCGCCAGTCCTACGCGTTCCCGCCCGTGCCACGCATGACCAACACGAACATCCTCAACGGTTCCTCGAAGGCCGCGGACATCCTCGAGGCCACCGAGCACGGCGTGTGGGTGACCTCGCTCGGCGGCGGGCAGGTCAACCCGGCCACCGGCGACTTCGTGTTCGGGGTCAGCGAAGGGTTCTTGATCGAGAACGGCCAGGTCGGCACGCCGGTGCGCGGCGCGAACCTGATCGGCCGGGCGATCGAGGTCATGAGCGCGATCGACGCGATCGCCGACGACTTCGGCACGTGGGAGGGCGTCTGCGGCAAGGACGGACAGGCCGCACCGGTGGGCAGCGGTTCTCCCACCCTGCGGATCTCCAAGATCACCCTGGGAGGCACCGGTGCCTGATCTCGGCGACCTGGTGCGCGCGGCGGTCGAAGCGGCCGGTGACGGCGAGGCGGTGGAGGCTTACGCCCAGGAGTCACGCCAGACCGAAGCGAGCGCACTCCGCGGTGAGGTCGAGGGGCTGACGTTCGCGGAGTCCCGTGGGCTCGGCGTGCGACTGATCCGTGACGGCCGGCTCGGCTACGCCTTCGCCGCCGATCCCACGGTCGACGAGGTCCGGGCGGCCGTGGTCAAGGCGCGAGAGAACGCCACCCTCGCCGAGCCGGACGAGTTCAACGTGCTGCCTGACGCCGCCGCGGTGACGGCGCTCCCGGAGCTGTTCGACGCGGCCTCGGCCAACGTGCCCACCGCCGACAAGGTGCAGATGGCGCTCGACCTGGAGTCTCGGTTGGTCTCGAGCGATCCGCGGGTCACGAAGACCGACCTGGCGCAGGTGGGCGACGCGGTCACGCGGGTGGCGATCGCCTCCACCGCCGGCGTCGACGCCGAGTACGCGCGCACCGACGCGTGGTGCGTCGCGGTCGCGCTCGCCGTCGAGGGCGACGAGACCCAGACCGGCTTCTCCTACAGGATCGCGCGAGCCCTCGCCGACGTGGGGCCCGACGAGATCGCCGACGAGGCCATCTCGCGCGCCGTCGACATGCTGGGCGCGGTGAAGCCGCCCACCGCGAAGGTGCCGGTGATCCTCGATCAGTTCGCGGCGATGTCGTTCCTCGGCGTGCTCGCCGGCGCCCTCAACGCCGAATCGGTGCTGAAGGGGCGGTCGCTGTTCGCCTCGATGGTGGGCCAGCAGGTGGGCTCGGACCTGTTCACCCTGGTGGATGACGGCACGATCCTGCAGGGGCCGGGCGCCTGCCCCTTCGACGACGAGGGCGTACCCAGCGGCCGCACCGAGCTGTTCACCCGAGGAACGCTGAACGGGTTCCTGCACGACACCTATACGGCGGCTCGCACCGGTGACGGCCAGGCCTCGACCGGCAACGCGAAGCGCGGCTCGTACAAGGGTGCGCCGGGCGTGGGGACCTCCAACTTCTACCTCGACGCGGGCGAGACCTCGTTCGACGAGCTGTTGCAGCGAGCCGAGGGCGGGGTCCTGATCCAGGAGGTCAGCGGCGTGCACTCGGGGGCGAACCCGATCAGCGGTGAGTTCAGCGTCGGTGCCACGGGGCTGCGCATCGGCGGGGGAGCCCTGGGCGAGCCGCTGCGCGAGATGACGATCGCCTCGACGCTGCCGGAGATGCTCGCCGGCATCACCGGCGTGGGCGACGACCTCCGCTTCTTCTCGAGCGTCGGGACCCCGTCGATCCTGATCGGCGAGATGACCCTGGCCGGCATCTAGCTCGAGCGTCACCGACCTCGGGCGTAGACTCGGGAACGCGCATCCGGCGCGACGAGACCGATGAGCGACGACTTCACGAACGTCGAGCTGGCACAGGCCACCCGGAACCACGGGATGCCGCTGGAAGCCCTGCGCTACGACCTCACGCCGCCGGGGCTGCACTACCTGCTGATCCACTACGACATCCCGCCGGTCGACCCGAACTTCGCGCTGACGGTGGACGGTGCCGTCGAGGAACCGGGGTCGTGGACGCTCGAGGATCTGCGCGCCATGCGATCGGCCACGGTGCCGGTGACGCTCGAGTGCGCCGGCAACGGCCGGACCCTGTACGAGCGACGCTCGGAGTCCCAGCCGTGGATCCGTGAAGCGGTGGGCACGGCCGAGTGGACGGGGGTGCCGGTGGCCGAGCTGTTGAGGCGCACCCGTCTCCGCGACGACGCGGTCGACGTGGTCTTCACCGGATCGGACCGCGGCCTGGAAGGCGGCGAGGAGCAGTGGTACGCCCGGAGCCTTCCGCCCGCGGAACTCCAACGCGAAGAGGTGCTCCTTGCCTACGAGATGAACGGCGCGCCGCTGCTTCCGCAGCACGGAGCACCCCTCCGGTTGGTGGTGCCCGGGTGGTACGGGATGACCGCGGTCAAGTGGCTCACCTCGATCACCGCCGTCACCGAACCGTTCGACGGCTACCAGCAGCGCATGGGCTACCGCCTCCGAGCGTCCGAGGACGATCCCGGCACGCCCGTCACCGTGATCGCCCCTCGGGCGCTGATGGTGCCGCCGGGCATCCCGGCGTTCCCCTCACGCGCCCGGTCGTTGCAGGCCGGTCCGACGACGGTGCACGGGCGAGCCTGGTCCGGCCACGCGCCGATCGAACGCGTGGAGGTCAGCACCGACGACGGCAGGTCCTGGACCGATGCCACCCTGGACCCGTCGATGGGGCGGTTCGCATGGCGTGGCTGGCATCACCCGTGGGACGCACGCGAGGGTTCGCACGTCGTGTGCTGCCGCGCCACCGACGCCGAGGGCAACACCCAGCCGGACGAACCCGAGTGGAACGTCGGGGGGTACGCCCACAACGGGATCCAGCGCGTCGAGGTCCAGGTGGGGTGAGCCGGATCAGCCTTCCGGAACCAGCGGCCCGGGAACGGAGGCATCCAGCCGATCCGACGGCCGTTGCACGAACCACTCGGTGAACTCGCTGCACCGGCCCTGCGCGTCGAAGGTCATGACGAACACGTTGTCGTAGACCCGGTCGGCGCTCCCATCCGGATGGAAGTAGGTGCTGACGCCGGTGGCGACCACGTGCTCGCCCTCGACCGCGAACGGCCGGTACCACGCGTCCCACGTGCCGGGTTCGTCGGGGGTCTCGAGCCACGAGGCCGCGATCTGTTCCGGACCCCGGATGGGGTCGTCGGACGGGTGGTAGCGATACTCCGCGTCGCGGCTGAACAGGGCCGCGATCTCGGCCGCATCCCCGGACCGCCAGGTGTCGATGTATCGGTCGAGCCAAGCCTGCACGCTGCGTCGGTCCATGGTCGCCTCCTGTTCCGCGTCGGTCAGATCGTGGCGCTCCGCGCTCCGCTGGCGATCAGCACGAAGATGATCCCCGCCACCGCGAACCGATACCACATGAACGCCGCGAAGCTGTGGGTGCGCAGGTACTTCAGCAAGCCCCAGATCACCAGGAATCCACTGATCCCCGACGCCACGAACCCCCAGAAGAACTGCGCGGCGTAGCCCTGGAACCCGCCCTGGACCACATCGATCGATGCGTAGAGGCCCGCGCCCGCGGTGATCGGCAGCGCCAACAGGAACGAGAACCTCGCCGCCGATTCGCGATCGAGCCCGATCCATCGGCCCGCGGTCATGGTGACGCCGGACCGCGAGACCCCGGGCTGGAGGGCCATCGCCTGGGCGAACCCCAGCCCGAGCCCCGTCTTGGGGGTGATCGAATCGAGACCGCGGTCGCTGGCCGCCACCTTGTCGACCCACCACAGGGCCACGCCGAACACCACGAGCATCACGCCGATCAACCACGGCTGCCCCAGGGTGTCGGAGATGAACCCCTCGAATGCCGCGCCGATGATCACCCCCGGGATGGTGCCCAGCACCAAGGCCCACGCGAGACGCTGGTCCGGACCTTCGATGGCACGGGCGCGGAGCGATTCGATCCAGGCACGGAGGTAACGGACGACGTCGTGCCGGAAGTAGATGAGCGCTCCCGTGAGCGTGCCCATGTGGAGCGCCACGTCGAACGTCTTGTTCAGTGCCGGATCGTTCACGATCGTCCACCCGAATGCCCACGGCACCAGGATGAGGTGCCCGGAGCTGGAGACCGGCGCGTATTCGGTCAATCCCTGGGTGATGCCCAGGATGATCGCTTGCAGGATGCTCACGAGGGCCGCGTGCCTTTCGGTTGGGAGGCCCGCACATGCTAGCGGCCCGAACCCGCAGGATACGAGCGACCCTAGGTTGCGCCGGGGTGGCAACTGCGCCTAGCTTCGCAACCGGGACGCGGGCTCGCGCGTCTAGGAGACGACCGACGGAACTTCCTCGGTCCGAACGCACAACCGACGTGGGAGGAAAACCATGACCTCGATGCGCCGCGCCCTGAGCGGCTTGTTGGCCGCGGCGCTCGCGATATCCGTGATGGCCCTTAGTGGGCCCGGTGCCAACGCCGGGGCCGCCGGGCCCCGGCTGGTGCTCCGACGGACGAGCGCCGAGATGACCGTCACCCGCCGGGAAGGCCGGCCCTTCTCCTTCAACCCCGGCGTGTACCTAGCGTCGATGGATGCGGCGTTCTCCCTCGAGATCGGGCGCGAAGACTACGACTCCCCGTTCCACGTGGATCAGGTGATGCCGGGCGGCGGGACCCGACCGCTACCCGACTCGTTGTTCGAGGTCCCGTCCTACCAAGGTCTCCCACGATTCACCCGGATGACGGTCACCGATCTGTCAGGTGACGTGCGGGCCGACCGGCTGCTGCCGTGGTGTCCGAATAGCTACGACCGTCAGCGCATCGCGGACGGCGGACCGGTGACGCCGACCTTCCCCGACGACTGCTGGTCGAACCCGTTCTCGCTCGGGCTGGCGTGGGGGATCGACCGCGATTGGGCCACGGGTATCGCCGGATACGGCACGCGATTGAAGCTGCCGGCGGGGCGCTACCACGTCGACTTCTCGGTGGCGCCCCTCTACGCGGACCTGTTCGACGTGACGCCGCAGGACGGGTACACGACCGTGACGCTCATCGTTCGCGATGGCCGTGGTGGCGGATCCCCACCACGGTCGGAGCCGCGAACCGTCGGCGACATGGGCTCGCCGAACCCGAAGGTACCGATCGACGACGACCCCGATCCTTCGATCGTGCCCGACCTGATCCCGCTGCCCTCGTTCGGCATCGGGGTTCACCATCGAGGGTCGGGGGATTGGCTGAGCTTCGGAGCGAACGTGTGGGTGGACGGTCCGTCGCCGCTGGTGGTCGAGGGCTTCCGCCGCGAAGACGAACCCCTGATGGACGCCTATCAGTACTTCTACGACGGCGATCAGCAGGTGGCGCGCGCCCGCGTGGGCTCGTTCGAGTACGACGCTCGGCGCGGGCACACCCACTGGCACTTCAAGCAGTTCGCCACCTACGAGCTGCTTGAAGCCGACAAGACCACGGCCGTGATCAGCGAGAAGGAGGCCTTCTGCCTCGCTCCCACCGACGCCATCGACATGCTGGCCGAGAACGCCGAGTGGCGGCCCTGGCTCCAGGGACTGAGCACCGCGTGCGGCGGTCCCGAAGCACTGTGGGTGCGAGAGGTGCTGCCCGTAGGCTGGGGCGACACGTACTACCAGGGACTCCCCGGCCAGTCCTTCGACGTCACGGACCTACCCAACGGCACCTACTTCATCAAGGTGCAGGCCAACCCCGGCGGTCACCTGTTCGAGTCGAACATGGCCAACAACGTTCGGTTGCGCAAGGTGATCCTGGGCGGCAGGCCCGGCCATCGCACCGTGCAGGTGCCGCCGTGGCACGGGATCGACACCGAAGGAGGGTTCTTCCGCCAGTTGCTGGCGAACGCCCACCCGGCCTAGCCGTCGAGGTACCCCGGCGCGGGCGATGCTTCCCCCATCGCCGCGCCGGGGGACCCGACTCCTTCGGGCCCGGCGATCGAGACCGTGACCACGCCGAGGGCCGATGCCCTCGCCAGCGTCTCCACCGTTGTGGCGTCGGCGAGCACCACGATCTGCACCCCCGCATCGGCTCCCGAGGCACTGATGCCGTCGGAGGCGCCGAGCACCTTGAGCACCTGCACCTCGGTGGCCACCGTGTCGGTGTACGGCCGCCCGCCGCCGGCGCCATAGGTGGCGAGCACATCGACCAGGTCGCCCGATCGCAACGTGCCGGCGGGCACCCCCGAGCGCAGGACGAACGCCCGGAGCCCTGGCGGCACCAGCGCGGCGACCGGTCCGGCCTCGTCGCTGCCAACGCGGGTTCGGGTCACCACTTCGCCGTCGGCGATGTCGGCCACGAGCGTCCGCCCCACTGCGTCGTCGATCAGCGTGAGGGCACCGGGCGGCACCAGCGACGAGGGGATCGGCTGCACGGTGAGCGCCGGTTCAGCGAGCACGGTGCCGCGCACCAGGTCGGACGCGGCGACCACCACAGACACGGCCGGACCGACGTCGGGACGCGTCGCCTCGACGTGCTGACGGTAGGCGTTCATCAGGGTGATGGCGGCGACCGCGCACACGGCCGCCAAACCGAAGTACACGAGTGCGGACGTGGGTGGGCGACGCCGAAGCAGGTCCATGCGTCGACGCTATCGGCGCACCGAGGATGCCGCCGTGACCGCGGTCACACCAGGCGCGCGGACCCCTCAGTCGACCGGGCGGAGTCCGCCCTTGCGCTTGGGCTCGACCAGCGGGAGGGTCCTGACCCGGAACTCCTCGAGCTTGTCGCGTCCGACGATCAACGCGGTGGCTTCCCGGATGCGGTCGCCGAGCGCCCCGGCGTCCTCCCCTTGGTCCGAGCGGAACGCCAGCTCGATGCGCACCAGTTCCGGTTCGTTCGCCATGGAGGCCAGGATACGGGAGTCCGGATCAAGCCTCGAAGCGCGCGCCCGTGAGGGCCGTGGCGCACGGGCAGTCGCGCGCGTCCGGCAGCGCCGGGATCACGGCGAACAACAGGTCGCGGAGCTTCTCGTTGTTCTCGGTGAACACCCGAACGACCTCTTCGTGCGTGACCGGAGGCACACCCAGTACGCCGACGTCGTAGTCGGTGATGAGCGAGATGTTCATGTAGCAGAGCTCCAGCTCGCGAGCCAGGATCGCCTCCGGGTACTGGGTCATGTTGATGACCTCCCAGCCCGCGCCGGAGAACCAGGTGGATTCGGCACGCGTGGAGAACCTCGGTCCTTCGATCACGACGACGGTGCCGCGGTCGTGCAGCGGGATGCCGAGGGAGCGTCCCTGCTCGATCGCCGCCGTCCGCATCGTTGGGCAGTACGGGTCGGCGAAGGAGATGTGCGTGGTGACCGGACCGTCGTAGAACGTGTTGGGACGATCGCGGGTCCGGTCGACCAACTGGTCGCAGATCACGAAGTCGCCGGGCTTCACGCCCGCCTGCAACGAGCCGCACGCGTTCGGTCCGAGCACTCGGGTGACGCCGAGTTCCTTCATCGCCCAAGCGTTGGCCTTGTAGGGCACCTTGTGGGGCGGGAACTCGTGCTTCAGGCCGTGCCGTGGGATGAACGCCACGCTCCGTCCGCCCACGTCCCCGATGGTGATCGGCGCGCTGGGCGCGCCGTACGGGGTGTCCATCTCGATCGTCTCGGTGTCCTCCAGGAAGGAGTAGAAGCCGGACCCACCGAACACACCGATCTCCGCCGTGGTCATGACGACCCTCCCGATCCTGCGCCGTTCTCGCTCCCCGATCCGGACGCGGCGGGTTTCGACTCCGCCTTCTTCTCGCCTGGCTTCTCGGCGGGCTTGTCGCTCTTGGACTCTCCGCCGGAGCCGCCCTTCTCGCTCGATCCCTTGCCTTCGGAGCCCGACTCGCCGGAGTCCTTCTTCCCGGATGCCGGCTGCTTGGACTTCTTCCCGTGGTCGGTGGCGTAGAAGCCGGAGCCTTTGAAGGCGATGGCCGGGGGCGCGAACACCTTGCGGAGCTCACCGCCGCATTCGGGACATTCGGTGAGTGCTTCGTCCTTCATGGACTGCACGATCTCGAAGATGTGTCCGCAGCTCTTGCAGACGTATTCGTAAGTGGGCATGGCCGGACGAGTGTATCGGTCCCCGACCAGCACTTCTGCGCACACGCCACTGCGTCGTTCGACCCTGGACCGATGGCGATACACCGGTGGCCATCTGCCCGATGCGCGGCTCACCCGGCGCCATCTAGGGTCATCCCCTGAACGGGGGGCGCCCGCACGTGGGCCCCTCGATGCGTCCCGTCCCCACGGACGAGGCGATGCCGGGCCTGGCGGCTCCCCCCGCCGGGTCCGGCCACTTCGTAGGCTCGGGTTGGCCGATCTTCCTGGCCGATCTTCAAGGAGGGCTACTCCGGATGGACCACCCGGAACGGACGACTAGCGGAGCGGTGACCCCACGCGTACACTCGCCGTCCCTTGGGAATGGAGTCGGTCATGAAGGTGACGCCATGAAGGTGCGGAAGGCCGTCATCCCCGCCGCCGGCCTCGGCACCCGGTTCCTGCCGGCCACGAAGGCCGTGCCCAAGGAGATGTTGCCGCTGATCGACACGCCGTCGATCCAGCTCGTCGTCCAAGAAGCGGTCCGCTCCGGGCTCACCGACATCTTGATCATCACGGCTCGAGGCAAGGAGGCGATCGAGGATCACTTCGACCGCTCGCCCGAGCTGGATTCGCTGCTCGAGGAACGCGGCAAGTTCGACGAGTTGAAGCAGATCCGTGAGCTCTCGGAGATGGCCCAGATCCACTACATCCGTCAGGGCGAAGCTGCCGGCCTGGGACATGCCGTCGCGGTCGCCGAACCGCACGTGGGCGGCGAGCCCTTCGCGGTGTTGCTGGGCGATGACCTCATCCACCCGTCGGTGCCGCTGCTCCCCGAGATGCTGCGGGTCGTGGAGAAGTACGGCCGCAGCGTCATCGCGGCTCAGGAGGTTCCCAAAGACCAGATCTCCATGTACGGGTGCATCACACCGGAACCGGTGGACGACAACCTGGCGCGCGTCCGCTCGATCGTCGAGAAGCCCTCGCCCGAGGACGCGCCGTCGAACCTGGCCGCGATCGGTCGGTACGTCTTCACCCCGGAGATCTTCACCGCGATCCGCGAGACGAAGCCGGGCAAGGGCGACGAGATCCAGCTCACCGATGCGATCAACCTGCTGGCTCAGGACCAAGCTGTCTACGCCTACATCTTCGATCACGGCCGCTTCGACGTGGGCAACAAGTTGGATTACCTCAAGGCCACCGTCGAGTTCGCGATCGAACGCGACGACCTCGGCCCGGAGTTCAGCACCTGGCTCGCGGAGTTCGTCCAGCGCAAGAAGCTCGTCTGAGGGGCGTTCGACGGGCGGCGGTAGACTGCGCCCATGGCCGACTCGCTCCCCCGCGTTCACGATCACGACTCCGCTGAAGGCTTGATCTCGGTCGAGGATGCGCGTGAACGGGTCCTGTCCGCGATCTCGCCGCTGTCCCCGTTGGCGCTGCCGCTGACCGACGCCTACGGGTGCGTGGCCGCCGAGGACATGGTGGCCACGATCTCGTTGCCGGAGTTCGCCTCCAGCGGCATGGACGGGTTCGCGGTGCGAGCGGCCGACGTCGCCGATGCCTCGCCCGAACACCCCGCCGAGCTGAAGATCGTGGGCCGCGCCATGATCGGACATCGGCCGGATGCGACCGTCGGCGGTGGCGAAGCGGTGCAGATCGCCACCGGCGCGCCGATCCCCGCCGGAGCTGATTGCATCGTTCCGGTCGAGAACAGCCGGGTGATCGACGAGACCGTGCAGCTCTTCGAGGCCGCGAACGAAGGCCGTCACGTCCGTCCCGCGGGCGAGGACGTGAAGGAGGGCAGTGTCCTCGTCGAAGGGGGCAAGCGGCTCGGGCCGCCGGAGTTGGGGCTGCTGGCGAACGCGGGCCACGGGACGCCGCTGGTGCACCCGCGGCCGCGCGTCGTGGTGCTGTCGACGGGCGATGAGCTGATCGCGCCGACCGAGCATCCCGACTTCGGCCAGGTGCGCGACTCGAACGCCTACACGTTGTTCGGGGCGCTCCGGGAGGCGGGCGCCATGCCGGTCCTGGCGGGCATCGTGCGCGACGACGTCGACTCGCTCAAGGACACCGTGCTCGACTACCTGGTCCAGGCCGACGCGTTCGTGTCCTCGGGCGGGGTCTCGGTGGGGGAGCGCGACGTCGTGAAGGCCGCCTTCTTCCAGCGGGGGGATGTGAGCTTCTACAAGGTGGCGATGCAGCCGGGCATGCCGCAGGGGTTCGGTCACATCGAGGGCAAGCCCTACTTCGGACTGCCGGGCAACCCGGTGAGCGTGTTCGTGAGCTTCGAGCTGTTCGTGCGACCGGCGCTGCTGAAGATGATGGGTCGCTCGCAGGTATCGAGGCCCGAGATCACCGCCCGCCTCACCGAGGACGTGGCCGGGCCCAAGGGGAAGATGCAGTACGCGCGGGTCGTGGTGGCGCGAGGGTCCGACGGATGGAAGGCAACGCCCACCGGTGCTCGAGGCTCGAACCTGATCTCGACGGTGTCGCGGGCGAACGGGCTGGCGATGATCCCTCCGGGGGTCGAGCTGGCGCCGAAGGGCTCGCAGGTGCGCGTCATGCTCTTCCGCGCCGCGGAGGACTGAGCGCGGTGGCCGGGCCCTCGCAGGCGGGCGCGGACGGCGTCACTCGCATGGTCGAGGTGGGCGAGAAGGCCGAGACCGCGCGCTCAGCTGTCGCCGAATGCTTCGTGTCGATGGAACCGGAGGCGGTGCGGCACCTGCTGGCCGGAACGAAGAAAGGTGACCCGGTGGCCACCGCGAAGATCGCCGGGGTGATCGGGGTGAAGGAGACGCCGCGGCTCTTGCCGCACTGCCATCCGATCCGGGTGACGGGCGCCGACATCTCGATCGAGGCGGATGCCGACGAGGGCTCGCTGCACGTGACGGCGACCGTGCGAGCGATGGACCGTACGGGCGTGGAGATGGAAGCGCTGACCGCGGCCGCCGTGGCGGCGCTGTCGCTCTACGACACCGCCAAGGCGTTCGACCGAGCAGCCCGGATCGACGGGCTGCGCTTGCTGGCGAAGTCGGGCGGCAAGAGCGGGGACTACCGGGCGGACTAGCGCCCGAGTCCTGGCTTGTGTTCCTTATCGGTATACCTCCGAGCTTCCCGCCGGGGATCGTCAACGGCGTACGGGTTCCGTACTAGTTCGCAACACGTACACCTGTTGACGATCCGCTGGGAGCACACCTCGGCAGGTCGCCGCGCCCAGGCCGACCGTTCGATCAAAAGCCCGCCCCAGGTCCCGGCCGGCGAGCCGAAACGGTTTCGACCTCGGTCAACCGGCCCACAGCACCAACATGAACGCAGGGCGTCCAGAACACGGCTTGTGAAAAAGTTCTCCGAATCACATGGATGTGATTGTGAGCCCCTAGATGTGGTGCTACCTTCCCGTTCCAGCCCAGATGTTGTGCCGTCCCGGCGCTCCGACCCCACGGGAGGCTCGTGTTGGACTGGTTGCTCCTCGCCGCGTTAGGCATCATGTGGGTGGCGTTCCTGGTCCCCACTGGTCGCCGCGGGAGGAAGGCCCACCACAGCGTGGGCGAACACGAGCGCAGGATGGAGCTTTTGGCGCAAGCAGAGATTCACGGAACCGAAGGCCGTTGGATCGTGACCCCTCGTAAGGGCATGCGGTTCATGGGCCAGGCCGAACGCAAGCGGGCACGCGTCCGCGAGCGTCGCCGCCAGGTCTTCACCTTCCTCCTCGAAGCGATCGGCTTCACGTTCCTCATCGGACTCGTGCCGCCGCTCCGCGTCGTGTGGGGTGTCACCGCCACCTTCACGCTGCTGCTCGCGGTCTACGTCTGGCTGCTGCTCACCGTGAAGCACCGCGCCGCGATGATCCGCACCACGCCGGACCCGCGCACCCGCGGTCAGCAATCGCGCCAGCCCGCCACGCGTGCCACCGCCCCCGCGCACCGCTACGTCGCCGAGGGTCGCAGCACCTGGGCCAGGCCGTCGTTCAACGGGCTCGGCACCGTGGGCGAAGGCGACCGTGTGCACGTGGTCGTGCGCCCCGCCGCCGACCTCGCCGGCGCCTGATCCTCACCTCCGGCCCGTCGGGGGCCTTTGTTAGCATGGCCGCATCCCTGGGGGTGTAGCTCAGCCCGGTAGAGCGCTGCCTTCGCACGGCAGAGGTCGACGGTTCGAATCCGTTCACCTCCACCAGGTTTCACGCTCGCTGCCGTCGCATGTGGCCGGGGGATCGGGCGCCTCGACCCGTCCTCTCATGCGACCTCCCGGTTCGGCGGCATGCTCGGCCGTATGTGCGGGAGCACGGTGACATCGTGCGCGGGAGGGGCTCCGCGGCGTCTGGAGGGCGTGCCCTTCGCCCAGAGCTTCAACGCTTCCCAGTGGATCCCGCCGATCACCTTCAGCGTGACCAGGGGATACTCGAAGAACGCGCGAGCGAGGGATCTGTT
>DATLPI010000120.1:0-3163 GCA_035535815.1 Actinomycetota bacterium | reverse complement strand
CAGGCATCGAAGGTGATCTCGGGTGGCCCCATCCGCGTCTCGGCCAAGGCCGGTGAGGAAGGCAAGCTGTTCGGTTCGGTCACCGCCGAGCACATCGCTGCGGCGATCAAAGCCCAGTCCGATGTCGACATCGACAGGCGTGATGTCCGGCTCGACGAGCCCATCCGATCGATCGGCACCCACGAGGTGAAGATCCACCTGTTCACCGACGTGGAGCCCATCATCACGGTCGAGGTCGAGCCCGAAGGCTAGGCAGGAACCGAAACCAGGGTGGTCTCGCGTGAGGCCCCCGGGGCACAGCGCCCAGGGAAAGAAACGCCCTAGTCGCTGACCCCGGGGGCCTTCGCATGTCCCCGTCACATGACCGGCTAGATCACGGTTAGTGCGTTCGAAGTCTCTGGGACGGGCCCGGGGGTCGCCGCGAGGAGGCGTTCCTTTCCTCAGCGCGGTGTGCCCCCGGGCCCGCTGTCAGACGCATCTGGTTTTCGAGGTTCCTCAGCGTCCGATCGGGGGAGCAGGCGGGCGGCGAGGAGGACGACGGCGAAGGTGCCTGCTGCTCCGATGAGGAAGACGGTTCGGGGGGAGGTGGCGTCGAGGAGGGGGCCGCCGGCGGCGTAGGCGAGGCCGCCGCCGACGAAGGCTGCGGTGGAGGCCAGCCCGAAGACGCGGCCGAGCATCGCTCGGGGGACCGATCGTTGGAGCAGGGTGTCGGAGGCCACGTTATCGGCGCCGTTGCCGGCTCCGCTCACCGCTTGCGCGGCCACGGCGAACCACACCGCGGGAGCGACGGCGGTCAGTACGGTGCCCAGTCCCGTCATGGCCCAGCCACCGATGAAGAGCGCTCGGGGTGTGACGGTCGAGGTTCGCCGGCTCAGCATGACGGAGGCCACCAGCATCCCGACGCCGAACGCCGACGCCACGACGCCGAACCCGGCGGGGCCGGCCCCGAGTTGCTCGCGGGCCAGGAAGACCAGGGCGACGTTGTCGATCCCGGCGAACGCCACCCCGAGGAACAAGGTCACCACCACGGCCCGGGCCACGGGGTGGGATCTCGTGTAGGCCAGGCCCGCACGCATCTCCCGCATGAACCGTTCGCGGTCGGCCCGGCGGATCGAGGGCAGGAGCTTCGGCACGCCGAGCAGCAGGAGCGCCGAGAGCAGGAAACTTCCTGCGTCCACCGCCAATGCGCCTCGCACGTCGATCACGGCCACCAACGCCCCCCCGATCAGAGGGCCGAGGGCCACCTGGAGGTTGAGCGCGGTGCCCAGCCACGCGTTCGCGTTCACCAGGTCGGCGTCCTCGACCAGGGCGGGCACGGCGCTGCGGCCGGCCGGTGCGAACAACGTGTCGAGGGTTGAGGCCGCTGCCATCACCACGAGGAGCCAGGCCATCGAGGGCAGGAACCAGGCCGCCGCGCCGCACAGGAGCCCGCGCCCCAGGTCGCACCCGATCATCAGCGAGCGCTGATCCACACGATCCGCGACGGTGCCGGCTACCGGCCCCAGCAGGTGTGGCAACGCCTGGGCCAGCAGGAGCGCCGCCACGGCGGTCCCCGTGCCGCGCGTCTCCTGGACGTAGATGACCAGGGCGGTGAGCGCGATCCCGTCACCGATGAAGGAGATCGCGCGAGCGCTCCACATCCGCCGGAACACCGCGTTCGAGCGCAGGACGTTGGCGCGCGCCGCCGTCATGGGGCGGCCGGGTCAGCGCGGGGGGTTCGGAACGAGAACAGTCCGATCGTGTGCGGTTCGGCGTCCGGCGCCTCTGGGTCGTGCAGGCCGATCAGTCGAGCCAAGGCTTCCTCGACGATGGCCTCGGCCTCCGCGCGGTCGGGTGCCCGGATCGCGAGCTCTCGCAAGGACAGGACGTCGTGGACCGTGTCGTCCGGACGCTGGTCGAGGGCGGCGGCATCGAGACGGCGTTCGAGTTCCTTGGCGAGGCCACGGCGGATCGCGACGTTCAGCTCGGGGGGCGCGTCCGCGTCCAGGTCGATCCACAGGCCTTCGGGCACGCGGAAGAGCAAGGCGGTGCCGCCACGGTCGATCCGCTCACCGGCGGGGACGGCGATACCCGCCTCGGCGAGCTTGTGCAGGTGGAACCGAGCGCTGCCGAAGCGGAGGTCGAGTCGCCGAGCCAGATCCGAGGCCGAAAGGGCTTCACCACGCAGCAGCACCACCATGCGAACCCGGACCGGGTGCGCCAACGCTCGCATCGCCGCAAGATCCGAACGACGGGCAGGCCGCTGGGCGTTCGATCCGATCGGCATCCGGCAACCCTACAACAAGTGTTATATGGTTGCTTCGCTCCTTGGAATGTCACTGGTGTGATTCACACTTGTCCACATGGGTTTCCACATGTGGAAAGCGCAGGTCAGGGCGGGAGTGACAAGGAATCTCGGCTCGCGACCTGCGGATGTGCAATCCACAGGGGTTATCAACTGTCGGAGCTACCTCATGCGTCGTAGCGTCCCAGGGTTTAGGGGTCCGGCGTCGATAGGGGGAGGGGAGCACGGCCATGGCTCGCACGGCTGACGAACTCCGAACCGTCTCCCTGGACGACCGCCGCGTTCCGCCGCAGAACCTCGAGGCCGAGGAATCGGTGCTGGGATCCATGATGCTCTCGGCCGAGGCCATCGCCGACGTCGTCGAGATCTTGGACATCGAGGACTTCTATCGCTCGGCCAACGCCAAGATCTACTCCACGCTCCGAGGCCTGTACGCGCGGGGCGAACCGGTCGACATCATCACCGGTGTCGAGGCATTGCGCGCCGACGGCCTACTCGACGAGGTGGGCGGGCCGCTCTACCTGCGAGACCTCGTGGACCAGGTCCCCACCCCCGCATCGGCAGGCCACTACGCGCAGATCGTGGCGCGCTCCGCCCTGCGTCGCCGTCTCATCTCGGCCGCCGCCGACATCATGGACCTCGCCTACGCCAGCACCGAGGACGCCGACGTGGTCGCCGACAGCGCCGAGCAGCGGATCTACGACGTGGCCCGCCGCGAGGACCACGAGGACGTGGCGGTGCTGCGCGAGCTCGTCAACCAGGCGATGGTGGACCTCGAGTCCATCCAGAACCGAGACTCGGCGTTCACCGGGTTGCCCACGGGATTCGTCGACCTCGACAACCTGATGTCGGGCCTGCAGCCCGGCAACCTCATCGTCA
>DATLPI010000119.1:0-19374 GCA_035535815.1 Actinomycetota bacterium | reverse complement strand
GATGATCGTTTCGCCGAGCTGTGGCATCTGGATCGAGGTCACGGGTACATCTCCTCCGGGTTCGGCCTGTCGGTAGTCACCATGCAGAGATCCGCTCGACCGCGGCCTCGATGTCGGATACCTGCGGGAGATACGCATCCTCCAGCGGGGGAGAGAAGGGCACCGGCGTGTTCGGTGGAGCGAGGCGCTCCACGGGAGCGTCCAGATGTTCGAACGCCTTCTCGGCGATCATGGCCGCCACCTCCGCGCCCACGCCCAGGAATCGGTGTGATTCGTACAACACCAGCGCGCGCGAGGTCTTGGCGATCGACTCGAGCACGGTCTCCTCATCCATCGGGACGATCGAGCGGAGGTCGACGACCTCGATCGAGGCGCCCTTGGCCGCCAGGTTGTCCGCGGCCTCCAGCGCGCGGTACACCATGGCGCCGTAGGTCACGATCGTGAGATCGGTGCCTTCGCGCTTCACGTCGGCCTTGCCGATCGGGATCAGGAGATCCGGGTCCTCTGGCACCGATTCCTTGAAACGCCGGTACAGCCACTTGTGCTCGAGGTAGACGACCGGGTTGTCGTCGCGCACCGCCGACTTGATCAGCCCCTTGGCGTCGGTGGGCGAGGACGGGCACACCACCTTGAGGCCCGGCGCGTGCGCGAACCACGGCTCGGGGTTGGTGGAGTGGAAGTTCGAGGCGCGCACTCCGCCGCCGCTCGGGGCACGCAGGACCACGGGCAGGCGCACGCCGGTCCGGTAGTGGTAGCGCGCCAGCACGGTGGTGATCTCGTCGAACCCGCTCGACATGAAGTCCGCGTACTGGAACTCGGCGACCGGACGCAAGCCCTCCATCGCCGAGCCCACCGCCACACCCACGATCGTCTCCTCGGCGATCGGTGTGTCCATCACGCGCTGCGTTCCGAAGTGGTCGACGAACCCCTCGGTCACCTTGAAGGCGCCGCCGTAGACCCCGATATCCTCGCCGAGCAGGTAGACGCGCTCGTCGCGCTCCATCTCCTCCCACAGACCCTCGGCGATGGCGATGAGGTAGGTGGCGAGACCGTCGTCGGTGCGCTTGCCTCGGGGTTCGGCACCGTGACCCGCCGCGGCGCCATCAAGTCCCTTGGCCACCTGCGCCGTCTTGGCCATCACGATCCCGTCCCGCCGTCGCGGCCGGGTTCGGCGTCCCAGTAGCCGTCCTCGGCCCACAGGCCCTTGGTTACGTCGCCCGCCTCGGGGAAGGGCGAGGCCTGCGCGAACTCGTAGCCGGCCTCGAAGTCAGCGGCGACCCGTTCGGCGATGGCCTCGATGTCCTCCTTGGTGACGACGCCCTCGGAGAGCATCCATTCCTCGAAGTTCTTCACCGGGTCCTTCTCCGCCATGTACTGCTCGAGGAGTTCGGCGGGCATGTAGCTGGCCGGGTCGTGGCCCGCGTGGCCGCGCCAGCGGAGCGAGACCGACTCGATCAGGGTGGGGCCGCCTCCTTCGCGGGCACGTTGCACGGCGGCGAGGGCGGCCTCGTAGACCTCGAGGACGTCGCCGCCGTCGACCCGGACGCCCGGCATGCCGTAGGCGACGGCGCGCTCGGCGATCGTGGGGACGTGGAACTCCAGCGGGTTCGGGGTGGAGTAGGCGTACTGGTTGTTGTTCACGACCCACACCACCGGCAGTTGATGGACGGCCGACCAGTTGAGCGATTCGTGCCAACGCCCGTTCGAGGTGGAACCGTCGCCGCAGATCGCCATCGCCACGCGGCCGTCACCCGCCCGTTGGTAGGCGGTGGCGGCGCCGCAGGCCACCGGGTAGGCGATCGGCAGATGCGAGATCACCGCGAAGGTGCGGTTGCCGTCCCAGTCGCCGATATGACTGTTGCCGTCACGTCCCCGCAGGTAGCCGTCGATCCGGCCCCAGTACTGCGCCATGACACGGTTGAGATCCAGGCCCTTCGTCAGCTGCGCGGTGAGGTCGCGATGGGTGGGGAACAACGAGTCCTTGGGTTCCAGGGCGAAGGCCACGCCGACGTGCGTGCCTTCCTGGCCGCGTCCGGAGTAGAACGCGCCGGGGAGCCGCCCCTGGCGGTACAGCGCCTCCATCCGCTCGTCGAAGTGGCGAGCGAGCTTGAGCAGGTGCAGCATCTCCTTCAGGCGCTCGTCGGGCAAGGGCCTGGCTGCGCCCGGGGTCTGGGCGGTTCCGGGTTCGACCTCGGTGGACACGGTCGCTCCTTACGGGGAGTGCAGCGGTTTGCCGGCGAGCGCCAGCATGGCCTCGCCGACGGATTCGGACAGGGACGGATGCGGGTGGTGCATGGCGGCCACCTCGTCGGCGGTGGCCTCCCAGTTCGTGATCAGCATGCCCTCGGCGATCAGGTCGGTGACGTGTGGTCCGATCATGTGGATCCCGCGGACCGAGCCACCGCCCGCCTCGGCGACCACCTTCACGAAGCCGCCTTCGCCCACGATGTTGGCCTTGCCGATGGCGCGGAAGTCGAGCTTCTCGACGGCGACGTCCATACCGCGCTCCTTCGCCTGGGCCTCGGTGAGCCCCACGCTGGCGATCTCAGGCGTGCAGTAGGTGACCTTCGGGATGTTGACGTAATCGATGTCGGGGACGTCCTCGCCGGCGATGCGTTCGGCGACCGCGTATCCCTCGTCGAACGAGACGTGGGCGAGCTGCAGCGGGGTGTCGGCGACGTCGCCGACCGCCCACACGTGCTCGACGTTCGTGCGCAACTGCGCATCCACGTTGACGAACCCCTTCTCGTGCATCGAGACCCCGGCCTGCTCGAGACCGAGGCCGTCGGTGACCGGTCCTCGGCCCACCGCCACCAGACAGATCTCGGCGTCGACGGACGCGGCCTTCCCAGCGGCCTCATAGGTGACCTCGACGCCTTCGCCGGTGTCCTTGACCTCTTGGACCGAGGCCCCCGCGGCCGTCGTGATGCCCCGCTTCCGGTAGGCGCGCGCGATCTCCTTGGAGACCTCGGCGTCCTCCAGCGGCGCCATCACCGGCAGGGCTTCCAGCACGGTGACGTCCGCGCCGAACGAGCGGTACATCGAGGCGAATTCCAGCCCGACCGCACCGGCACCGATCACCACGGCCGAGGCCGGGATCCGGTCGAACCACAGCGCCTGGTCGCTGGTGATGATGTGCTCGCCGATCTCGAGGCCGGGGAGCATCCTGGGGCGCGATCCGGTGGCGACGATGACGTCGGTGGCGCCGATCGTGCGGCCGTCGACCTCGACCGCAGGCCCGGGCACGAGTGTGGCCGACCCCTGGATCACGTCGATGCCGCGCAGCTTGACGAGGCCCGTCACGCCCTTGACCAGCTTGTCCACGATCGTGTTCTCGAAGGCCACGACCGCCGACCAGTCGGGTTCGCCGGAAGCCTTGATGCCCCACTCGTCGGAGCGGTTGACGGTGTCCATGACCGCGGCGGACTGCAGCAGCGCCTTGGTGGGGATGCAGCCGCGGAGCAGACACGTGCCACCGAGGCGGTCGTCGCGGTCGACCAATGCCACGCGCTTGCCGAGTTGCGCGGCGCGAAGGGCGGCCGAGTAGCCCCCGGTCCCCGCGCCGATCACCACTACGTCGTACGCATCAGCCATCCGGAACGGAAGTCTACCCGCGTTCTCCGAAGCGGCTGACCGCCCTCGCAGCGCCGGTGACGCGGTCCGCGACCGCGCATGGATGCGCGTACGATGCCGCCGATGGACGAGCCCACCGGGACCGAGCAGCTCCGGCACACCCCGCTCGAGGCCGAGCACCTGGCACTGGGCGCCAAGATGGGACCCTTCGCCGGCTGGAACATGCCGATCGAGTACGCCGGCGCGCTGAAGGAGCATGAAGCGGTGCGTGAACGCGTCGGCCTCTTCGACCTCACGCACCTGGGCAAGGTCGAGGTGACCGGGCCGGGGGCGATGGGCCTGCTGCAGTCGGTGGTGACCAACGACCTGGCCAAAGCCGCGGTGGGCGAGGCCCTTTACAACCTCGTGCTCAACGAGGGCGGGGGCGTGATCGAGGACCTGATCGTGTACCGGCTCGGGCCGGAGCGCTCCTTCGTCGTGCCGAACGCCGCGAACGCCCAGCGGGTGCTCCAGATCTTCGAAGAGACGCCGGCCGAGGGCCGCGTGCACCTGATGTACCACCAGGATTGGTGCTTCCTCGCGGTGCAGGGGCCGCAGTCGGTGCAGGTGATGCAGGGGTTGTTCCCCGAAGCGGGCGATCTGGCGTTCATGCAGTGCGTCGAATCGGAGTTCCGGCGGCGGCCGGTGATCGTGACGCGCTCGGGCTACACCGGCGAGGTGGGGTTCGAGCTGTTCACCTACCAGGACGTCGCGCGGGAGCTGTGGGCGGCGCTCTCCGAAGCCATGGAGCCGTTCGGGGGCATGCCGTGCGGGCTCGCCGCACGCGACGTCCTCCGGTTGGAGATGGGCTACCCGCTGTACGGCCAGGATCTGTTCGAGTCGGTGACGGCGCTCGAGGCCGGTCTCGGATGGGCGGTGAGCTTCGACAAGGGTGAGTTCCGCGGACGCCGGTCGCTGCTCGATCAGAAGGACGAGGGGTTGCCCAGCCGCTTGCGGGGCCTGCGGATGCACGAGCGGCGGCACATCCCGCGCGCCGACTACCCGGTGTTCGTCGAGGACCGCCTGGTGGGTGCGGTGACCTCGGGGACGTTCTCACCGCTGCTCGGCACTGGGATCGCGCTGGCCTACTTGTGGCCCGCCGACGCGGTCGAGCTGGGCGACACGGTCGAGGTCGACATCCGTGGCCGGCGGGGCAAGGCCGAGGTCGTGCGCCCGCCGTTCGTGGATCGCAACCCCCGCTGAGACGCCGCTAGCGGATGCTCGCTCGGCCTGCGGCGGCCACCATGTCCGGCACCGAGGCGTCGCCGAAGCTGGTGTGGCGGATCAGGTGCGGAAGGATCGAACGCGCCCGCAGGGAGTCCCGCATCACCGCCACCACCACGTACAGGCCCGAGGACGGGATCCCCATGCGGCGAACCGGGCCGAACCCAGGCGCTGCGACGAAGTAGGCCCACCGTGTGGGCGTTCCTCGCACGTTGCAGGTGCCCTGGCCCTTCGCCATGTAGTCGCCGTCCCGAGGCTTTCCGATCCCGAAAGACGGACGATTGTCCAGGAGCACACGCTGGGTTTCGGCGCGACACGCCTTCGATTGGGTCAGCCGGGACAGCACGGGTCCGTTGGCAGCCAGGTAGTAGAAGTCCGAAGGCACCCCCACCTGGGTGGCGTCGACCCACGTCACCGACATGCCGGCGATCGAGCCGTCCATCCGCCGCCAGGCTTCCGGGCGCGGCGATGCCAGGAACCCCGCCCGGGCATCGTCGACGTCGGCCGCCGGCACCGCTTCCCAGCTCTTGGGCACCATCGCACGCACCTGTCCGGCCGTGATCTGGCTGAATGGGGAGGCCGAGGCTTGGATCGTGATGGGCTGGGCGACGAGCGCGGCGTCGATCGAGGAGGGTGGTGTACACCCGGCCCCCAAGAGGGCGATCGCCGAACCGAAGATGATTCTCCGCACGCAGGACCCTCGGACGAGGATAGCCGCGCCGGGCGGGTGACGCCATAGTTCCGATGGAGGGGCTGGGTCGGGAGGGGAAAGGAGCCGTGCCGGGAAGGCCGGGCCTCAGGCCGCGCCGGCGGGCCGCACGGCGAGCCGCTGGCCCGCCTGTGAGGGGATGCAGAACGCCGCCCTGGTGCCGCCGCCCGGGATCGGGTCGGCCCACAGGATGCCGCCGTGTTCCACCACCATCTGACGGGCCAGGTGGAGGCCGACGCCGACGCCGGCCTTCTCCTTCCGCAGGGTGGCTTCGCCCGTGGAGAACGGCTCTTCGAACGATTGGACGGCCACCGCGCGGTCCAGTCCCTCGCCGCGGTCGGTGATCATCACGACCACCCCTTCGTCGAGGTTCCGGGCGATGAGCTCCACGGGACGCCCGGGTGGAGAGTACCGACAAGCGTTGTCCAGCAGTTCCCGCACCACGCCGCCGATCCGCGCGCCGTCGGCGATCGCCACCAGTTGTTCGGCGATCGTGTCGTCGATCTCGACCTGCGGGTAGGCCAGCCGGCTCTCGTCCACCGCGTGACGCAGCAGCGGAGCCAGGTCCACCTCGGCCAGGTTCAGCTCGAACGTGCCGCGCTCCAGTTCGGCGATCGTGATGATCTCATCGACGATGCCCATCAGCTTGTCCAGCGAGGCCTGGAGTTGGGACAGGAACTCGGCCCGTTCGTGGTCGGGCACCGAAGGGTTGCGCAACACGTACGCGATGCCCTTGGCCACGGTCACCGGGGTCCGCAGCTCGTGGGAGATGTTGGCCAGGAAGTCGGCCTTGGCCGACGTGCCCTGGGTGACGCTGTCCTTCACGCGGGCGAGTTCGGCCTCGAGCTCGCCGGCACGGGCCAGCGCCCGGGCCAGCTCTTCGCCCAGCCGCCCCGCCACTGAGGCGGAGAAGGACACCGACCCCGAGGCGGCGTTCCGGATGGCGGCCAGCAGCTCGTCGGGGGAGTCCTCCTTGGTGAGGTAGCCCGCGGCGCCCGCGGTCAGGACCTCGGCCACCCGGCCGGGGTCGCGGCCCACCGTCCACACCAGCACCTTCGAATCGGGCGAGGTGGCCCGCATGCGCTTGATGAACTCGACCCCTCCCAGCCCTTCGAGATCGAGCTCGCACACCACGACGTCGGGGCGCGTGCGAGCGGCCATCTCGACGGCACGGAAGGCGTCGGTGGTGACCTCCACCGCCAGATCGGCGCCGGCGCGCAGGAAGTGGTACTGGAGCCGAGCCAGTTCGTCGGCGGTATCGCAGATGAGGACGTTCAGGGACATGGCCCTTCGGATATCGGGCGGGTCGGCAGGAGGGTTAAGTCGAAAGTTCGAGGTCAGTGCACGATGCCGGTGCGGATCGCGATGGCCACGGCCTGCGCCCGGTCGTTGGCGCTGAGCTTTTCGAAGATGCGCTCGAGGTGGGTCTTCACCGTGTGGGGGGAGATGCCCAGGTCGCTGGCCACCTGCCGTGTGGTGGCGCCGTCGGCCACCTTCTGCAGGATCTCGCGTTCGCGCTTGGACAGCGGCGCGGCCTTCGGCGCATCGGAATCGCCCAGGCGGACCTCCTCGATGAAGGTCTTCGTGAGCTGGGGGTGGATCACGGCGTTGCCCTCGATGGCGTTCTTCGCCGCATCGACCAGCGCGTCCGGCGAGGCGTCCTTCAGGAGGTAGCCCGAGACGCCGGCCTGGATCGCATCGGAGATGGCCCCGCGGGACTCGTCGATCGTGATGAGGATGATCTTGGTGGTGGGAGCGGCCTGGCGGATGCGCCGCGTGGCCTCGATGCCGTCCATCCCGGGCATGCGGACGTCCATGAACACCACGTCGGGGGTCAGCTCGCGGGCACGTTCCACGGCTTCCTCTCCGCTGGCGGCCTCGCCCACCACGACCACGACCTCATCAGAGAGTTCGAGTGCGGTGCGGAGACCTTCGCGGGTGACCGGATGGTCGTCCACGATGAGGGCTCGGATCGGAGACATCGCCGGGCTGCTCCTTCCGTTCGGGGAAGTATTCCGTTCGGGGACGTACGATGGACGCTGTAAGGATAGGACGACTCGAGGTGGGAAGCGCACATGCAGGAAGAATTCGCAACCGAGAGCGACACGCAGGCGATCGAGGCTCAGGAGGCCGAGACCACCCAGAACGGCGGTGCGGCAAGCGCCGACGAGACAGGGTCCTCGACCAAGGACGCGATCCTCGAAGCCTTGAAGAACGTCATCGACCCCGAGCTGGGACTGAACATCGTCGACCTCGGGCTGGTGTACGACGTGCAACTTGATGAGCAGGGCGACGTCGACATCCAGTATTCGCTCACCACGATGGGGTGCCCGATCGGTCCCATGATCGAAGACCAGATGCGGGGATTCCTTCGCGGTGTGCCCGGCGTGGGGGAGGTCCGTCCCGAGTTCGTGATCCGGCCGCCATGGACCCCCGAGATGATGTCGGACGAGGCCAAGGCGTCGCTCGGCATCTTCTGATCAGCGCCGATCCGCGCCGCCGCGAGGGCTCGTCTTGACGCTGGCGGGTCCCTGCGGTACGTATTGCACCTGCAAATTCCGACCGGGGGACCGTGATTTGATCCGTACGAGGTGCATCGGGGTGGTGGGGGCGATGATCCCGTCTCGTCTGTGCTGTATGCCCGAGCGCGCCCACCGGGGGGCGCCGATGCACCTGCGGCCATAGCTCCACCGCCCGGAACCCTCATCGCTCCGATCACCGCCGACGGCCGCATCTGCGGCCGTTCATCGTTTCCCGGCTCCGAGGGCCGGCGCACCGGAAGGAGAACGTTCATGGCCGACTACGCGAAGCCGGAGGTGCTCGTCAGCACCGACTGGCTCGAAGACCACCTCGACGATCCGAACGTCCGGATCATCGAGGTCGACGAAGACACCGCGTCCTACGACACGGGGCACGTGCGCAACGCCCTGAAGTGGGACTGGAGCACCGACCTGCACACCGAGGTCGGGCGCGATTTCCAGGACCAGGCCGGCTTCTCACGCCTGCTGTCCGAGGCCGGGGTGGGCCCGGACACCACCGTGGTCCTCTACGGCGGCAACAACAACTGGTTCGCCGCCTACGCGTACTGGCTGTTGAAGTTGCGCGGGTACGACGAGGTGAAGCTGGTCAACGGTGGCCGCAAGAAGTGGGAGTTGGAGAGCCGCGAGCTCGTCAAGGACGTGCCCAGCTTCGAGGCCACGGGGTTCACGATCAGCGGGGCCGAGCGTCCCGAGCTGCGGGCGCTGCGCGACGAGGTGATCGGCAAGGTGGGCGCGGTGGGCTTCGTCGACGTCCGCTCGCCCGAGGAGTACCGGGGCGAGAAGCTGGCGCCCGACCACCTGCCCCAGGAGCAGTCCCAGGTGCCCGGCCACATCGCCGGCGCCGCGAACATCCCCTGGGCGAAGGCCGCCAACGACGACGGCACGTTCAAGACGGCGGACGAGCTCAAGGAGCTCTACGCCGACGAGGGCATCACCGGTGACGGCGAGATCATCGCCTACTGCCGGATCGGTGAGCGTTCGAGCCACACCTGGTTCGCGCTCCAGGAGCTCCTGGGCTACGAGCACGTCAAGAACTACGACGGCTCGTGGACCGAGTACGGATCGCTCGTGGGCGCGCCGGTGGAGATCGGCGGCTAGGGACCCCCGTCCGATCGGCCGCTCGACGGAGCCGGGGCCTCGCGCCCCGGCTCCTCGGCGCCGGCCCCTGAGACGGGAACCTTCACCAGCAGGTTCGCGACGGCCCCGATCGCCACGCCGAGCGCGAGGCCTCCCAGGACATCCAGCGGATTGTGGGCGCCCAGGTACATCCGCGCGAAGCCGACGAGGGCCACGACGAGCCACGGGATGATCCGCGAGCGGCCCCGCAGGTACGGCGTGATCACCCACGCGAGCCCGGTCACCAGCACGACGTGGCCGGAGACGAACGAGACACCCTCGGTGGCCGTGCCCCCGCGGACGATCGCGTTCGGCTCGGTGACGCCGGGGCGCTCTCGATGGACGACCTTCCACACGATGCTTTCGCCCACGAGCTTGAAGAGCGTGACCAGCGCGGCGGCCACCGCCAATCGGTACCGGCGGAAGGCGAGCGCCACCAGGGCGACGAGCGGACCGATGGCCAGCACCCCGAGGAACTGCGCCTGGTGCATCACCGGCTCGAGGCCTTCGGGCAGGCCGTTGATCGCCTCGAAGACCGACCGTTCCGCGGCGCCCACGGTGCCGCTGCGGGCGATGAGCCCGCACGCGACCAGCACGGCGAAGCCCGCGACGGCGGCGATCGCGTCCGAGCGGCGCCGAACTAGGCGGTCAGTCCCCATCGATAGAGCCGAACGGCCACGTCGATCGCCACCACCGTCAAGGTCATCCTGACCGCCCACGAGTCCCCGGTGGTGGCCACCACCACGGCCGCCACCACGATCAACACGACCGCCAGGACGGTCGCCAAGGTCTTCCGTTGCCCCTGTCCAGCCGTCGCCACCGTGTATACCCCTTTCCTGTGGTGCTCCGGGCGCCCCGGAACCGTTGCTGCGGACAGTAGTACGCATGCGCCCGCGATGGAAATCCGACCCAGCAGGTGGACTTTCGAACGGACCCACGGGTACCCTTGATGTGGAACTTCACGCAGCGTCCGCGCACGCAGCTATGAATGCAGGGGAGTGGCACCCATGGTGATCAGCCAGCAAGAGCACCTCGAGGAACTCAGCAAGGGCTATCGCTTCGACTGGAAGGACAAGGACCACTCGGTCTTCGAGCCGAAGCGTGGCCTGAATGAGCGTGTGGTGGAGGAGATCTCGGCGCTGAAGAACGAGCCCGAGTGGATGCGCAAGATCCGCCTCAAGAGCCTTCGCTATTTCGAGATGCGACCCATGCCGTGGTGGGGCGCCGACCTGTCCGACATCGACTTCCAGAACATCTACTACTTCATCCGGTCCACCGAGAAGCAGGCCCAGAACTGGGAGGACCTGCCGGAGGACATCAAGGGCACCTGGGACAAGCTGGGGATCCCCGAGGCGGAGAAGAAGTACCTGGGCGGCGTCAGCGCGCAGTACGAGTCCGAGGTCGTCTACCACAAGATCAAGAAGGAACTCGACGACCTGGGTGTGCTGTTCACCGACATGGACTCGGCCCTGCGTGACTACCCCGACCTGGTGAAGGAATACTTCGGCACGATCATCCCGCCCAACGACAACAAGTTCGCGGCGCTCAACACGGCCGTGTGGTCGGGTGGGTCGTTCATCTACGTGCCGCCCGGCGTGCAGGTCGACATCCCGCTGCAGGCCTACTTCCGGATCAACGCCGAGAACATGGGCCAGTTCGAGCGCACGCTGATCATCGCCGACGAGGGCAGCTACGTGCACTACGTCGAGGGCTGCTCGGCGCCGATCTACAGCTCCGACTCCCTGCACTCTGCCGTCGTCGAGATCGTGGCCAAGAAGGGCGCGCGCGTCCGCTACACCACGATCCAGAACTGGTCGACCAACGTCTACAACCTGGTCACCAAGCGCGCGATCGCCGAGGAAGACGCCGTCATGGAATGGGTGGACGGCAACATCGGGTCCAAGGTCACCATGAAGTACCCGTCGATCTACCTGATGGGCAAGGGCGCACGGGGTGAGGTGCTGAGCGTCGCGTTCGCCGGCAAGGGCATGCACACCGACGCCGGGGGCAAGGCGATCCACGCGGCACCGCACACCACCAGCGTCATCACGTCGAAGTCGGTCTCCAAGGACGGCGGTCGCACGGGCTACCGCGGGTTGATCCGCGTGGAGCCGGACGCCCACCACGCCAAGAGCACCGTCCGATGTGACGCCTTGATCCTGGATGATGAGAGCCGTTCGGACACCTACCCGTACATCGAGGTGGAGGACGAAACCGCGGCGCTGGGCCACGAGGCCACCGTCTCGAAAGTCGGCGACGACCAGCTCTTCTACCTGATGAGCCGCGGTCTGTCCGAGGTCGAGGCCACCGCGATGATCGTGAACGGGTTCATCGAACCCATCACCCGCGAACTGCCCATGGAGTACGCGGTCGAGCTCAACCGCCTGATCGAGCTCCAGATGGAGGGCTCGGTCGGCTGACGCCCACCGAGGTCCACATGGCCGAGACGCTGACCACCACCTTCGACGAGCATGCGCTCGCTGCACTGCCGGAAGCGGCCGGGTTCACCGCGCCCCTGCGCAAGCAGGCGTTCGAGGAGTTCTCGGCGCTGCCCATCCCGTCGCAGGAGACGGAGGAGTGGCGGTACACGGATCTGTCGGACTTCGCCCTGGACTTCGCGCCGTACACGCCGGGAGGGCGCGCACAGAACCTCGACGACGTGCCGGTCGAGATCCTCGCGGCGGCCGGCGCCGTGGGCGAGCGGGCAGGTCTGTTGATCCAGCACGACTCCGACGTGATGCTGTCGCACCTGGACCCCGCGCTCGCGGCTAAGGGGGTGCTGTTCACCGATCTCGACGCCGCTGCCGCTGAGCACCCGGATCTGATCGGCAACGCGCTGCACTCCCTCGTGCCTACCGACCGGTCGAAGTTCCTGGCCATGCACGGCGCGTTCCGCACGGGCGGGACGTTCCTGTACGTGCCTCGCGACACGGTCGTCGACCTCCCGCTGCAGACCCTGACGTGGCTCGACGCCGACGGCATCGCGGTGTTCCCGCACACGCTGATCGTGGTGGAGGCCGGCGCCGAGGTGACGTTCATCGAGCGGTACGCGTCGCCGGACCTGACGCGTGCCTTCAGCAACGCGGTGACCGAGATCGTGGTCGGGGACGGGGCGCACGTTCGCTACGCCGCGATCCAGGACTGGGGCGCCGGGGTGACGCACCTCGCGGTGCAACGTGCGCGTGTGGGCCGTGACGCCGAGGTCCGTACCTTGTCCCTCGGGTTCGGCGCCGACCTCGCGCGTACCGAGACCGAGGTCGAGCTGGCCGAGCCCGGCGGGTTCAGCGAACAGCTCGGGGTGTTCTTCGCCGACGGCGAGCAGCACTTCGACCACCGTTCGGCCCAGGAGCACGTGGCACCGAACTGCAAGAGCGATCTGCTGTACAAGGGCGCGCTGCGCGACCACTCGCGCGCCGTGTACTCCGGGTGGGTGTACGTGCGCCCCGGCGCCCAGAAGACCGACGCGATGCAGACCAGTCGCAACATCGTGCTCAGCGAGCACGCGAAGGCCGACGCCATCCCGAACCTGGAGATCGAGGCCAACGACGTGAAGTGCGGCCACGCCGCCAGCGTGGGCCCGGTGGACGACGAGGCGATCTTCTACCTGCAGTCCCGGGGGATCCCGCACGACGAGGCCGAGCGCCTCATCGTGAGCGGGTTCTTCCAGGAGGTGTTGGACCGGGTGCGGATCACCGAGGTGCGAGAGGGCGCCGAAGCCGCGATCGATGCCGAGCTCGACCGGGGGGTTCGCTGATGGCGACCGTCCGGGTGTGCTCGGCCGCTGAGGTCACCGAAGGTGAAGCGCGCCGGTTCCCCGTGGGAGAGCGTCTGATCGCGGTGGTGAACCTCGGCGACGAGGGCTTCCGCGCGATCGACGCGATCTGCAGCCACGCGCACTACTACCTGGACGAAGGCGAGGTCGACGTCGACTTCGAGACGATCGAATGCCCGAAGCACGGCTCGACCTTCGACCTGAACTCCGGCAAGCCACGCACCCTTCCGGCAACCCAGCCGGTCGAGGTGTTCCCCGTCACGACCGACGGCGACGACGTCCTGATCGAGGTGTGAACGAGATGAGCGAGAACGGCAACGACGCCGCGGCGACGCTGGAGGTCAAGGACCTGCACGCGACCGTCGAGGGCAAGGAGATCCTGCGCGGCATCGACCTGGTGGTCCGTCAGGGCGAGACGCATGCGCTGATGGGACCGAACGGCTCCGGCAAGTCCACATTGAGCAACGTGATCATGGGCCGGCCGGGCTACGTGGTGACCCAGGGATCCGTGATCTTCCAGGGCGAGGACATCACGAAGCTCACCGCCGACGAGCGCGCCAAGCGCGGCCTGTTCCTGGCGATGCAGTACCCCACCGAGGTGCCGGGCGTGAGCGTCGTGAACTTCATGCGGACGGCCTACCAGGCGGTCAAGGGCGAGCAGGTGAGCGCGCTGGCGTTCCGCAAGCACATGAAGAGCCAGATGGACCGGCTCAACATCGAGGACGCCATGGTGAACCGCTACGTGAACCAAGGGTTCTCAGGCGGGGAGAAGAAGCGCAACGAGGTGCTGCAGCTGGCCGTGCTCGAGCCGAAGATCGCGATCTTGGACGAGACCGACTCCGGGTTGGACATCGACTCGTTGAAGCTGGTGGCCGAGGGCGTGAACGAGCTGGTTGGTCCCGATCTCGGCGTCTTGCTGATCACGCACTACCAGCGCATGCTCAACTACATCACCCCCCATCGCGTCCACGTGATGATGAGCGGCCGTATCGTGCAGTCGGGAGGCCCCGAGCTCGCGCACGAGCTCGAAGCGAAGGGCTACGAAGGGATCAGAACGGAGCTCGGCCTGGACAAGGACGAGGCTCCGGCGGAAGTGGGATGAGCTGGTCATGACCGAACAGATCGGCGGGCTCGATGTCGCGAAGATCCGCGAGGACTTCCCGATCCTGTCGCGCACGTTCGAGGGACGGCGGTTGGTCTACCTCGACAGCGCCGCCACCTCGCAGAAGCCGCAGCAGGTGATCGACGCGGTCTCCGATTTCTACGCGCACCACAACGCGAACGCCCACCGCGGGATCTACACGCTGGGCGAGGAGGCCACCGAGCGCTTCGAAGGTGCTCGAGGGGCGATCGCCCGGTTCCTGGGGGCGCCGTCGCCGGACACGATCGTGTTCACGAAGGGGGTCACGGAGTCGATCAACCTCGTGGCCAACAGCTGGGGCCGCGCGAACCTCCACGAGGGTGACGAGGTCCTGATCACCGAGATGGAGCACCACTCGAACATCGTCCCGTGGCAGATGATCACTGCCCAGACCGGCGCCACGCTTCGCTACATCCCGCTCACCGACGACGGACTGCTGGACCTCTCGCAGCTCGGCTCGTTGCTCACCGAACGCACGAAGGTGCTCGGTGTCACCGGCATGTCGAACGCCCTCGGTACGATCACGCCGTTGCGTCAGCTGATCGACGCCGCCCACGCCGTGGGTGCCGTGGTCGTGGTCGACGCCGCCCAGCTCGCGCCCCATCACGCGATCGACGTGCAGGCGCTCGACACCGACTTCCTGGCGTTCAGCGGACACAAGATGCTCGGCCCCACGGCGAGCGGCGGACTCTTCGGCAAGGCGCAGCTGCTCGAGGCGATGCCGCCGTTCATGGGCGGTGGCGAGATGATCCACGAGGTCTTCCACGACCACTCCACGTACAAGGCGGCGCCCCACAAGTTCGAAGCGGGCACGATGCAGATCGCCCAGCAGGTTGGGCTCGGCGCCGCGGTGGCCTACCTCGAGGGGCTGGGCATGGACGCGGTGCGCGCGCACGAAGAGGAGATCACGCGGTACGCGTTGGACCGGTTGATCGATGCCGGCGCCACCGTCTACGGCCCGAAGGACGCGTCAGCGCGCGGGGGAGCGGTGAGCTTCTGGTTCAAGGACGTGCACCCGCACGACCTTGCCACCATCGTCAACGAACGGGGCATCGCGATCCGTGCCGGTCACCACTGCGCGCAGCTGGTGATGCGGCGCTACGACGTGGCCGCCACCGCGCGTGCCTCGTTCTACGTCTACAACACCAAGGAAGAAGTGGACCTGCTGGCCGACGCGCTCGACCACGCTCAGTCCATCTTCAGCTGAGCCGAAAGAGAGAAGCCGTGGCGCTCGACGACATCTACAAGGAAGTCATCCTCGATCACTACAAGAGCCCGCGGAACAAGCGCGAGCTGCCCGGGGCCGAACTGCAGTGCCACGCGAACAACCCTTTGTGCGGTGACGACATCACCGTGTACGCCCACGTCGAGGGCGACACCGTCGCCGAGGTGACCTTCCAGGGTGCGGGCTGCTCGATCAGCCAGTCGAGCGCCTCGATGATGACGGAGGCGGTGACCGGCAAGCCGGTGGCCTCTGCCCTGGATCTGGCGTCGGAGTTCCGCGGCATGATGGCCGGCGACGTGGATCCGTCCGAGGACGAATTCGGCGACCTGGTGGCGTTGAAGGGCGTCGTGAAGTACCCGATCCGCATCAAATGCGCCGTGCTGGCCTGGGACGTGCTGCAGGACGCCCTCGCCGACGGCAGCGCCAGCGGCACCCAGCCGCACACCGTCTAGCTAAGCGTTCGTCCGGGTTCACACCCTCCAGGCTCGTCGCACCGTAGGCTTCGCGTCGTGAAGCGATCCATGAAGCCGTCGTTGGACTGGCTGCTGGTCCTGGTGCCGGTCGCGATCGTCCTCGAGGTCGCGAGCGGTCCCGACCTCGCGATCTTCCTGACGTCCGCGCTCGCGATCCTGCCGCTCGCCGGCCTGATCGGCCGCTCCACCGAACAGCTCGCGCTCCACACCGGGCCGAGGGTCGGCGGGCTGATCAACGCCACGTTCGGCAACGTGACCGAGCTGATCATCGCGATCTTCCTGCTCATGGACGACAAGGTCGAGATCGTGAAGGCCTCGCTCACCGGATCGATCCTCGGCAACCTCCTGCTGGTCATGGGGCTGTCGCTGTTCCTGGGTGGGGTCAAACACTCGGTGCAATCCTTCAACGCACGCGCGGCCTCGGTCCACGCCACCTCATTGGCGTTGGCCGTGACCGGCCTGCTGATGCCGGCGTTGTTCGCCCTGGGGGGCCGCGAGTCGTTCCTGGAGCGTGAGGTGGTGAGCGGCACGGTGGCGGCCGTGCTCATCGCGCTCTACCTCGCCGCGCTGGCCTTCACGCTGATCACTCATCAGCACCTGTTCCACACCCCTGAGGAAGGGGAGGTGGCGGCGTGGACGAAGAACCGGGCCATCGTCTCGCTCTTGGGAGCCACCGCCCTGGTGGCGTTGATGTCGGAGTTCCTGGTCGCCTCGCTCGAGCCGGCGCTCGCCAAGCTGGGGTTATCCGAGCTGTTCGTGGGACTGATCGTGATCCCGATCATCGGCAACGCCGCGGAGCACTCGTCGGCGGTGATGTTCGCGCTGCGTAACAAGCTCGACGTGACGCTGGAGATCGCGATCGGATCGAGCACGCAGATCGCCTTGTTCGTGGCTCCCGCCCTGGTGTTCATCTCGCTGCTGATCGGGCACCCGATGGACTTCGTGTTCAGTACCTTCGAGGTGGCCGCGGTGGCCATGTCGACGTTGCTGATCGCGTTGATCTCGCTCGATGGAGAGAGCAACTGGCTCGAAGGAGCGCAGCTGTGCGGCGCCTACGTGATCATGGCCATATCCTTCTTCTTCGTGGAGCATCTGCATCCGTGAGACGAACGATCGCGGTCCTCATCTTCGCCACCGGCGCGTTGCTCGCCTCCTCCGGCATCGCTCGCGCCCAGTTCACCGAGCAGATCGACGGCTACGACGTCTCGATCGAACTGCGGACCGACGGATCGCTGCGCATCACCGAGGTCATCGACTACGACTTCGGGGTCACGGAACATCACGGGATCTTCCGTGACGTTCCCACGCGGGTGCACTACGACGACACGTACGACCGGGTCTATCCGCTCACCGTGGAATCGGTGAGCGCGTCGGGAGGCGCCTCGGCCGACTACACCACCGAACGCGACGGTTCCCTCACGCGGATCAAGATCGGCGATCCCGACGCCACCGTCTCGGGCGACCACCGGTACACGATCGTGTACACCGTCAAGGGCGCCACGAACGGGTTCGGTGACCACGACGAGCTGTATTGGAACGCGATCGGCGACGAGTGGTCGGTATCGATCGACGACGTAACGGTCGACGTCCAGGCGCCCGGCGATATCACCGACTCTCTCTGCTTCCAGGGTCCCGAACGTTCCACGTTGCCGTGTGACGGGCAGAAGGTCCGCGGCGCCACCGCGACGTTCCGCCAGCAGCATCTCGATCCGTACAGCGGTGCCACGATCGTGCTGGCCTTCCCCAAAGGGGTGCTGGACCCGCCGGCCCCGATCCTGGAGGAACGCTGGTCGATCTCCAGCGCCTTCCGCCTGACGCCGGTGACCGGCGGGGCCTCGGGTGCACTGCTCCTGCTGATCGTGGGCGGCGCCGCGGTGACGCTGTGGCGCACCGGGCGTGACCGCCGGTATCAGGGTTCGCCTATCGATCAGGTGATGGGCAATCCCACCGGCGATGACGAGGCCGTGCCGATCTTCGATGCGGACACCGAGGCGCCGGTGGAGTTCGCGCCCCCGGGCGACATGCGGCCCGGGCAGATGGGCACCTTGGTGGATGAGCAGGCCAACACGCTCGACGTCTCGGCGACCATCGTGGACCTCGCGGTGCGCGGGTTCCTGATGATCCAGGAGATCCCGAAGGAGGGGTGGTTCGGCAAGCCGGACTGGACGCTGATCAAGCTCGAAGAATCGGAGGCGGGGCTGCTCACGTACGAGCGCCGCCTGTTGAACGCGCTGTTCCGCGACGGCACCGAGGTCACGATCTCGGATCTGCGGAACACGTTCGCGGCTCGGTTGGAGGGCGTCGAGGAATCGCTGTACGTCGACGTCGTGAACCGGGGCTGGTTCCGGTCGCGTCCGGACAAGGTCCGTTCCACGTGGCAAGGGCGTGGGGTGGTGGCGCTGATCCTGGGGGCCGCGCTGACGTTCGTCCTGGCGCGATGGACCCACTGGGGGCTGCTCGGCATCCCGTTGATCATCGGCGGGCTGCTGCTGATGATCTTCGCGAAGCGGATGCCGTCGAGGACCGCGAGCGGCACGGCGATGCTCCGGCGGGTCCGGGGGTTCCGCCGCGTGATCGAGACGGCGGAGACCCACATGTCGCAATGGGCCGAGAAAGAGATGATCTTCACCACCTTCCTGCCCTACGCCGTGGTCTTCGGGTGCACGGACAAGTGGGCGAAGGCGTTCGCGGCCCTGGGGGTGCAGCCGGACACCAGCTGGTACGTGTCGCCGCGCCCGTTCGTCTACACCGAGTTCGCGCAGTCGATGGACGGATTCGCGGTGACCACCGGGGGCACGATCGCCTCGACGCCGTCGGGCTCGGGATCATCCGGGTTCGGCGGCGGTGGATTCTCCGGCGGTGGCGGAGGAGGCGGCGGCGGGGGGTCGTGGTGACGGCACCCGCACCGACGCCGAGTTGTCGGAATGCCGTTGCCCCCATTACGGTCGGGGCCGACGCCAACACGGCGATAAGACAGCGATCGTTCGGCGGCCGGGACCTCCACCTCGTGGGGATCCGGCCATTCCCCCCGGACCATGGCTCTTGACGGCCGGAGGGTGGAACGATGAGCACGAGGGCGTGGCGTTCGCGGGTGGGATCCACCGTGGTCTGCGTGTGGGTTCTCACGATGACGTTGGTGACCGGTGTGGGCACGGCCGAAGCCGCGTCCGCGTGTGGCACGTCATCGGGTTTCTCGCTCTGCGTGTCCGTGCCGGACGGTGTCCTGTCGGGTGACGTCCCGGTAACGATCACGTTCTCCGGTTCGTCGGTGGACGTCGCCGAGCTGCACGTGAGCTGGGGAATCACGTCGACGACCACGACGTCGTTGCTGAACGCGTATCAAGCGCCGTGGACGTTCACGTGGCCCACGGACCAGTACCGCGATGCCAGTCAGTACCTGAACGTGCGGGTTCGACGCAAGGGCGCCTCGGCGTTCGGCTCTCCGGTCTGGCTCACGACCACGATCGAGAATGGCAACGACACATCGGTGCCCTCCACGCCGGCCGATTGGGCGTCGCACTTCGTGCCACGGTCGTTCCCCGGCGATCCGGTCATCGCCGCC
>DATLPI010000118.1:0-13904 GCA_035535815.1 Actinomycetota bacterium | reverse complement strand
CTTGCCAGCTTGGCCAGTATCGAGTTCGAAATCCGATCCCTCCAGGAGTTGAGCAGGTGCGACGGTCGCGCATGAGACCTCGTAGGTCGTCCCTTCCCAACTCAGGGTTGGGAACTGAGGTCCGCAGGAGGCTGCCGAAATCGCGAGCAGGCACGCCAGTCCAGCTTGCCGAGCGAAGCGGCCGGGATTCATCCTGCACACCAGGTTAGAACGCGGATCCGGTACGGACTCGGTCTTTCATCTACTCCGATCAAGGGCCGTCGCGGTCGAGCAGCGATGCCGACTCGGCGGGCGGGTCGGCGGCGACCTCGTCGATGGCATCCACGATCTGCCGGCATGACCACCGGAACAGGTCCTCGGGCATATCGATCGCCGGCTGCAGGCGGTAGATCCACTTCCCCCACTGGGTGATGCCCAGGATGCCCCGGCGAACGGCGGCGAGATTCACGTCGCGGTGGAAGGCGGGCGCCGGCCTCAGGGTCTCGGCATCCTGCACGAACTCGATCCCCACGAACGCGCCGGCGGCGCGGACCTCACCCACCTGCGCGTGACGCTCCACCGCGGGCGCGAACTCCTCGAGCGCGATGGCCTCGAGCCGCATCGCGTTCTCGAGCGCCCCCGAATCCAGGATCGCGTCGATGTTGGCGAGCGCACCGGCCGCCGCGGCCGGCGTCCACGCGAACGTCCCGCCCAGGTGCAGCGAGGAGCCCGCCATCACGTCCTCGGTGCCGAGCACGGCCGCGATCGGCTGGCCGCCGCCGGCGAACCCTTTGCCCAACAGCAGGATGTCGGGCTCGAGCCCGAACCGCTCGGCGGCGAACATCGTGCCGCACCGGCCCATGCACGTCTGGACCTCGTCCAGGATCAGCTTCCAACCCCATCGTTTGCACATGTCGGTGAGCCGGTCCCAGAACCCCTGCGACGGGATCAGGATGCCGCCTTCGCCGAGCACCGGTTCGATCAGGACGCCGGCGATCTGCGTCGGCTCCACCTGGTGGACCAGCACCCATTCCTCGAGGTAGTCGAGGTACCACTGGTCGTCGAAGGGGCCCGGACCTGAATGGAACGGCGCCCGGAACCGGTTGGGGTAGGGCGCGAAGACCAGCCCCGCGACGTACTGGGCGTGTTGGGTGGGGACCTCGGACAGGTCGGTGGACATGCCCGCGGTGAGATAGGTGGACTCGCCGTGGTACTGGCCGTAGAACGACAGGATCATGGGGCGGCCGGTGGCTTCGCGCGCCAGCTTCACGCCGGCTTCCACGACCAGGGTGCCGCTGACCCCCATCGAGATCCTCGTGAGCCCGGGTGGCGCGATCTCCACCAATCGCTCCGCCAGGGCCACGACCGGTTCGCTGGCGACGTAGTTGCTGATCTCCATGCCGTACCGGAGCTGGGCCTCGGTCACGGCTCGCTGCACCGCCTCGGGCGTGGCGCCGAGCGGCGTCGATCCCCAGGCCGAGCAGTGATCGGCGAACGTGTTGCCGTCCACGTCCTCGATCATCCAGTCGACCTTCCGGGCCTCGACGAACGGCACCTCGCGGTGATCGAGCGTGCCGATGTGGACGGGGTCGAGGCGGTCGAACAGCGCTTGGCTCTTGGGCCCGGGCAGCTCGGTCCGCACGACCGGGACGTCAAACGGTGTGACGTTCGTCTCGCTCATCCCGTCACCGGCCTGTCCTCGGGCGGCGGCGGTGGTGCGTCCGCGTCGTCGTACCAGCTGCCACCGCCGAGCTCACCACCGTCGACGATCAACGTCTGCGCCGAGATGAACCGGGCGTCGTCGCTGGCCAGGAACAGCACCGCCATCGCCTGGTCGCGGGGGGTGCCGGCGTACTGGAGGGGGATCTTCGACAGGTAGCGCTGCACGAGCTCGCGTTCGCGTGGGTCCTGTGCCATGTCCTGCTCGGCCTCGGGGGTGATCGTCTCGCCGGGCGCCACCACGTTCGCGCGTATCCGGAGATGGCCGAACTCGTGCGCATAGGCCTTCGTGAGCGCCACCAGCGCCGCTTTCGAGGCGTTGTAGATCGACTCGGGCGATTCGTTCTGGAACGCGTTCGCGCTGGCGATGTTCACGATGGCTCCGGGCGTGCCGCGGTCGATCCACAGCCGAACGACGTCCTGCATCAACATCATCGGCGCCCGGACGTTGACCGCGAACGTCGCGTCGAAGTGCTCGGTGGTGACGTCGAGCGCGTGCTGATCGGGTTGCAGACCGGCGTTGTTGACCAGCACGTCGACCCCGCCAAGCAGGTTGGCGGCCGCGGGCACGATCGTGCGCACCTGATCGGCGTCGGCGAGATCGGCGGTATGGACCGCCAGGCGATCCACGTCGGGATGGGCGTCGCGCATCTGCGCGAGTTCCTCGCCGAGCACGTCGGTCGCCAGCACCCGCGCGCCTTCGTCCAGGAAGGCGTCCACGATCCCACGCCCGATCCCGCGGGAGCCTCCCGTCACGATCACTCCTCGCCCTTCGAACCGCATCGTCGCGTTCGCCCCTTCCTGGTCGTCGGTGCCGGTGGTCATCGCGGATCGCCGACGGCGACCCGCTCGATCGTCGCTGCGTCCACCAAGTCCTGGTCCAGCTCGATGCCCAGGCCCGCGCCGTCCGGCACGTGAGCCCACCCGTCCGAACCCGTGTGGATCGGGTTCCGCACCGCGTGTTCCCACGGCTCGACGGGCACCGCCTGCTCGAAGTACGTGGTGCGCCCGAAGGCCAGCGCCACGTGCAGGTTCGCGGCCTGGATCACGGTGTGGCCGTAGCTGATCAGTTCCACGTCGATCCCGGCCTCAGCCGCGACGTCCATCAGCGACCGAGCGGCGGTGACACCGCCCGCGAATGACACGTCGAAACGCATCGCGTCCCATGGTGGATCGCGCAGCACCTCGGCCATGAGCCGGGGATCCCAGAAGGCGTCGCCGGCGGCGATCACCGGCACGCCGGGCACCTGGCGGCGAAGGTCGCGGTAGCCCTGCAGATCGAAGTCGGGCAGCGGAGCCTCGAACCAGCGGACGCCCGCGTCGGCGCACGCTCGTGCGACGCGTTCGGCATCCTCACGGCTGTACCGGCACTCCGCGTCGTGCATCAGCGTGAGTGAGGGGAACCGCTCCCGAACCGCCGTGATCAGGGAGGCGTCGCGCCCGGGATCGCCCCACGCATGCAGCTTCACGGCGCCGAACCCTCGGCTCACCCACCCGTCGATCGCCTCGATGTAGGCGGCCTCGTCGTCCATCATCGCCACCGATGCATAGGCGGGGAGCGAGGTGGTCGCAGGGTGGCCGCCCAGGGCCACATGGAGCGGCTGGTCAGCCGCGCGCGAAGCGAGGTCCCAGAGGGCGATGTCGATCGTGGAGCGCACCGCGGGCGGGAACGGCGAACACCCGTCCTCGGTGAGCACTGCGGCCACGGCGTCGTGGTCGAGCGCGTCCATCCCCACCAGGGTGGGGACCAGGGTTCGAAGGGTTTCCAGCGGCGCGCGATCCCAGTCGCCGTAGGAGTCGGAGTCGTAGGCGCCGATCCCGCTCGCGCCGTCTTGGTCCTCGATCCTGACCAGGGTGGTGGTGGTGAACACCTCGTCCTGGAACGCGGTGTACCGGAAGCGTTCCACGTCGGGAGCGAGCGCGCGGACCTCGATCGAGCGGATCTTCGACACCCGCGCTCTCCCTCCTCCCGGGGCGGTTCAGAACCCTGACGTCATCGGTCAACAGTTGACAACCGCATGCTAGGGTACGCGCATGAGCGAATCCGCGACGTCGGCGCCGCTGCAACCGTTGCAGGCGCCTCGTTCCCTCGCCGAAGATGCCGCCGACCGGATCCGAGAGCAGATCCTGGCGGGCGGGTTCCGACAGGGCGAGCACCTGGTTGAAGCCAAGATCGCCGAGCAGCTCAACATCAGCCGCGGCCCGGTGCGCGAGGCGTTCAAGCTCCTTCGGGCCGAGGGCCTGCTGAACGAGGAGCCCCGGCGAGGAACCTTCGTGGTCAGCCTCAGCGCCGACGACGTCCGTGAGATCTACGGTCTGCGCGCCGCATTGGAGGGGCGTGCGGCTCGATTGATCGCCCGCGCTCACGACCCAGCGACGATCGAGCAACTTCGCACCCTCGCCGACGCGATCGATGCGGCCGTCGCCACGGGGGACGGCGCCGCGGTGTCACGCGCCGACCTGGCCTTCCACGAAGGGCTCTGCGAGCTCTGCGGCAACTCCCGGATCCTCGAGGTCTTCGATCGCTACGTGCCCACGCTCCGGGCGCTCCTCCGCCTCGACGAGCGGGTGTTGCGCTCGCTGGACGAGGTCTCGAACCAGCATCGGCCGTTCGTCGAGGCCATCGAAGCCGGCGAAGAGGAAACCGCCGCCCGCCTGCTCGCCGATCACGCCGAGCACGCCGGTGAGCTGATCGCCGGGGTCGTTGCGGCCAACGAAGCCGCCGCCGACTAGCCCCGTTCGAGCCCGCCATTTTGTCGACGGTTGACAATCTACCTGCCTTGACCTAGGTTCGGCCCGTGGTCGAAGGTCAGAGCCTCGAATCCACACGAACCCACGGGGAGGGTCCTTGATGTCACGGTTCCTACGAGGCGCATCGGTGCTGGTCGCGCTCGCCTTGGTCGCGGCGGCGTGCGGCGGCGACGGCGATCCTGAGCCGTCGGCGGCCGGCGGGTCACCCGGCGATCCGGCCTCGATCACCGGAACGGTGCGTCTCTTCTCCTATTCCGACGGGTTCGACCCCGACTACATGGCGTCGTTCTACGAGACCTACCCCAACATCGACCTCGAGACGGCCTCGTTCAGCTCGAACGAGGAGGCCGTCGCGAAGATCCAGGCGGGGTTCGAAGCCGACGTCATCAACAGCTGCGTGGACGAGGCGACGCTCGAGATGGTGAACAAGGGCATGTACATGCCGCTCGACACCTCCCGGCTGGAGAACTGGGACGACATCTGGCCCGCTATGAAGGAGTTGCCTGGGGTGGAGGTCGACGGCCAGCCGTACATCGTGCCGGTCGACGCCGGCACCGCGGGCATCATGTACAACGCCGACGTCATCACGACGCCGCCCACCTCATGGAAGGACCTGTTCGACCCGCAGTACGCCGGCCGGGCCTCGCTCGAGGACCTCGCCATCACCGCCCTCGACGTGGCCGCGCTCGCCAACGGGATCGAGAACCCGCTGGAGATGACCGACGACCAGCTGGCCATGGTGACCCAGTACCTCATCGATCACCGCGACCAGTTCCGCACGTTCTACAAGGGCCAGGCCGACATCCGCGCGCAGTTCAAGTCGGGCGAGGTCGTCATCTCCTCGGGCTATCCCGGTGACGCGAAGCTGATGCGCAAGGACGGCACGAACGTCCAGTTCGCCGCCGCCGAAGAGGGCCAGATGCTGTGGACGTGCGGGTACGGCATCAGCCCCGACGTCGCCGACGAGAACCTGGACGCGGCCTACGCGTTGCTCAACTGGTACACGTCGCTGCCGCCGCAGATCTACGCGGCCACCAACTTCAACTACCTGACATCGAACCAGGGCATCATCGACGCGGTGCCGCCGAAGGTGGTCCAGGAAGCCGCGCTGGATTCGCTGTTCACCCTGGACAACGCGATCCCGGCGAGCCCGCCGGACAACCGTGAGGCGTGGATCGCGGCGTGGACCGAGGTCAAGGCGTCGTAGTGGTCCAGGCGGTCGAGGAACGGAGCGGCCTCGCGGTCACCGACGTCGAGGGTGCCTCCCGGGCGCGGCGACGCCGCCGGGCCAACGCGTGGGGATGGCGGCTGTTCCTCGCCGTCGTCATGCTCGCGCTGTTCGGCCCGCTGTTGATCCTGGTGCTGTTCTCGTTCAACGACTCGAGCGTGCTGGCGTTCCCGTTCGAAGGCTTCACCCTGCACTGGTACTCCGATGCGTTGTCCGACCCCACGCTCCGGGAGGCGATCGCCAACTCGTTCGTGGTGGCCCTGGTGGTCGCCCCGCTCTGCCTGGTGTTGGGGACCTTGGCGGCGTTCGGGCTGACCCGGTTCCGTTTCCGGGGGCGAGGGGCGATCGGCGGGTTGGTGGGCGCGCCGTTGGTGCTGCCGTGGCTCATCATCGGGATCGCCGCCCTCATGGCGTATGCGCGCGTCGACGTGAACCTCAACCTGCGCACCGTGATCGCCACCCAGACGGTCTGCACGTTCCCGCTGGTGACGGCCATCGTGGCGGCGCAGTTGTTCCGGTTCCAGAAGGTGCAGGAAGAGGCAGCGATCGACCTGGGGTGCTCGCGCATGCAGGTGCTGCGCCACATCATCCTGCCGCACATCTTCCCAGCGCTCGCCGCCGCGGCGATCTTCGCGTTCACCTGGTCGTTCAACAACTACGAGATCAGCGCGTTCACCCTAGGCTTCCAGCAGACGTTCCCGGTGTGGGTGTACTCGTCGGTTCGCAACCCCGATCACACCGCGGTGGTGAACGCCATCTCCACGATCATCTCGGTGGCCCAGATCGCCATCATCTGGTTCGCGCTGCGGCTGCTCCGCTCCCGTTCGGGCGATGAGGGCGCCAAGAGCCTGATCGCGGGCACCGAAGCGATCGCGGCGGGAGCGAAGACCTGATGGCGAGCGTCGGCGAAGTCCTGGAGATCCCGAAGGGCTCGGAGGGCAAGCGTCCGAGGGGCTCGGGGACGCGCCAGAGCCGAGGCGCGCTGGGCATCCTGTTCGCGCCGATCACCCTCCTGGTGCTGTTCTTCCTGTTGCCGCTGCTGATCATGGTGCAGATGAGCGTCATCAAGTTCCCGCCGTTGGTGAGCAGCGGGTACACGCTCAGCCACTACACCGAGGTGCTCACCAACAACCTCAACCCGCACATCGCCTGGACCACCTTCACGATCGCGACGACGGCGATGGCGATCATGTTGGTGATCGCCCTGCCGCTCGCCTACTTCATGGTCTTCAAAGCCGGGAAGTGGGAACTGCTGCTGCTGCTGTCGCTGGTGCTGGCCGACGAGCTGGCGCCGGTGGTGAAGGTCTACGCGTGGCAGGTCATCCTCGGCCGCAACGGGATCTTCAACTGGCTGATCCCGGGTCCGCCGGTGGAATGGCTGCTCTATAGCCGGTTCGCGGTGATCCTGACGCTGGCGACGACGTATATCACCTACACGACGATCCCCATCTACGCCGCGATGAAGGCGATCGAACCCTCGATGTTCGAGGCCGCCACCGACCTCGGAGCGGGGTGGTGGCAGCAGTCCCGCAAGATCCTGATCCCGCTCGCCGCACCCGGCATCTTCGTGGCGATGATCCTGGTCTACATCCCCATGCTCACCGACTTCGTCACCTCCGACATCGTGGGTGGCGCGGGGTCGTACATGATGGGCCAGCGTGTGCGCGACCTGATCCTGGGACAGGGCGACTGGGGTGCTGGGTCCGCGTTGACGTTCCTCCTCCTCGCGATGTCGGTGGTGCTGTCCCTGATCGCCTACCGGCTCGCCCGACTGAACAGGATCGACGCATGAGTGCCAACGGTGACATCACGATCGATGCGAGCCGGGAAGGCGAGATCGAGGTCGAACGAGTGACGAAACGCTTCGGCGACGTCACCGCCGTCGACGACATCTCGATCACGATCCCGGGCGGCGAGTTCTTCTCGATGCTCGGACCGAGCGGCTGCGGCAAGACGACCACGTTGCGCATGATCGCCGGTTTCGAGACCCCCGACGAGGGCAGGATCCTGTTGCAGGGCGCGCCGGTCACGCATGTGCCACCGGCCAAGCGGAACGTGAACATGGTGTTCCAGGCCTACGGGCTCTTCCCGCACATGACCGTGTCCGAGAACATCGCGTTCGGGCCCAAGATCAAGAAGCTGTCGAGGGCCGAGACGTCGGAGCGGCTCACCGAGATCCTGCGCGTGGTGCGGCTGGAGGGCTACGAGGACCGCCGGCCGGGCCAGCTCTCCGGCGGCCAGCAGCAGCGCGTGGCGCTGGGTCGAGCCCTCATCAACCGCCCGGCCGCCCTGCTGCTGGATGAACCGCTCGGTGCGCTCGACCTGAAGCTGCGCAAGGAGATGCAGCTGGAGCTGAAGGACCTGCAGCAGCGCACGGGCACCACGTTCGTCTATGTCACGCACGACCAGGAAGAAGCGATGACGATGAGCGACCGCATCGCGGTGATGAACGGCGGCGTGGTCGAACAGCTCGCCACGCCGCGCGAGCTCTACCAGCGGCCCGCCAGCGCGTTCGTCGCCGGGTTCATCGGCACCTCGAACCTGATCGAGCTGCGGGTGGACCGGCGCGAAGACGGACTGTTGGTGATGGACGTCGGCGAGGGCGAACGCATCCTGGCGGTGCAGCCCGACGCCGGCGCGGGGGCCGCCGACCGGGTCACGATCACCGTGCGCCCCGAGTGGATCAAGCTCGTCAGCGGTGACGCGGGACCGCGAGCCTCCCACGTGGGCGGCACCGTGATCGACGTCGTCTACCTCGGGTCGGTGACGCAGCTGATCGTGCTCTTGCGTACCGGCGAGAAGCTCACCGTCCACCGGCTCAATGACGAGGTTGGCTCCACCGATCCACGCCCCGGGGAACAGGTGACCCTGCACTGGGCCGCCGAGCACAGTTACGTCGTGGGTTCGTCCCCGGAGTCCGACACCACCGCGAACGACACGGAAGCGACCGCGCGCGCAGGAGCGTGAAAGGCGCGCGCATGACCGAGACGAGAGAGGGAACGATCATGGCCACCGACATCGGCTCCATGAGCGCCGAGCAGATCGTCGCCGATTCCAAGCGCTACACGCTGTACGACTGGCAGGCGCAGTCGAAGGCATCGCCGCTCGCGATCGACCGCGCCGAAGGCGTGTACATGTACGGCGCCGACGGCCGGCGCTGGCTCGATTTCAGCTCCCAGCTGATGGGGGTGAACATCGGGCACGGCGACAAGCGCGTCACCGAAGCGATCGCACGTCAGGCCGAGAAGCTCCCGTACATCTCGCCGTTCCAGGCCTTCGAGGGACGCGCCGTGCTCGGCAAGCGCCTCGCCGGGCTGTGGCCCGGCGACATGGAGAAGACCTTCTTCACTTTGGCGGGGGCCGAGGCGAACGAGAACGCCGTGAAGATCGCCAAGCTCGTCACGGGGCGGCAGAAGGTGATGGCCCGCTACCGCAGCTACCACGGTTCGACCTACGGCACGATGATGCTGACGGGCGATCCGCGGCGCTGGCCGAACGAGCAGCCGCCCATGCCGGGCGTCGTGCACGTGCTCGACCCCTACCACGGTCCGCAGCGCGGGATGGACGACGCGGAGACCGCGCTCGCGATCCTGGAGGAGACGATCGAGCTGGAAGGGCCGCAGACGATCGCGGCCTTCATCCTCGAGACCGTCGTCGGCACGAACGGGATCCTGATCCCGCCCGACGGCTACCTGCAGGGCGTGCGCGAGCTCTGCACGAAGTTCGGCATCGTGATGATCGCCGACGAGGTGATGTGCGGCTGGGGCAGGACCGGTGAATGGTTCGCCGTTGACCACTGGAACGTCGTGCCCGACCTCATCACCACGGCCAAAGGGCTGACCTCGTCGTACGCGCCGCTCGGCGCCGTGGGGTTGTCGCCCGAGATCGCGGCGCACTTCGAGGACAACGTGTTCTGGGGGGGCCTCACCTACAACACCCACCCGCTGGGCGTGGCCGCGGCGATCGCCGCGATCGACGTGCTGGAGGACGACGACCTGGTGGGCAACGCCAAACGGCTCGACCCCGTGATGCGTGCCCATCACGAGGCCCTCGCCGCGAAGCACCCCAGCGTCGGTCTGACCCGGAACATCGGCTTGTTCGGGATCATCGAGATCGTGAAGAACCGCGAGACGATGGAGCCGATGTCGCCCTATAACCAGATGAACGAAACGATGCAGCAGCTGAACCGGTTCCTGATCGACAACGGGCTCGCGACGTTCATCCGCTGGTGGAACGTCATGACGAATCCGCCGCTGTGCATCACCGAAGAGCAGCTCGGCGAAGGGTTCGAGATCATCGACCGGGCACTCGAGATCACCGACGCCGCGATGGAGGCCTGAGGTATGGGCGATCGCATCGGGTTCATCGGCCTGGGCATCATGGGCAAGCCGATGGCGCGGAACCTGCTCGCCGCCGGCTTCCCGCTCACGGTGTACTCGCGCTCGAGCGGCCCCGTTGAAGAGCTGGTCGACGCCGGTGCCGCCAGGGCCGGGGGCCCGGCCGCCGTGGCCGAGGCGAGCGACATCACGATCACGATGCTGCCTGACACGACGGACGTCGAGCAGGTGCTCACGGGCGGTGGCGGTGTGTTGGAAGGTGTCGCGCCCGGGTCGCTGGTCGTCGACATGAGCTCGATCGACCCCGGTCCCACGCGCGTGATGGCGGACGCGTTCGCCGCGAAGGACGTCGCGATGCTCGACGCGCCCGTGAGCGGAGGCGAGAAGGGCGCGATCGACGCGGCCCTGTCGATCATGGTCGGTGGGACCGACGATGCGTTCGCCCGCGCCACGCCGGCGTTCGAGGCGTTGGGCAAGAGCATCGTGCACGTGGGGCCGAGCGGCGCCGGACAGGTCTGCAAGGCGTGCAACCAGTTGGTGGTGGCCGCGACGATCGAAGCCGTTGCCGAGGCGCTGCTGCTGGCGGAGCGATCCGGCGTGGACGCCGCGAAGGTTCGCGAGGCGCTGCTCGGTGGGTTCGCGGGCTCGAAGATCCTGGAGGTGCACGGCCAGCGGATGCTCGACCGCACCTTCGACCCAGGGTTCCGGATAAGATTGCACCGCAAGGACGCTCGCATCGTGGAAGGGGCGGCGGCCGAAGCGGAATCTCCGATCCCGTCGTTCGCCGTCGTCACCGAGCAGCTGCAGAAGGCGGTCGATGCCGGCGACGGCGACCGCGACCACTCGGGGCTGTTCGCGGAGCTGGAACGCGAAGCCGGCAGCTGATTCAGTCGAGCGAGTTCGACAACTCGATGCTCCACCGCCAGGAGCGTTCGTCGTCGGCGTTCCACCAGGCCATGAGGATGCCGGCCTCTCCGCCGGGAAGGATGACGACGGTGCCGAGGTCGGCCTCGGTGGGCCAGATGTTCTCCCGTTCGAAGCGTCCTTCGTTCAGCGTCAGTCGCGAGATCGGCGTGGCGCCCTCGGCGGCGAGATCACGGCCTTGGGCGACGAGCGCGCCCGCCTCGTCATAGATCTGGACGTCGACCCGTTCCGGCGCCGCGTGGAGCAGCACCCGGTCCACGATCCCGATCTTGGCGCGCGCCCATTCCAGGCCCGTCGGACCGCCATCGGGGTTCCGGAGCTCCCAGAGTTGGAAGGGGTCGGCCATCGCGTGCCGAACCTACCGTGCGGCGGCCGGTGCGTCGGCCCAGCGTTCGGCCCACTGACCCAGCTCGTCCATCACCTTGGACAGGTCCATGCCGCGTTCGCTGAGCCCGTAGGTGATCCGCACGGGCGTGGCCGGCGTGACCACCCGGGTCACGATGCCCTCGGCTTCGAGTTCCTTCAGCCGCTCGGACAGCATCGCGTCGCTGATCTGGGGGATCCCCGTCTTCAGGTCGGAGAACCGGGTGACGCCCGACTGAAGCCCGCGCAGGATCTGCGGGTTCCACCGCCGGCCGATCAGGTCGGCCGCGCGCTGGAAGTGCTCGCAGATCGGCGATTCCGCCGCGGGTTCAGTCATCGCTTTCTCCATCCTTCCATCACCAACCATCGGCTGCAGGGTTTTGATTCCTGAGCAACTCTGGAATAGATAGGGACTTTGGTTCTGTTAGTACATATATGAGCACCGTCGCGAGGGGCGACGGGCCGAGCACCAGGAGGTCGGAACCATGGCAACGGAACAGCGCGAGATCGACGGCGTGACCCTTCCGCCCGCAGGCAAGTATGAGCTCGACGCCAGCCACACGGTGATCGGGTTCGAGGCCCGGCACATCCTCACCAAGGTGCGGGGTCGTTTCGACGAGTACAGCGGCACGATCGTCGTCGGGGAGACGCCCGCGGACTCCAGCGTGGACGTCGAGGTCAAGACCGGGAGCGTGACATCCAACTTCCAGCAGCGCGACGACCATCTGCGCAGCGCGGACTTCTTCGAGTCTGACGAGTACCCGGTGATGACGTTCCATAGCACGGAGATCCGACACACCGGTGGCACCGCGTTCGAGCTGGACGGCGATCTCACGATCAAGGACATCACCAAGCCGATCACGCTGACCGGCGAGTTCCTCGGCTGGGGCACGGACCCGTTCGAGAAGACGTTCATCGCGGCCGAGGCCAAGACGAGCGTCGATCGCGAGGACTGGGACCTCACCTGGAACATGGCCGTCGAGACCGGCGGCTGGCTGGTGAGCAAGAAGATCGACATCGTGATCGACATCGAGGCCAAGCTCGTCTGATCGATCAGGTTCCCGAGATGCCCGTGCGGAAGCCGGTCCCGATGGGGCCGGCTTCCGTCATGAAAGGGGCGAAGCGCCCGAGGCGCCGGCCTCGTAGGTGTCCAAAGTGAACAGCCGGTCGTAGCGCACCACCACGTCGCCGGCTACCCACAGATCGCTGGTCCACGCCGTCTCGATGTCGGTGAACCGCCACCGCTTCGCCGCGAACCGACCCGCCGGGGTGTCGACCTCCTCGTCGCCGATGTGTTCATACCGCTGGCGCACGCGCGAGGGTTCCAGGGTGACCGGTTCGAGGTAGACCACGTCGATCTCGGCCGTGCCCATCACCAGCCGCTTCGTCGTGATGGCGTTGGTGGTGGGCGTGAAGTAGTCCAGATGCAGATCCGGTCCCCACGCGATCTCGATCGGCCGGCGGTCCCGGAAACCGGTGAGGACGTCGCCCTGTGGCTCGAGCAGGATGTCGTGCTCGCCGGTGTCGATGCGCACCCGCGCGATGCGCCAGTCGTTGTCGACCGCCACATCGACGATCTCGTGGTGGGGAGCCGGGACGGCGGTGTCGATCTCGCTGAACGAGCGCCAGCCCATCGGGCCCGGGGCGCACCGGAACGACTCGGTGCCCACCGGCGGGCCGTCGTCGAGCACCGTGTAGGTCCCTTGGGGCATGCCTCGTCGTCCTTCGCCTCAGGCGCTCGGCGCGCCGAGGTCCCTCGCGATGACGAGCCGGAGGATCTCGCTGGTCCCCTCGCCGATCTCCAGCACCTTGGCATCGCGGTAGAAGCGCGCCACCGGGAACTCCTCGATGTAGCCGTACCCCCCGTGGATCTGCACGGCCTCGCGCGCGCACCATACGGCCGCCTCGCTGGCGACCAGCTTCGCGGTGGCGGCCTCCGCCACGTGGGGCCGGCCCTGATCGCGGAGCCACGCCGCGCGGTGGGTGAGGAGCCTCGCGGCCTCGGTCTTGGCCCGCATGTCGGCCAGCTTGGCCTGGATCAACTGGTAGGTGCAGATCCGCTTGCCGAACGCTTCGCGGTCGGTGGCGTAGGCGAGGCTGTGATCCAGGCAGGCCTGCGCGAGGCCGGTGGCGATCGCCCCGATCGCGATCCGTCCCCCGTCCAGCGACGACAGCGCCTGGGAGAAGCCCCGTCCGCGTTCGCCGAGTAGGTGATCCTCGGGGACACGGCAGCCGTCGAACGCGAGCTCGTGGGTGTCTCCGGCGTGCCATCCCATCTTTCGGTAGGCCGGACCCACGGTGAGACCCTCGGTCCCGGCAGGCACCAGGATCGAACTGAGGCCGCGTGGCCCTTGCCCGGGGTCGGTGACCGCGGCCACCACGTGCACCGACGTGATCGGCGTGCCGCTGTTCGTGATGAACGCCTTCGAACCGTCGAGCACCCATTGGCCGTCCTCGAGTCTCGCCGTGGTGCGAGCGGCGGCGGCGTCGGAGCCACCGCCCGGCTCGGTCAGCGCGAACGAGGCGAGGGCGGTTCCCGCGGCGAGGTCGGGGAGCCAGCGCTCCTTCTGCTGGTCGGTGCCCAGGCGCGCGATCATGCCGCC
>DATLPI010000117.1:0-4943 GCA_035535815.1 Actinomycetota bacterium | reverse complement strand
GACCCCTAGGGCGATGAGCACCCACTTCGTTCTCGTGGACATGCGACGACCCTAGCCGTACATCGGGACGTTCGTTGCAACCGCTGGCGCATCCAGAGGATGAACGGTCCTCGGATCGTTTACGAGACCCGACACATCGCGATGATTTGGACGCTTCAGGCAGGATCATTAGGCCCCGATTAGGCCCCGAGCGAAGGCAGAATCGGACGACGAAGATCCATCGTCGCTGGTCAGAGGTGCTCCGGGGGTGGGACTCGAACCCACAACCTACGGATTAACAGTCCGCCGCTCTGCCGGTTGAGCTACCCCGGAAGGTGGAGCGTCGGGCAGTCTACCAGTGGCCTATCGCTCGGCCGCCATGGCGGTAGGCTGTCCGCCTCACCCACGTGCAAGCATCGGTCGAAAGGATCCGGGCATGAAGCTCCGCTCACTGTTGTTCGTGGCCGCCGGTATCGCCATCGGCTACAAGGTCGCCACCACGATGCACCAGGACGATCCCGACATCGTTCGTGGACCGCAGCGCGAGCAGTCTTCCGGTGGTCCCGCGCTTCGGCTGGTGTCCGGCGGAGCACAGCGCATCGCCGATCAAGCGGGCGTCCTGAGCCTCGATGCGATCCGCCGCGCGCGCGTCGCGATCCGTTCTCGTCTGTCCGACTACGACGAGTACGGCAACGACGCCAGCTGGAACTGACGCTACGAGCTGGGCCAGCGCGTCCCGAACGTCACCGAGGAAGCGTTCCCCGCGGTGCAGTCGCTCGGCGCGGCACCGCGCAGCACGGCGTAGCCGATCCCGATCGTGATCCAGTCGCGGATGAAGAAGCAGTTCCCCGCATCGCTGTAGACCGCTGCCACGAAGGTGTGGCCGGTGGTCGCGGCATCCGGCACGTCGGTGCTGGCCACGTTCGGATCGTCGCTGCCGACGGCGGCATCGATGAATCGCAGGGCGGGCTCGGCGGCGGAGAGCGTGGCGGTGTTGGCGGTGGCGTAGGTCGCCTGGTCCGTGAACACGATCCGGCCGGTTTCCAGGGCCTTGGCGGCCGTCTGCTTGGCTGCGGAATCCTGGGCGCGCGCCTTCACCCCGGCGAAGGTCGACAGGCTCATCAGGAGGAGGACGGCGAGGATCGCCACCACCACCATGAGCTCGACCAGCGTGAACCCGTCCTCACGGGCCGCCAGCGTCTTCATCCTCTGCAGCATGCGAGCCTCCGTCGACGCCGAAGTGCGTCGGAGGAGGTATCGGCCAGAAGGTGACCCTGCCTTAGCGGGTCATGGAAGGTCCGGCGCTGCCCCGCAAGGGCGGTCGGAGGTCCTACTCCAGATAGTCGCGCAGTTTCTGCGAACGGCTGGGGTGGCGGAGCTTCGAAAGCGTCTTGGATTCGATCTGGCGGATGCGCTCACGCGTGACGCCGAACTCGCGTCCCACCTCTTCGAGGGTGCGAGGGTGGCCGTCGACCAGCCCGAACCGCAGCTGGATGACCTTCTTCTCGCGCTCGCTCAGGGTGTGGAGCACGCTTTCGAGCTGTTCCTGCAACAGGATGAAGCTGGCGGCATCCACCGGCACCACGGCGTCGGAGTCCTCGATGAAGTCGCCGAGGTGGGAATCCTCTTCCTCACCGATCGGCGTCTCCAGGCTGACGGGCTCCTGGGAGACCTTCTGGATCTCGCGCACCTTCTCGGCGCTGATGCCCATGACCTTGCCGATCTCGTCCGGCGTGGGCTCGCGGCCCAGGTCCTGCAGCAGCTGGCGTTGGACGCGCACGAGCTTGTTGATGGTCTCGACCATGTGCACGGGGATACGGATCGTGCGTGCCTGGTCGGCGATCGCCCGCGTGATGGCCTGGCGGATCCACCACGTGGCGTAGGTGGAGAACTTGAACCCCTTGGCGTAGTCGAACTTCTCGACGGCGCGGATCAGGCCCAGGTTGCCTTCCTGGATCAGGTCGAGGAACAACATGCCGCGACCCACGTAGCGCTTCGCGATCGAGACCACCAGGCGCAGGTTCGCTTCGATCAGCTTGCGCTTGGCGAGCTGGCCGTCGCGCTCGACGCGGTGGAGCCAGGCCAGCATCTCGTCATCGGTCTTGGGGCGGAAGCTCTTCGCGATCTTCTCGCGGCCGATGCCCTCGACCTTGCCGAAGGCCGTGAGCTGGTGGTCGCGGATCTCCCAGACCTTCTCGACGCAGTGCTTGACGGCTTTGGGCTCCGGCTTCTCGTCCTCGCGCAGGATCGTCTGGAGCGAGGTGGAGAGCTCGCCGGCCTCGATGCGGCGCGCCAGGTCGATCTCCTGGGCGGCGTTGAGGAGCGGAACCTTGCCGATCTCCTTGAGGTACATCCGCACCGGGTCGTTGGTGGGAGCCTTCAGCAGGTCGACCTCGATGCGCACCTGGGTGGCGGCGTCGGTCTCCTCGCCGGGGACCTCGATGACCTCGATGCCCTCGTTCGACAGGTGGTCCTGGACCTGGGTCAGGAACTCTTCGACCTGTTCGGGGGTGAAGTCATCGACCGGGACGGTCTCGAGCAGGTCCTCGGAGGTGACGAAGCCACGCTCCCGCCCTTTGGCGGTGATGGTCTCTTTGACCTCGTCCAGGCTCGCGATCTCACGGGCCGGAACGCTCAACGGATCTCCTCGGGGGTTCGCTGCACGACGCCCCAGTGTACGGAACGGAGCGCCCCACCGACCCTTCCATCCCGAATCACCAGCTAGACCGCACTGCGCGTGCTCTGCCGGAGGCGACGGAGCTCGCCGTCCACCTGGACCAGCTCGCCGAACAGCTCGTCGTAGGCCGGGTCGGTGGTGGGGTTGAGCTTCTGCAGCTGCATGCGCATCGCGTCGCTCTTGGCCTTGAGGACGAACTCCTGCAGCCGGGCCCAGACCGATGCGGCGTAGCCGGGCTCGCCTTCGGAATCCAGCGGTTCGACGGCGAGGGAGGAGACCAGGGCGGCGAGCTTCTCGTCGTCCCCGCCCGCCACGACGGCGACCTCGCCGCCGGCGTCCTGCAGCGCGGCGACGGCCCTGCGCGCGCTCGCCGAACGGAAGTGCTCGTCGGTGAGCCGGGGGCCGTAGGTGTCGTAGACCTCGCGATCGCGAACCAGCAGCTTCAGCATCTCGCGCTCGAGCTTGTCGCGAGCCGACATGCGCTTGGGCGATTCCACCACGACCGCAGTGGGCCGGCCCTTGGCCGTGGCATCGAGCGACTGGCGGACCGACGACTCGGTGACCCCGGCGAGGTCGGCCACGAGGTGGGCGTACTCGCTCCGGCGGACGGGATCGGTGAGCTTGCTGAGGATGGGCATGGCGTCGGCGACGGCCTGCGACTGTCCCTCGACCGACGACAGATCGACGCGGCCGATCATGCGCCGCAGCATGTATTCGATCAGTGGCCGCGCGGTCTTGGCGGCCTCCTTCACGGCGTCGGCGCCGTGCTTGGCGACGAAGTCGGCCGGGTCCAGGCCCTGGGGGATGATCATCACCATCGCCTGGACCGAGGGGAACTGCTCCTGGAAGGCGAAGGCCCGCTCGGCGGCGCGTGCGCCCGCTTCGTCGGAGTCGAAGGCGAGGATGGCGCGCTGGGCGAATCGGCTGAGCTGGCGGAAGTGCCCCTCCCCCAGCGCCGTGCCGCAGGTGGCGACCGCGTTCTCGATCCCGGCCTGCACCAGCCCGATCACGTCGGTGTAGCCCTCGACCACGAAGACCTCGCCCTCGCGTGCCACGGCCTGACGCGCGCGGTGGAGGTTGTAGAGCACCTCGTGCTTCTTGTAGATCGGGGTCTCGGCGGTGTTGAGGTACTTGGCCTGCTCACTCGCTCGCTGATCGGTGGGCAGGATGCGCGCGCCGAACCCGATGCCCCGGCCCTGCAGGTCGTGGATGGGGAAGGTGACCCGCGCGCGGAACCGGTCGCGGACCTGGCCGTCGTCGCCGCGGGTGGCCAGCCCCGCCTCGAGCAGGATCTCGGGGCTGAGGTCGCGCGACTGGCTGAGCCGCCGCAGCAGGAAGTCGCGATAGCTGGGCGCGAACCCCACCCCGAAGGTCTGGAGCGACTCGGCCGAGATGCCGCGTTCGGCGACGTAGGTGCGCGCGTCGGCTGCCTCCTTGCCGTCGGCGAGCATGCTCGCGAACAGCTCGGCGGCCTGCTCGTTGGCCCGGTACAACGCGTGCTTGCGGGCGGCGTTGCGTCGCGCCTCGGGCGAATCGCCTTCGTAGCGGAGCTGCACCCCTGCCTGCTGCGCCAGGCGCTCCACGGCTTCGACGTAGCTCAGGTGCTCCAGCTCACGGATGAACCGGATCGAGTCGCCGCCGGCCCCGCATCCGTGGCAGTAGTAGAGCTGCTTGGACGGCGAGATGCCGAACGACGGCGTCTTCTCCTGATGGAACGGACACAGGCCGACGAACCGGTCGGCGCCCGCCTTCTTCATGGTGAGGTACTGCGCGGCCAGGGCGACCATGTCGGTGCGCGCCTTGACCGCTTCGATGTCGTCGTCTCGGATACGTCCGGCCACAGGCCCGGCGGCCTCCTTCGCAACTGCGTGGCTACAGGTCTCGTTCCAACAGCCAGCCCCGGGGAAGGAAGAGCCGTTCGTACGTGCGGAGCGCGTACCGGTCCGTCATGCCCGAGATGTGATCGGCCACACGGGTCGGCAGGTCGCCCGAGGCTTGATGGTACTCGGGGGGCAGCTCTTCGGGGTGGTCCAGGTAGTGGCGGAACAGATCGCGGATCAGCTTCACGGCCTTCTCGTGCTCGCTGCGAGCGCTCTCGCGCACGTAGACCTCGGCGAACATGAAGTCACGCAGGGCATCGAGCGCGGTGAACACCGACGGAGAGAGCCGGATGCGATCCTGATCCTCGCTGGTCATGACCAGATCGCGCACCAACGTGTCGATGCGCTGCGAATGCGTGTGCCCCAACACGTCGAGGGGACCGGTCGGGAGTTCGTCGACCGCGAGC
>DATLPI010000116.1:0-2781 GCA_035535815.1 Actinomycetota bacterium | reverse complement strand
CAGATCCTTGTCGCCGCGGATCCCCGCCAGGTTCGCGGCGCGATCCATCGCCACCCAGCACATCAGCTTCGACGACACGTAGTGCTGCGGCGCGCCGCGCGCCTCCCAGATGCCCTGATCGGGCTCTTGCCAGACCTTCTGCGCACAGGTCGCCTGGGTCTCGACGATCGGCCAGAGTCGTCGCGGCAGCCGTTCGCTCCTGCGCGTGTGCAGAAGGATCGAGTCGAGCACGGCGCCGAACACGTCGTTCTGACGCTGGTCGAACGCGCCGTTCCCGACTCGGACGGGCCGGGCGCCGGCGTATCCCGAGAGGTCGTCCCTCGTGGTCTCGGTGAGGTCCCGACGGCCGTCGATCCCGTACATGATCTGGAGCGAGCCATCCTCCGTCGGCTCCGCGTCGGCGACGAACTGCATGAACTCGTCGGCCTCCCAGTCGAGCTGCAGGAGGTGGAGCGCCCGCAGGGTGAACGTGGTGTCCCGGATCCACGTGTACCGGTAGTCCCAGTTCCGCTCGCCGCCGGGCGTCTCGGGGAGCGATGTGGTGAGCGCGGCGACGGTCGCGCCCGTGGGCATGTACGTGAGGCCCTTGATCGCCAGCGCCGAGCGTTCGAGCATCGCCCGCCACGGGTGGTCGATCGCGCGCGCGTGATCCAGCCATCCGCGCCAATAGCGGACGGTGGCAGCGATCCGCGCGTCTGCCTCGTCGGCCGTCGTGGGAGCGGTGAAGTCTGCAGCCCAGGACAGGGCGCAGAACAACCGCTCGCCCGCCGCGATGACATGCCGCGCGCGAACCCGTCCTCCCTCGATCCCGAGCGGCATGTCTGTGGTGAGTCGGACCGTCACGCCGGCCCCGGTCGCATCGGCGGCATGCCGGTCATCGCCGACCAGCGTCCACTCCGCCGAGGTGCGCCCGTAATCGAACACCGGTTCACAGATCAGTTCGATCTCGACGCGGCCCGCGAGGCATACCACCGTTCGCACGAGCGTGTGATCCGCGTCGTCGTCGGCGGGGGGACGCGTGTGCGGCGTGACCGTGTCCTCGCCCTGACGGGTGCCCATCGTGAGTGCGTCACGGACCTCGATCCACCCATCCGCGGTTCGCCAGGTGGTCACCAGCATGTTCGTTCCGGCCTCGTAGACGCGCGCCGCCGGGACGTTGATCCCGAACGGGGCCAGGCGGAAGTTGCCGGCCTCGCGGTCTAGAAGGGTGCCGAAGACGCTCGCCGAGTCGAAGCTCGGGACGCAGAGCCAATCAACCGAACCGTCCGGGGCCACCAGTGCCCCGGTGTGGCAATCGGACAGGAACGCGTAGTCGTCGATCGGTGGGAACGGCGACGGCATCGCCGCGCTCTGCCGGGCACTCATGACGTCACCCAAGGCTCGTGCCAGCGGCCGTGTCCCGCCACCAGCTCGTCGGCTGCGTCTGGACCCCACGACCCTTGCGCGTACGGATGGACGGGCGGTGGCGCGTCCACGAGCGGCTGCATCACGCGCCACGTCTCCTCGACCGCGTCCTGCCTGGTGAACCGCGTGCTGTCTCCGACCATCGCCGCGTGCAGGAGCACCTCATACGGAGTGGGGCCTTCACCGCCCTGGCTCGAGAACTCCATGTCGAGCGTGATCGGCTCTGCGCCCGGCTCGTCCGCGCGGTGCGCCTCGACCACCAGCCTGATCCCGGTCGTCGGGTCGAGCTTCACGACGACCTGGTTCGGCTCGGCGTCGCGGCCCAACAGGTTGAAGCCGAGTCGCGGCGGATGCTTGAAGACCAGCCGTAGCTCGGTCTGGGTGAACGCGAGGTGCTTCCCCGTTCGGATGAAGAAGGGGACCCCCGCCCAACGCCAGTTCTCGATATCCAGGCGGAGCGCGGCGTAGGTCTCGGTCGTCGAGTCGGGCGCCACGCCATCGGTCTTCAGGTAACCGTCGTACTGGCCTCGTACGTAGTGCGCGGGGTCCGCCTCCGCGACGGCACGGAAGAGGGCGACCTGCGACTCTTTGATCGTCTGCGGGTCGCCCCGGGACGGCGCCTCCATGGCGGACGCCGCCACGACCTGCATCAGATGGTTGACGACCACGTCTCGCAATGCACCGACCGGATCGTAGAAGTGGCCACGGTCCTCGACCCCGAAGCTCTCCGCCATCGTGATCTGCACGGACTCGAGGTAGTTCCGGCTCCAGACCGGCTCGAGCATCGCATTCATGAATCGGAGGTGAAGGATCTCGACCAGGCCCATCTTCCCCAGGTAGTGGTCGATCCGGTAGAGCTGTGACTCGTCGATGTACTGGTGCAGCTCGGCGGCCAGCTCACCCGCCGACTTCAGGTCGTGCCCGAACGGCTTCTCCACCACGACGCGTGCCGTCTTGGTTAGCCCGGCGTCGGACAGCCCTTTCACGACCGTCCCGAACAGGAAGGGCGGGATCTCGAGATAGAACACGGGCGACCCTTTGCCTTTGATCGCGTCGGCCACTCGTCCGTAGGTGGCGGCGTCGGAGAAATCGCCCTGCACGTACGAGAGCCGCTCGGCGAAGCGGTCGAACACCTCCTTGTCCAGAACCTCGCCCGTGCCCTCGATGCAGTCCCGCGCGTGCTCCTGCAGCTTGTCGACCGTCCAGTCGTCGACCGCCACGCCGAGGATCGGGCAGTCCAGCAGCTTGCGCATCTCCAGTCGGTAGAGCGACCGGAACGTCATCACCTTCGCCAGATCGCCGGTGATCCCGAACACGACGAGCACGTCCGCCGGCTGAGGCCCGGATGAAAGCCGTTGCGACGTATCAGAAGCCATC
>DATLPI010000115.1:0-6301 GCA_035535815.1 Actinomycetota bacterium | reverse complement strand
ACGGGGTCGCCGGGATGCTCGCCGGCCAGAGCACCGGGGAGGGCACGTTGGCCGGCGACATCGTCGACCGGATCCCCGACGCGGTGCGCACGGTGCTCGACGCATGAGCGGCGCACCGGAGCAGGGCCGGGCCACCTGGGTCGAGGTCGATCTCGACGCGATCAGGCACAACGTCGAGGCGCTCCGGCCCGACGGGGCCGATCTCATGGCCGTGGTGAAGGCCGATGGCTACGGCCACGGTGGCATCCAGGTAGCGAGCGCCGCCCTCGAGGCCGGTGCCGCATGGCTCGGCGTCGCGTTGGTCGAGGAGGGCCTCGCCCTGCGGCGGGCCGGCATCGACGCGCCGGTCCTGGTGCTCTCGGAGTTCCCTGCCGGCACCGAACGGGCCGCCCTGGACGCCCACCTGACGCCGTCGCTCTACACCCGGGCCGCGCTGCACCGGCTGCACGACGCAGCGGCGGGGGCGGACGTGGGCGTCCACGTGAAGATCGATACCGGGATGCATCGCGTGGGGGTGTGGCCCTCGGAGGAGCTGACCGTCTACCTTGAGAGCGTGCGCGATCGCGGGTTCGCGTTGGATGCGCTGTGGACCCATCTCGCGAGGTCGGAGGAAGACGCCGTCACCACGAAGGATCAGCTCGACCGCTTCCAGGAGGCGGTCATGACGGCTCGGGCAGCCGGTCACGAACCCGGCATGCTCCACGCCGCGAACACCGCCGGTTCGATCCTGTATCCGGAAGCGCGCCTGGACATGGTGCGGACCGGGATCGGGATCTACGGCGTGGAACCGGCTCCGGGGGTGGGCGCCGAGCTCGAGCTGCGCCCCGCGATGACCTGGCGTTCCACGGTCACCATGGCGAAGCGGCTCACCGCGGGTGAGCGCGTCAGCTACGGGCATCACTACGAGCTCGAACGTGATGCCTGGGTCGCCACGGTGCCGGTGGGCTACGCCGACGGCTATCCTCGCGCGCTGTCCTCGCGTGCCGATGTCCTGATCGGGGGACGACGGTGCCGCGTGGCGGGGAGCGTGACGATGGATCAACTGATGGTCGACTGCGGGGAACACGCCCCACAGGCGGGCGAGCCCGTCGTGCTGCTGGGCGCGCAGGGCGAGGAGATCGTGACCGCGAACGAGCTCGGCGCGCTCGCGGGTTCGATCGGCTACGAGATCGTCACGCGTGTCGGGGCCAGGGTGCCGCGACGCTACCTGGGAGCACGATCGTGACCCGCAAGCGAGCCGCGGTGATCGGCGCGGGGATCGCCGCCGGCGCCGTCGCGGCGGGCGCCGTCAGACGCACGATCGTCCGACGCAGGAACGAGCACGACCTCGAAGCCCATCTGTGGGATCTGCCGCCCGACGACCTGGGCATGATCGAGTCCTTCGACGGGTCGAAGATCGCGGTGCGGGCATCGGGCGATCCGGAGGCCCCCGTGCTGCTGTTCGTCCACGGGTTCAGCCTGGACATGACCACCTGGCACGAGCAGTGGATCGATCTGTCGGCCGACTTCCGCTGTGTGCTGATGGATCAGCGAGGACACGGCCGGAGCGGTCCGCCTGCGCACGGGAACCTGTCGCTGCGAGCCCTGGGCCGCGACATCGGCGCGGTGCTGGACGTGGTGGCTCCTGACCGACCCGCCGTCGTCGTGGGCCATAGCATGGGCGGCATGGCCGCGATCGCGCTCGCCGAGCAACGACCCGAGCTGTTCGGTCCGCGGATCGCCGGACTGATCTTGGTGGGGTGTTCGTCCACCGATCTGGTCCGGGCAGCGCTGGGTTCGGTCTCGAGCCTGCTGCGTCCCCGGCTGGGGCTCGGTGTGACCGCCGAGCGCGTGGACCGGCTCCGCAAGGCCGTGTTCGCGAGCCCCGGCGACCTTCGGGGAACCGCGGTCAGGCTGACCCAGTTCGGTCCCGACGCTCCGGCCCATCTGGTGGAACACGTCGGCAACCTCTCGGAGCGCGCATCGTCGCAGGTGTGGACCGATGGGCTGTCGGGGCTGATGGAGATGGATCTGCGCTACGCCCTTCCTCGCGTCACGGTCCCGACGCTCGTCGTGGTCGGCCAGCACGATCGCATCACGCCGCCGGCCGCCTCGGTGGCTCTGGCGGGCGAGCTCCCCGACGCCCAACTGGTGGTCCTGGAAGGTGCCGGTCACGTCGCCATGATGGAGCGTCCGGTGGAACTCGATCGCGAGATCCGTTCCTTCAGCCGCAAACGCTTGATGCCGGCGAGCCCGAAGCGACGGCCCAAGGCGCGACCGAAGGAACAACGAGCATGACCCGGACCCTGGAGCAGGCCGCCGCCGAGGCTTCGTCGTGCACGAAGTGCCGCTTGGCCGAGGGCCGGACGCAGGTGGTTTACGGCGTCGGTGCCCCCGACGCCGACCTGCTGTTCATCGGGGAGGGGCCGGGGTTCCACGAGGACAAGCAAGGCGAACCCTTCGTGGGCGCCGCCGGGCAGTTGCTCACGAAGATGCTCCAGGGCATCGGGCTGGAGCGTTCCGAGGTCTACATCGCCAACATCGTGAAGTGCCGCCCGCCGGGCAACCGCGATCCGCAGCCCGACGAGATCGAGGCCTGCACGCCGTGGCTCGTCGAACAGATCTCGTTGATCCAACCACGCGTGGTCGTGACCCTGGGCAACTTCGCCACCAAGTTCGTGCTCAACACCTCGACCGGGATCACGAGGCTGCGGGGTCAGGTGCACGACTGGCACGGCCGCACGGTGATCCCCACGTTCCACCCGGCGGCGATCCTGCACGGCGGCGGCGAGCAGTCGCGGCAGTTCCAGCTGCTCAAGGACGACTTCGCCCTGGTCCGCTCGACGCTCGACGACCCGGGCAGGGGCGAGGCGCCTGATATCCCCGAACCCGCCCCTCCCGCGGCCGAACCCGCCACCGCGGTCCTCGAGGCGACGGCGTCGGCGCCCGGGCTCACCGACCGGATCGTGGTGCCCGAGACCGATCCGGCCGACGAACAGTTGGAGCTGTTCTGAGTGCTGTTGGAGCTTCGGGCCCGGACGGCCGAGGACACCCGCGAGGTGGGAGAGGCGATGTCGGCGTCCTTGCGCGCCCGCGACGCCGTCGTGCTGACTGGTGAGCTGGGGGCCGGCAAGACCACGTTCGTGCAGGGCGTGGCGCGTGGGCTCGGCATCGAGGATCAGGTGTCCTCGCCCACGTTCACGCTGGTGAAGGAGTACCGGGGCATCCTCGACATCGCGCACGTCGACGTCTATCGGCTGGAACGGGTCCAGGACGTGGTGGACCTCGGGCTGGATGAGCTGGGCGACGGGGAGGGCGTGCTCCTCGTGGAATGGGGCGACGCCGTGGAGGACCTGCTGCCCGACGAGCGGCTCCGCGTCGAGCTCACCACCGAGGATCTCGAATCGGACGTGCGTCGGCTCCGCGTCTCGGCGCTCGGCGCCTCGTGGCAGGAGCGATGGGGTGCGCTCGAGGTGGCCGTGGCGCCCTGGAGCGTGGCGTCGTGATCGTCCTCGGGATCGAGACCTCCACCCCGCAGACGAGCATCGCGATCGGCACCGAGGCCGAGATCCTCGCCAAGGTCTCGATCGCCGGCCGGGCACGGCAGGAAGTGGTGGCTCCGGCGCTGGACCAGCTCCTGCGCTGGACCGATCTGGACCTGTCGAAGGTGGGCGGCATCGCGGTGGGGATCGGTCCGGGGCTGTTCACCGGCCTGCGGGTCGGGGTCGAAACCGCCAAGACCCTGGCGCAGGTGCTGCACGTGCCGATCGTGGGGATCACCAGCCTCGACGCGCTCGCCTATGCGGTCCGCACCTCGCACAAGCGGATCGCGGCGGTGATCGACGGGCGGCGCGGCGAGGTCTTCTTCGCGGTGTACCGATCGGTGCCCGGCGGGGTCGTCCGCGAGACGCCCCAGGTCGTCATCACCCCCGACCGGCTGGTCGCCGAACTCGAAGCGATCGGCGGAGAGGTGTTGGCGGTGGGCAACGGTGCGATGCTGTATCGACATGGACTGGAAGAGCTCGGAAGCCAGATCGAGATCGCCTCGGCGGTCGTCGCCCATCCGGAGGCGGCGTCCCTGGTCGAACTCGCCGTTCCCCGGTTCCTCCGGGAGGAGCACGATCGTCTCTACGACGTGGTCCCGGTCTACCTGAGGAAGTCCGATGCTGAGATCGCGTGGGATCAGCGAGCCAGGGGCGCCACGGGTTGAGGTGAGCCGCATGCGCCGGCGCCATCTGCGTGGCGTCATGGCGATCGAGCGGCAGGTCTACGCCCGTCCCTGGAGCCCCAACCTCTTCGTCGCCGAGATGACCGAGCCCAACAACCGTTGCTACCTCGTCGCGCGGATCGACAAGACCGTGGTCGGCTACGGCGGCCTGATCTGCTACGGCGACGAGGCCCACGTCACGAACATCGCCGTCGACCCGCAGATGCACCGGCACAAGATCGGGACGCGCGTGCTCCACGAGCTGATGGTCCAGTCGATCGAACTGGGGGCTCGTGCCGTGAGCCTCGAGGTCCGGGTCACCAACTGGGGCGCCCAGCGGCTCTACGGACGCTATGGCTTCCACCCGGTGGGGATCCGGCGCAACTACTACCAGGAGCTCAACGAGGACGCCTTGATCATGTGGACCGACGACGTCCGGACGCCCGACTACGGCCGGCGGCTGACCTCGATCGTGGCCGAGTTGCCGGAGACGGTGCGCCCCTCGTGATCACCCTGGGTATCGAGACCTCCTGCGACGAAACCGCCGTCGCCGTGGTGGAGGACGGTTTCTCGCTGCGCGCCAACCTGATCGCCTCCCAGGTCCACCTGCACGAACGCTTCGGGGGGGTGGTGCCGGAGGTGGCGGCGCGCGCCCATGTCGAAGCCCTGAACCCGTTGATGGAGGAGGCGCTGGCCGAGGCCGAGATCGGGTTCGGCGACGTCGACGCGGTCGCGGTCACCGTGGGTCCCGGCCTGGTGGGAGCGCTGCTGGTCGGCATGGCGGCGGCCAAGGGCGTGGCCCTCGCGACCGGCGCCGACCTCGTGGGGGTCAATCATCTGGAGGCGCACTACTGGGCGAACTTCCTGGAGCACGGAACCCCCGAGCCGCCGTACGTGGCCCTCATCGTCTCGGGCGGACACACGATGTTGGTGCACGTGCCGACGATGTTGCATCACGAGGTCCTGGGCCAGACGCTCGACGACGCAGCGGGCGAGGCCTTCGACAAGGTGGCGCGACTGCTGGGACTCGGGTTCCCCGGAGGACCGGCGCTCGACGCGATGGCGACCGACGGTGATCCCAACGCGATCCGCTTCCCGCGCGCGATGGAGGATTCCGGTGACTACGACTTCTCGATGAGCGGACTCAAGACCGCGGTGCTCCGATTCGTGCAACAGGAACGCGCGGCCGGCCACGACCTGGATCTGCCCGATCTCGCGGCGAGCTTCCAGGAGGCGATCGTCGACGTGCAGGTGTCGAAGGCGATGGCCGCCGCCAAGGACGTGGGCGCGCCGACCGTGTTGATGGGTGGTGGCGTGGTCGCCAACTCGCGTCTGCGCTCACGGTTGGCCGAGGCCGGCGAACGCGAAGGCGTCCGCGTGCTGAGCCCGTCGTTGCCCCTGTGCACGGACAACGCGGCGATGGTGGCGTGCGTGGGGACGGCGCGATGGAAGGCCGGGGAGCGTACGGTGCTCGACATCGGCGCCGACCCACAGCTAAGGTTGGCGCCGTGAGCACGGTCCTGGTGACCGGGGGCGCCGGGTTCATCGGATCGCACCTCGCCGACAGACTCCTCGCAGAGGGACACCGCGTCATCAGCGTGGACGACCTCACCACCGGACGCATCGCGAACCTGGTGGACGCGCGAGGCTACGGCAAGGAATTCACGTTCTTCAACATGGACGTGCGCGCCGATGGTCTGTCGTCCCTGTTCGAGCGGCACCGGCCGGAGGTGGTGTTCCACCTCGCGGCTCAATCCGGTGTGCGCCCGTCGCTCGCCGATCCCGTGCTCGATGCGTCGATCAACGTGATGGGCACGCTCAACGTTCTCGCATGCGCCGCCAAGGTCGAGGTGCGCAAGGTGATCTACGCCGCGAGCGGCGGGACGATCTACGGCGAACCCAAGCGCATCCCCGCCAAGGAGACCGCGGCCCAGGCTTCGCATCCGCTCAGCCCGTACGGCATCTCGAAGAAGGTGGTCATGGACTACCTTGGCTTCTTCCAGCGCTATCGCGGCCTCGACTACACGGCGTTGGCGCTGGGCAACGTGTACGGCCCCCGGCAGGACCCCCATGGGGAAGCGGGGGTGATCGCGATCTTCGCGCAGAAGATGCTGG
>DATLPI010000114.1:0-20471 GCA_035535815.1 Actinomycetota bacterium | reverse complement strand
GCGGCACACGCCGTTCGCTGTGCGCAGCGCGATCGAGCGCGCGCGCACCGCCGAGGAGGTGGCAACGGCGGGCCGGGAGCTCCCGGCGCTCGTCGCGGCGATGGTGGATGCACGCACCGACCCGATCGACGTCGGGCGGGTGGTGGCGCTGGTGGTGGACGCACTGACCGTCCGGTTGCTCCACCTGACGATCGAGCGCCAAGGGGACCCGCCGTGCGCGTGGGCCTGGCTCGCGCTGGGGAGCGCGGCCCGGCACGAACAGGCGCTGCACACGGACCAGGATCATGCGCTCGCCTTCGATCCGATCCCCGGTCAGCCCGACGCCGACCCGTACTTCGCCGAGCTGGCCGAGTTCGTCACTGCCGGCCTCGAAGCGGCGGGCATCCCCCGATGCACCGGCGATGCCATGGCGACCCACCCGACGCTGCGGCGACCGATCGACGAGTTCGTCGAGCACTTCGCGGACTGGATGGACCACCCCAACCCCAAAGCCACCGTGTTGTCATCGATCGAGTACGACTTCCGGCAGGTCGCCGGCCCGCTCGACGCCGAACCCACGCTGGACGAGGCCATGCGCCGGGCGCGGTACAAGCCCGAGTTCCTCCGGATGCTGTCGCGTCGGGCACTCGACCTGAAGCCGCCGACCGGGTTCGTGCGCAACCTGGTGGTGGAGGCCAAGGGCGAGCACGCGGGACGGCTCGACATCAAACACGGCGGGATCACGATCGTGACCAACCTCGCGCGCATGTGGGCGGTCCGCGCCGGCATCACGCAGAAGGACACCCTCGCCCGTCTGGATGCCGCCACGCACGCTGCGCAGGACCCACTCGACACCGACGTCGCGAGGGAGTTGTCGGAGGCCTTCCACTTCCTGTGGGAGATCCGGCTCCGGCATCAAGCCGAGCAGGTGGCAGCGGGTCGGTCGCCCGACGACTACGTCGATCCGGCGTCGTTGGGGCCGTTCTCCCGCAGCGGTCTGAAGGAAGCGTTCCGGGTGATCGCACGAGCGCAGCGCCTCTTGGCGAGCGACGAGGGCATCCGCCCGTCCTGACGCGAGTCAGGAGCCTTCGATCAGAGCGCCAGGTCGGTCCCCATGGCGTGGAACCCGCCGTCCACGTGCACGACCTCGCCGGTGATGCCGGCGGCCATGTCGGATAACAGGAACGCCACCGCGTTGCCGACCGGTGTGGGATCGGTGAGGTCCCAGCCGAGCGGCGCACGGCGGCCCCACGCCTCGGAGATCTGGTCGAACCCGGGGATGCCCTTGCCCGCCATCGTCTTGAGTGGTCCCGCCGACACCGTGTTGACCCGGATCTGCTTGGGGCCGAGGTCGCGCGCGAGGTAGCGCGACACCCCTTCGAGCGCCGCCTTCGCCACGCCCATCCAGTCGTAGATCGGCCAGGCCACCTGCCCGTCGAAGTCCAGCGACACGATCGCGCCGCCCTCGGACTCCATCAACGGCAGCATCCCCGTGGCCAACGCCTTCAACGAGAACGCGCTCGTCTTGATCGCGGTCGCCACGCTGTCCCACTCCGTGTTGAGGAAGTTCCCACCCAACGCGTCCTGCGGCGCGAACGCGATCGCATGCAGGAAGCCGTCCAGCCGGCCCCACCGACCGCGCAGTTCCTCGCAGACGGCGGCGATCTGGTCCGGTTCGTTGATGTCCATCTCGAGGACGTCGGGCGTGGTGGGCAGCCGCTTCGCCGTCTTCTCGGTGAGGCTCACCGTCCGCCCGAAGTTTGTGAGCACGATCTCGGCGCCCTGCTCCTGAGCGGTGCGAGCCGCCGCGAACGCGATCGACTGCGGCGTGAGCACGCCGGTGATGAGCAGCTTCTTGTCCTGGAGCAGCACGCCCATCCCCCTACGCCCCGGAGGCGCCGGTCGAACCACTCGCACCCGAGGCGCCGCTCGCTCCGGTGGCCCCGGGCTGGCCGCCGGTGACCTCCCAGGTCACGTTGCCCGCGTCATCGGTCTGCACGACCTCGATCGTGAACGTCGCGCCCGACTCCTCGTTGGCGGTGCACTCGAACGTGGCGCCGGACTCGACCTTGATGTCGTCTGGGCACTCGACGCTGGTGATGGTGCTGTCGGTCTGCGCCTCGATCTGATCCTTCAGCTTGGTCTCGAGACCGTCGGTGTCCAGCGACTTCGTGCAGGCTGCGGCCGCGATGGCGAGCGTCGCCACGGCGAACAGGCGGGCTGTCCGTGAGGCCATGGGGTGGAGGTCCTCCTCGAAGTTGTGTGGCTGCGCGGGTCCTGGGGAGCCTATCGGCGGCCCGTGCAGAGGGCAAACGGACCGATGGCTCACCCGATCCGCTGCAGGGCGGACCACTGATCGTCGGTGACGTAGGGCCACGTGTAGGCGCTGGCGCCGATCACGCCACCTTCACGGACGGCGCGCGAGAAGGCCAACGCCTCGGAGGCGCTCTCGTCGCGGGCGAGCCCGCCGATCACGTGGATCGGGACCTGGTCGCTGCCTACCCGGTCGCGGATCTCATCGATGCATCCGGTCACGTAGTCGATGGTCTCCGCCGGCCCGTGCGCGCGGAACGTGAAGTAGGTCATGGGCAGGATCGCGTCGTAGGTGAGCGCCAGCTCGTGCCACGGGAAGCCGGGCCAGTACGCGAGGTCGTCGCGCAGCCGGAGCGGTGAGGGCACGATGGCGCCCAGCGGGTACCGGTCCCCCGCCTCGGCGCGCAGCTCCGACGAGAGCCGCACCAGTCGCTCGGTCCGCCTCTCGGGGTCGTGCACCGCCTCGGACTCGATGTCGAGCGCGAACCCGTCGAACCGGTCGCCGCGCGGCGTGGTGTACGCGAGCACGTCGCGGACCCGCGCCCGGTCCTCCACCAGATCGGTGAGATGCGGCAGGTACCAGGCCACGACACGCATCCCCTCGTCGTGCGCGGCATCGAGGAAGGCGGCGGTCGCCTCGGGGAACACGAACGCGGACGAGCGAGCGGCGTTGGACGACTGCAGGTACAGCGTGCGCACGCCGTGGGCAGACATGTCGGCCGCCGCAGCCGCGGGATCGGCCCACGCCGGTTCGTCGTAGATGTCGACCCAGACCCCGAGGCCTTGGAACGGCGCGGTCGAAGGATCGGCTCGCACCAGCGGACGTGGGGCGGCATCGCCGCTGCCGCGGGGCCACGCCAGCGTCGCCAGCACGAGGCCGGCGAGCACGAACACGGCCGCCACGGCCACGAGCTTGGAGGGGAAGGAGCGAACGGACATGTCCCGACCAGCGTAGCCATGGTTCGCGCGGACGCGTCCCGGCCCCGTACCATGCCCGAGTCATGGACCTGGGACTCACCGACGCCGTCGCCATCGTCACCGCCTCTTCCAAGGGGCTCGGACTGGGAACCGCGAAGGCGCTGTCAGCAGAAGGGGCGAAGGTGGTCCTGTGCGCCCGCGACGAAGCGCGGCTGCAGGCGGCGGCGGACGCCCTGCCGGGCGAGACGCTCGCCGTGGCCGCCGACGTCACTGACCCCGCCACGCCGGCGCGGCTGGTCGACGCGGCACTGGAGCGCTTCGGGGCGCTGCAGGTGGTGGTCGCGAACGCCGGCGGCCCTCCCCAGGCGCGGGCGCTCGAGACCGATGACGAGGGCATGCTGGCCGCGGTCAACGCGAACATGCTCACGTCGATCCGCCTGGTGGAAGCCGCGGTCCCCCACCTCCGCGCGGCCGGCTGGGGGCGCATCTGCCTGATCACCTCGAACGCCGTGAAGCAGCCCATCCCCACGCTCGCCTACTCGAACGCCTCGCGCGCAGGCCTGTGGGCGTGGGCCAAGACCGCCGCCCAGGACCTGATCGATGACGGCATCACCTTGAACCTCGCGTGTCCCGGTCTGCATGCCACCGACCGCGTCACCGAGCTCGGCCACACCGGCCGCCTGGGCGACCCCGACGAGTTCGGCGAAGTGGTGACGTTCCTGTGCTCGAGGCCCGCGGGCTTCGTCAGCGGGGCGGCGCTCCAGGTGGACGGCGCAGGAACCCTGGGACTGTTGTGATCGCCGCTCGCCCGCTGACACGGAAGGATCAGGAGTGAACGACACCGAACGCGCACGCGACCTCGCCGATCGCTACTGGGTACAGCTGCTCGAGCTCGAACCCACGCTGGGTACGGAGGCCGGCGACGAACGGTTCGACGACCGTCTGGGCGATCCCAGCGAGGCGGGTCGAGCCGACGCCGAAGCGGTCCACCGTGGAGCGCTCACGGAGCTGGACACGATCGACCGCACGGCGGTCGATCCCACGCAGCGGAGCACGATCGATGTGATGGAGGCGATCGCCACCCGGTTCCTCGCGGATCTGGAGCACCGCATGGATCTGCTCCACGTCGCCAACCACTTCTGGGGGCCGGCGCAGCTGTTGGGGGAGGTGAGCTCGCTGCAGCGCACGGACACGCCCGAGCGGCTCGATCGGTACGACGCACGCCTGCGGGCCTTCGGCCCGTACCTGGACGCCTACGCGGAGGTGGCGCGTGAAGGGGTGGCGTCGGGCGTCACCTCGCCGGCGCTGGTGGTCGATCGCAGCATGGCCCAGATCGAACGGATCCTGGCCCTCGACGCCGAGCACTCCCCCGCCCTGGCGGCGGCGCCCGACGACCCCGCCGCTCAGGATCGGATCCTCGAGGCCGTCCGCGAGGTCGTGAACCCCGCCTACGCCGGGTTCCTCGAGGTCTTGCGCGAGTACCGCCCGCACGCCACCGAGACGTTGGGGCTGTCCGAGCTCGCCGACGGCGACGCGCGCTATGCGTCCCAGGTCCTGGCATGGACCACGTTGCCGCTGGGCCCGGCCGACGTGCACCAGCTGGGCCTGGACCGGTTCGAGGCGATCCAGGCCGAGCGCCGCGACATCGCCGCCGGGCTCGGGTTCGACGACCCCGCCGCCGCCATCGCGGCGCGCACCGCCTCGGGCGAGAACACGGCCGCCTCACCTGAGGCGTTGGTGCAGCTGGCGGAATCCCAGGTGGCCCGCAGCTGGGAGGCCGCACCGGCGTGGTTCGGCACGCTGCCGAGCGCCAACTGCCAGGTGCGCCGCGTGGAACCGTTCCGCGAGGCCGACATGGCGTGGGCGTTCTACAACGCTCCCACCGAGGACGGCTCGCGGCCGGGGCAGTACTACATCAACACCTACGAGCTGGAGGAACGCGCGATCCACCAGCTCGCCAGCGTCACCTACCACGAAGCCAACCCCGGCCACCACTTCCAGATCGCCCTCGAGCAGGAGATCGCGGGCCGGCCCGCGTTGCTGCGGTTCGGGGGCGGGCTCGCCGGCAGCGCGTTCTGCGAGGGATGGGGTCTGTACAGCGAGCGCCTCGCCGACGAGATGGGGCTCTACCTCGATGAGTGGGAGCGGCTGGGGATGCTGGACAACCAGGCCCACCGCGCGGCACGGCTCATCACGGACACGGGGATCCACGCACTGGGCTGGTCCCGCGACGATGCGGTGGCCACGTTGCGCCAGTCGGGACTGCCGCAGCCCGATGCCGAGATCGAGGCCGACCGGTACGTCGCGATCCCGGGGCAGGCCCTGTCCTACATGATCGGCATGATCGAGATCGAACAGGCTCGGGCGCGAGCGGCGTCGCGCGAGGGCGCCTCGTTCGTGTTGCGCGATTTCCACGACCGCGTGCTGGCGCTCGGCCAGATCCCCCTGCCGGCGTTCCGCCGCGAGATGGCGTGAGCTCGGGCCGTTAGGCTCTGTCGGCACCGTCATCGAGCAGGAGGTTCCCGCATGGATGTCGAGATCACGTTCAGCCCCGCGTTCGCGCTCGCCGAGATCCGGATCGGCCCGGGGAGCGAGGTCAAGGCCGAGGCCGGCGGCATGACCAGCATGTCGGGCGGCGTCGAGATCGAAACCAAGGTGACGGGCGGGATCATGTCGGGCCTGAAGCGCTCGGTGCTCGGCGGCGAGAGCTTCTTCATCAACACGTTCAGCGCCCCCGAGGGCGGCACCCTCACCGTCTCCCCCACGCTGCCCGGCGACATCGTGCACATGCCGCTGAACGGCACCGAGACGATGATGGTGCAGTCGGGGTCCTGGCTCGCCTCCGACACCACGGTCGACATCGACACGAAATGGGGCGGGGCGAAGACGTTCTTCTCGGGCGAGGGCCTGTTCCTGCTCAAGTGCACCGGTCAGGGCGACATGCTGGTCTCGAGCTACGGCGCCATCGTGGACAAGACGCTGCAGGCCGGCGAGGTCTACAAGATCGACACCGGTCACATCGTCGCCTTCGAAGAAGGCATCGGTTACCAGGTCAACAAGGTGGGCGGCTGGAAGTCCACCCTGCTGTCGGGCGAAGGCCTGGTGGCGACGTTCACCGGTCCCGGGAAGCTCTGGATGCAGACCCGGAGCCCCAGCGATCTCGTCCACTGGCTGATCCCGCAGCTCCCCAACAAGAGCAACTAGCCCTCCGGTTTGGTCGCTCGCAGCAGCAGGTAGTCGATCATGCCGTGCTGCCAGATCACGTCCACCTGCGACAGCAGGAACCGCACCGCGAGATCGTAGGTTCGAGGCACCTCGCCGTGCGTTCGATCCAGCCGGTCGCGCGCGAACCGAAGCGCCGGTGCGATCGTGCGCCTGCCCACCAGCTCGGTGCGCACGTCGACGAAGCCGGCATCGAGCGCCAACGCGACGATCTCGTCTTCGGTGGCGGCGGCGTTGACGCCCAGGCCCCAAACGCGGAGCTGCGTCAGCGCGGCCACCATCTCGCGCGGTCCTCGCGGCAAGCGCCTGGTGGGGATGTCGGACATCGACAGCACGCCGCCCGGACGCAGGAGCCGGAAGGCCTCCGAGAAGAACCGCGCCCTCGAGGGGAAATGGAAGGCCGCCTCGACGCTGATCACGCCGTCGAAGGAGCCATCGCGCAACGGCATCCGGGTGGCGTCGGCGTTGACCGGGCGAGTGCCCGACTCAGCGAGCCTGGCCGCGCCCGCCTGCAGCTGCGACAGCGTGATGTTGAGGGCCGTCAGGCTGGCGGCCTCGCTCACCTCGGCGATCAGCGGGTCCTGTTCGGCGAGCCCGTTGCCGACGTCGAGCACGTCGCCACCGATCGGGAGTTCGCGCGCCAGGCGTTCCACCAGGCGGCGTACGGCGACAGGCGCCTCATCGGGGTCGGATCCGTCGCCCTCCCAGAGCCCGAGGTTGAGCCAGCCGGGCGCCAGCGCGAGGAAGAACTCCGAGCCGAGGCTGTCGTAGACGGTGGCGGCGGGGTGCCGGTCGTAGCGGAACAAGGAGACGGCGTGTCGAACGTTCTCGCGGGTCCAGGAGGTCGGGGCCATCGACCTCCACCCTAGCCGGGGGTCCAACCACGAACCTGTGCATCCGAAGGCGCCTCACGCAGCGGCGCGCCAGGCGTCCTTCAGCTTCACGCGAGCGCCCGTGCGCAAGATCGCGCCGGCGTACAGACGCCCCGACAGCGGGATCGTGATCGCGGTGGAGGTCAGGAGCGCCGCGATCGAGGCCACGATCTGCGGCGGCGTGGCCGACCCCAGGACGATGCGCACCGGCATCGCCAGCGCCGAGGAGAACGGCAGGATCGAGGCCACCACCGACAGCGTGGAATCGGGGTTCTCCAGCGCGCCGATCGAGATGAAGAACGACGCGAAGATCAACAGGTTGATCGGCACCATCGCGTTCTGCAGCTCCTCCATGCGCGAAACCAGCGAGCCGGACACCGCGAACAGTCCCGCGTAGAACGCGAACCCCATGATGAACCACGTGAGGACGATCAGGGCCGTGCCGATCGCGGTGGCGGGCAGGTCGATCGCGCCGGTGATCAGCGCCAGGCCGATCGCGAACGCGGCGATGAACACGAGTTGGCAGATGCCCAGCGCGCCGATCCCCGCGATCTTGCCGGACAGCAATTGCCGGGGCCGGATCGCCGACAGCAACACCTCGACCACCCGGGAGGACTTCTCTTCGAGCACCCCGGTGGCCACCCACACGCCGTAGCCGAACAGCTGCCCGTAGGCGAGCAGCACCCCGATGAAGGCGATGCCGGCGTTCGCGTCGCGGTTCGGGTCGACGGGCTCGAGGGTCCGGACCTGGATCGCCGGCTGGTTCAGCACCTCGTCGATCGTCGAGGCCGGCACCTGCGCGTCGTCGAGCGCGGCCTCGATACGTGCGCGCACCATGGCGTCCTGGACGACCTGGGCGAGCTCGGGGGGCACCGACGTGCGCCCCTCCAGGTCGTCGCCGCGGACGAGCGCGGCGTCGATCTCACCGTCGCGTAGCGCCTGCTCGGCCGCATCGGGATCCTCGTACGCGACGGCGGTGACCTGGACGCCCCGCCGCTGCGCCGCGGCTTCGACGTCCGCGGCATCGGCGACGGCGGCGCCCCCGGGCTCGACGATGCCCAGCCGGAACGAGGGCGCATCGTCGCCGGTGTAGGCGCGCAGCACGATGAAGATCGACAGCACGACGAGCGTGATCGCCGTCGAGATCACGAACCCGCGGTCGCGCAGGCGCACCCAGAAGTCGCGCTTGGCCACCACCCACCACATCCCCCGGTCGGTGGTGCGCACGTCGCTCCGCGATTCGCTCACGCACCCACCACTTCGCGGAACAGTTCGGCGAGGCCGGGACGCACCCGCGAGAAGTGGAGCACGTCGCCCGATGCCCTCGCGACGTCGAGCACGCGTTGTTCGTCGACGCCGTCCTCAACCATCAGCACGACGCCGCCGGGAACCGCCGCCTCCAACGTCACGCCCGGGACGGACTCGAACCAGCCCTCGGGTGCGTGGGCGATCTCGACGCGCAGCAGCCTCCGCTCGCGGCTGGCTCGCAGCTCGTCGATCGAACCCTGCGCCACGATCTGCCCGCCGTCGATCAGCACGACGGCATCGCACAACCGCTCGACCAACTCCAGCTGGTGGCTGGAGAACACCACCGGGACGCCGTGGTTCACCGTCTGGCGCCGCAGCACGCCGGCCAGAACATCCACGCCCACCGGGTCCAACCCCGAGAAGGGCTCGTCCAGCACCAGCACGTCGGGCTCGTGCACGAGCGCCGCCGCGAGTTGCACCCGCTGCTGATTGCCCAGGGACAGGCTCTCCACCCGGTCGTCGGCGCGTCCGTCGACGCCGAGCACCCCCATCGTCTCGCGCGCCCGCCGATGCGCGTCGGTGGCCGACAGGCCATGCAGCCGTGCGAGGTAGACGAGCTGCTCCTGTACCCGCATCTTGGGATAGAGGCCCCGCTCCTCCGGCATGTAGCCGAACCGGCGCCGGGTGACCGCATCGACCGGCTGCCCGCGCCACCGGACCTGGCCCTGGTCGGGTTCGAGCACGCCCAGCACGATGCGCATCGCGGTGGTCTTACCGGCGCCGTTGGGACCCACGAACCCCACGATCGAGCCCTCGGGCACGGAGAACGAAACGCCGTCCAGCGCGACGACGTCGCCGAAACGGCGACGCAGGTCGATCAGCTCGAGCACGGCGGGGTCGGGTCGGGCATGGCTTCAGCATAGGGTTGGCGACGTCCATGGCTCGCAGGCGATCGAGGTCCAGTCCTGGCATCTGCCGGCCGATACCAACCCGATGGGATCGAACGCGGCCACCGAGCTCCCCGACCTCGACCTCGACGACGAGCTCGTCCAGGCTGAGGGAACCGCCGAGATCGGCGAGCCCGCGCCGAGCCCCGTGGTCGTGCTGTACTTCGATCTCGCCGGGCTACCGGGCTGGGGCTCGGAAGCGCAACCGAGCGACCCCGACACCAGCTCGATCCTGGAGCGCTACCTGGGCCCGCTCGCCGCCGAGATCCGGCTCGTCCAGGGGTACACGGCCCTGGCGATGGTGCACGATGCCCATGCCGCGATCCTGGCCACGATGGACCTGCTGGGCGAGGCCGCACGCTCGAGCGGCAGCGCCACGGCCGGGGCCCACATCACTCGGGCCGCGCTCGAGGAGGTCGGGCCGGCTTCGAGAGCCGCGCGCACCGCGGCAGCGCTGGCCGGCCTCGCGGAAGCGGACCGGCTCTTGGTGACGGCCGACGTGATCGGTGCACTCAGGCCCGCCGACGGCTCGACGCTGTCGTTCGACACCGGCTCGCCCGCCGACGTGGACGGGGTGCGAGTCAGCACCTACGTGGTGCGGCGGCGCTGAGGGCGCGCTTCAGCTGCTGATCCCGATCGCTCGCCCGATCCAGTCGGGCCGCTCGAGGGCATCGAGCAGGGCGAGCGCCAAGTCCGCGCGGGCGATCGTCGGGCCGGGGGGCGGCGCCTCCACCTTGGCCACGAAACTCCCGGTGGCGCCGTCGTCGCGTAGCAGCGCGGGAGCCAGCGCGGTCCAGTCCAGTACACAGTCCCGGAGGATCGCGAGGTTCCGGCGATGCTCGGCGCCCACGTCCGCGAACTCGCCCGTGAGTTCGCCGTCGGAGAACACCACGACGTTCGAGGCGATCACCAGCCGGGGCGGGCCCGCGTCGGTCATCACCGCGACGATGGCACCGATCGCCTCGGACACCTCGGTCTCGGTGACGCCGGCGATGGGGCCGATCGCCGAGATCACCGCCTCGGGCCGGGCCTCGGCCAGTGCCGCCGCGATCGCGGCGGGATCGCACGGGTCGCCGTAGACGGCCCGCACCTCGCCCACCGGCGCGGGATCGGACCCTTCACGCAGGAACGCGGTCACCTCGTGACCGCGTTCCGTCGCCAGCCCGACCAGCAACCGGCCGGTTCGTCCCGTGGCTCCGAACACCATGATCCGCACGGGCGGCACTGTACCTATGCGGCGTCGGAGCGAGCGACCTCCGGCTCGCCGCCTGCGCCCAGCGCCACGGCCAGGACCTGACCGATGTCCTCGGCCACGTGGAAGGTCATCTGCTCGCGCACCTGCTCGGGCACGTCGTCCAGATCACCTTCGTTGCGCTTGGGCAGGATCACCTCGGTGAGCCCCGCCCGGTGGGCGGCCAGCACCTTCTGCTTCAGCCCGCCGATGGGCAGCACCCGGCCCTGCAACGTGACCTCGCCGGTCATGCCGACCTCGGAGCGCACCGGCGTGTCCGTGAGCAGCGATACCAACGCGGTGGTCATGGTGACACCGGCGCTGGGGCCGTCCTGCGGCACCGCGCCCGCGGGCACGTGCACGTGGAAGCGGCCTCGCAGCCGCTGGGGCTCGATCCCCAGGTCGGCGGCGTGTGAGCGCACGTAGCTGAGCGCGATCTGCGCCGACTCCTTCATCACATCGCCCAGCTGTCCGGTGAGGGTCAGCCCGTCCCTGGGTTCCCCGTCGTCCTCACGACTCGCCTCGATGAACAGCACGTCGCCGCCCACGCCGGTGACCGCAAGGCCGGTCGCCACGCCGGGCACCGCCGTGCGGTCGGCCGCCTCGAAGAAGAACTTCTGGCGTCCCAGGTAGGTGCGGACGTCGTCGGCGTCGATCGTGAGGGGCGTCTCGACCCCGCCTGCCGCGATCGTGGTGGCCACCTTCCTCAGCGCCTTGCCCAGCTCGCGCTCGAGGTTGCGGACGCCCGCTTCGCGGGTGTAGTCGCCCACGATCACGCGGAGCGCATCGTCGGTGAACACGACCTCGTCCTCACGCAGGCCGTTGCGCTCGCGCTGGCGCGCCACCAGGTGGTGCTTGGCGATCGCGACCTTCTCCTCCTCGGTGTAGCCGTCGATCCGGATCACTTCCATCCGATCGAACAGCGGCCCGGGGATCGTCTCGGCGACGTTGGCCGTGGTGATGAACAACACCTCGGACAGGTCGAGGTCGACGTCGAGGTAGTGGTCGCGGAACGTGTGGTTCTGCGCCGGGTCGAGCACCTCCAGGAGCGCGCTCGAGGGGTCGCCGCGCCAGTCGGTGCCCACCTTGTCGATCTCGTCGAGCATCATCACCGGGTTCTTCGAACCGGCGTCCTTCAGGGCGCGAACGATCCGGCCGGGCAGGGCGCCCACGTAGGTGCGCCGGTGCCCGCGGATCTCGGCTTCGTCGTGGATACCGCCCAGCGACACGCGCACGAACTTCCGGCCGAGAGCGCGCGCCACCGACTCCCCCAGCGAGGTCTTGCCGACGCCGGGAGGTCCCACCAGGGTCAGGATCGCTCCCGATCCACGCCCGGTCGCCTCGCCCAGCCCGCGCTCGGCTCGGAGCTTGCGCACGGCCAGGTACTCCAGGATGCGGTCCTTCACGTCCTGCAGACCCTCGTGGTCGGCGTCGAGCACGGCGCGCGCCTCGGTGATCTCCAGGTTGTCCTCGGTGCGCACGTTCCATGGCACGTCGATCAACCAGTCGAGGTAGGTCCGGATCCAGCCGTATTCGGGCGACTGTTCGGACATGCGCTCCAGCCGGCCCAGTTCCTTCTCGGCCTGCTCCAGCACGTCGGCGGGCATGCCGGCATCGGCGATCTTCTGTCGGTACTCGCCGACGACGTCTTCCTCGCCGTCCTCGCCGAGCTCCTTGCGGATCGCGCTCATCTGCTCGCGCAGCAGGAACTCGCGCTGGCGCTTCTCCATGCCTTCGCTGACGTCGGTGCGGATCTTGTCCTTCAGCTCCAGATCGGCCAGCGTGTCCTTCGCCCAGCCCACGACGAGTTCGAGGCGGGCCTCGACCTCGATCGTCTCCAGGATCTCGATCTTCTGCTCGAAGGACAGGTCTGGCGAGTATCCGGCCGTGTCGGCGATCTGGCCTGGGTCGGCGATCCCCCGGAGGAACTCGGCCACCTGCGGCACGCCGCGCGACTCCACGATGTTCTCGACCACGGCGCGGTACTCCCGGGCGAGCTCCTTGGCGCGAGCCGTGGGCTCGGGCTCATCGACGGGCTCGGCCTGGACCCACAGGGCTTCGCCGGTGCCGGGCACGCCGACGCCCACGACGGCCCGTGTGAGCCCGCGGATCACCAGGGCTTCGACGCCGCTCCGGGTCTGGCCGAGGTCTTCGATCTTGGCGACCGTGCCGACGCGCGCGTAGCGGCCGTCCACCTTGGGGACCAGCAGCATCGTGCGCTCGGCGGTGTCGCTCGCGGCCTCGGCGGCGGCGCGAGCTTCGTCGGATTCCAGGGTGAGGGTGACGACCATGCCGGGCAGGACGACCCCGGTGGTGAGGGGCAGCAAGGGCAGGACGTCGATGTCGATGTCGGGCATATCGGAGCCTCTTTCTCGGGTTATCAGGTGGGTTCGATGAGGGTTCCACCTCCCAGAACGGTCGCCCCGCCCGAACCTATTCCCATCGGGTAATGATGATTACACGGATGTGCAGCAGGGAGGCGAGGCGGGCCCGGGGACGGCGGCCCTATGCTGGCGCGGATGGCCCAAGCACCGGCGGCGCGCGCCTTCCACGAGGAGCTCTCGACCAGGGTCGATGCGCGCCTGTTCGGCATGCGGGAGCCACTGAAACTGGTGCTGATCGGCATCCTCACCGGATCGCACGTCCTGATCGACGACGTGCCGGGTGTGGGCAAGACCACCCTGGTGCGCATGCTCGCCGGCATGCTCGACCTGTCGTTCCAGCGGGTGCAGTTCACCCCCGACCTGATGCCCACCGACATCACCGGCACCAGCGTGTTGAACCTGCGCACCAACGATTTCGAGTTCCGGCCCGGCCCGCTCTTCGCCCAGGTGCTGCTGGCCGACGAGATCAACCGCGCCACCCCGAAGACCCAGGCGGCACTCCTGGAGGCGATGCAGGAGGGCCAGGTGACGGTGGACGGCACCACCTATCCCCTGCCGCAACCGTTCTTCGTGCTCGCAACCCAGAACCCGATCGAGCTCGAGGGCACGTTCCCGCTGCCGGAGGCCCAGCTCGACCGGTTCCTGCTGCGGGTGCGCCTGGGGTATCCCGAACCGTCCGACGAGGAGCGGATCCTCGACGGGACGCGCAGCCGGGAGATCGACGCCGCGCCGCTCGCCGACGCACCATCGCTCGCCGCGCTCCGCGATCAGGTCGCCACCGTGCGCATGGAGTCGCCGGTGCGTCGGTACGTGGTGGCGATCGCGAACGCCTCTCGGGTCCATCCTGAGTTGGCCGTCGGCGTCAGTCCCCGAGCGGTGGAGCAGATGGGTGACGCCGCCCGGGCGAACGCGTTGCTGGACGGCCGGGCCTACGTCCTGCCCGACGACGTGAAGACCCTGGTCGACCCCGTGTTCGGCCACCGCATCGTGCCCACGACCGACGCGCGGATCCGCGACCGCACCGCCGAGGAGATCCTGCGCGAGGTGATGGGCTCGGTCCCCGTGCCCACCGAGTCCTCGGAGAGCTGAGCCACGGACACCCGGGAGCGGCGGCGGGCGGCGTTGGGGATCGCGGCCGCTGCGGCCTTGCTCGGCGCCGCGTGGGATGCCGCCGCGCTCCTGGTGTGGGCCGCCGCCGTAGCCGCGCTGGCCGGCGGCCTCCGATGGTGGGTCGGGAGCCTCCGCTCCGGTGTCACCGTGCACGTGGCGTTCGAACCGGCGCGGGTGTTCCTGGGCGAGACCGCGCAGGTGCGGGTTCGGATCGAGAACCGGCGCCGGCTGCCCGTGCCCATCGTGCGGGTGAGCCTCCCGTTGCCCGAAGGGTTGCTCGCCGAATCCGATCCCGCGCCCACCGCGTTCCGCGGCCACCGCCTCCGGCTCTCGTTGAACGGTCTGAGCGAAGCCACGTTCACGCTGCCGGTCTTCCCCAAGGAACGCGGTGAGTTCTGGCTCGACACCGTCACGGTGGACCTCTCGGACCCGTTCGACCTGGCGCCGGTGCGTCGTGAGGTCCAAGTGCCCACGCCCCTGCTGGCCATGCCGAGGGCGCGGGGAGAAGCTGCTGCGGCGGTGGCGCGCGCGTTGCCATTCGGCCGTCCCCGGGCCGGCGCGCGCCTATTCGAAGATCGCGAGCATTTCGCCGGGGTGCGTGACTACGAGCCCGGTGATCCGATGCGCCAGGTCCACTGGCGAGCGTCGGCACACGCAGGAACGCTGCAGACCAAGCGGTTCGAACCCACCCGTTCGGCCGAGGTACTGCTCGCGATCGACCTGTCCATGGGCGAGCCCTTCTGGCGCGCGGTCGACGGAGATTCGGCCGAGGCGGCGATCGCGTGGACGGCCTCCCTCGCGCTGCGGGCGATCGACGCGGGATGGCGCACGGGCGTGGTGGCCAACACCCATCTGCGACGAGGCCGCGGACCGCTACGCGTCCGGCCCTCGACCGCGATCGGGCACGAAGCGGCACTGTTCGCCGCGCTGGCCCGGATGCCGAGCCAGCCCACCACCGACCTCGCCCCTGTGCTGCGGGAGGTCGGCCGTGGCCTGACGCGACGTAGCTCGGTCGTCGTCGTGTCGTGGTCGCCGGGGAACGCACTGCGACACGAGATGGAGGGGCTGCGCCGGCGGGGTATCGACGTCGCCCACGTCGACCCCGGGCGCAAGGACGAAGGACTGGCCTCGTGAACGTCCCAGCCCGCCCGCTGGCGCTGCTGCTTGCCGCCACCGCCGAAGCCGTGGTGATCGCGGTGGTGGTGCACCTGTTGCTGGACGGCGCCGGCGTGATCGGCGTAGGCCTGCCGATGTTCGTGCCGGCGTTCGCGATCGTGTTCGTCGGTGCGTCCCTGGTGGTGTGGAGCGCCCGTGGAGCCGAGCTCGCCGGCCCGGCCTGTGTCGTCGGAGCTGTGGTGGCCGGCGTGGTGCTCGGCCGCGGCACGATGCAGACCACCGTGATCTCGGTGCTGGTCTGCGTCGTCGTGGCCTTCCGCGTGGCGACACTCGGCCTGCGCGACTGGCGCGAGCCCGACACCGTCTCGCTGTGGATCGGCGGGGTCGTCGTGGGGCTCGAGGCCCTGGCCTCCGGCAGCATCCAGCGGAGCTGGGGGCCGACCCTCGTCGTGGTGATCCCCGTGTTCTTCGCGGCTACCCTGGCGAGCCGCGCCGTGGTGGTCTGGGCCGACCAGGGGGCGGTGGAGGCGTCGTCGTGGATCCGCCACAGCGGACGGCTCGCGATCGGGCTCGGGGCGGTCGCGGTGGTGGCCGTCCTCACCGCCGGCAGCATCGACCGGTTGGCGAGCTGGGTCGCGCCGGTGGGCCGGGCCGTCGTCGGGGCACTGGCATGGACGGTGGCTCAGCTCCTGCGTCCGGTCTTCTGGGCCTTCGAGCGGGCGAACCTCGACACGCAGGGCGCCAGCGATCTGTTGGAGCGGATCCGACGCAGCAGCCAAGAGGCCAGCCGCGCCGCCGCCGATCGCGCCGATCCCCACGGGGGTGGTGGCGGGGTCGCGCGCGTCGTGGGATTCCTGTTCCTGGTCGGCGTCGCGGCCGTCGCGATCATGCTCTTCCGCCGGTTCCGGGCGACCCCCTCGCGCGCGATCTCACCGCTCGATGCTCCCGCCGACGCCTCGGCGACGGTGCTGCCCGCCGGCGACCCGCCGGGTGGAGAACCACCGAGCCGCGCCGGGCGGCGACCGCGTTCGGCGGATGTGGTTCGTCGGGCCTACGCCGACGCCCTGGACGCCCTCGAAGCCAGGGGTGAGGCGAAGCCGCCGGATGCCACGCCTGCGGAGTTCGCTCGCGAGGTGTCGGCCCGTCATCCCGTCGTGGCCGAGGACTTCGGCGCGCTGACCAGGGCCTACGAGGACGTGCGCTACGGCGCGGCCACCCTCGCGAACGACGCCATCGAGACGGTGGAACGCCACCGGCGGTCGTTGGTGGCGACGGTGCGGCGGCTGCCCCCGCCCGCCGAGGCCTGAGCCGCTCAGTCCGGGATCGCGACCCGGGCGACCTCGCCCGATTCCAGCAGCGGCAGCCAGAACGAGCCGTCGGCCTCAGCCAGGAGCTGGTTCGCGTTGATCGTGCCCTGTTCTCCGATCACCCACGTGCCGGACACCTCGCCGGTGGCAGGGTCGAAGCGCCGCAGCTCGGGACCGAGATCGGACGCGATCCACAGCGCGCCCTGACTCGCCAGGATGCCGTCCGGGTAGTCCCCCACCTCGTTGAACACCTTCTCGACCTTCTCGGTTTCCGGGTCGATGCGGGTGAGCGTGTTGTAGTCGATCGAGGAGATCCAGAGCGAGCCGTCCAGCTCGGCCATCACCTGCCCGCCGATGTCGACCTCGATCGTGGCGGTGACCTTCGCGCTGGCGGGATCGATGCGCGAGACGCTCGAGCCCAGGTAGTTGGACACCCACACGCTGTCGAAGGCCGCGGTGGCGAACCGCGGCTCGGCCTCGACCTTCACGGTGTCCACCATCGTGTCGGTGGCGGGATCGATGCGGCCCACGGCGTCGGACTCCTCACAGACCACCCACACCGAGCCCGCGGCGAGCGCGAGCCCTTCCGGGGCCTTACAGACCTCGATCGTGGCGATGACCTTCGCCCGTGCGGGATCGATCCGCGAGACGGTGTCGTCCTCGGAGTTGGACACCCAGACCGAACCCCCGGCCGCCAGCACCTCGAGCGGCACGGCGCCGACCCGGATGGTGTCGGTGACCTTCGATGTGGCGGGGTCGATGCGCGAGACCGACGGGTCGCCGCCGGAGTCGAACTCCGAGTTCACGACCCAGATCGCGCCCTCCCCCGATGCGATGCCGATCGGTTCGCCGCCCACCGGGATCGTGGCCTCGATCGTCGGCTGCGGGGTTGCGCTTGCGGATCCGGAGGTAGGGGCTGAAGCGGCGCCGGTGGCGGTCGGCGAGGCCGCGTCCTCCCCGCCGCCGCAGGCGGAGGCAACGAGCAGGAACGTGACGGCGATCACGGTGAGGATGCGCTGCACGGGACGAAACTACGGGCAACGGTCCGGCATGGGAAGGACACCGCAAGAAGCCGCAACTCGCCACCTTGAGGGCACCTGCGAAGGGCTGACGCCTGTCAGAACTGGGTCGTAGGATGCCGCACCATGCCTGCCATCATCAGGACCGAAGGCGTAACGAAGAGCTTCGGCGACGTGCACGCGCTGAAGGGGATCGACCTCGAGGTCGAGAAGGGCACCGTGCTCGGGCTCCTCGGCCCGAACGGCGCCGGCAAGACCACGATCGTCCGCATCCTGGCCACCCTGCTGCTCCCCACGGGGGGCCGAGCTGAGGTCGACGGCTTCGATGTGGTGAAGGACGCTGAAGAACTCCGGTTCCGGATCGGCCTCGCGGGTCAGAGCGCCGCGGTCGACGAGAACCTCACCGGCCTGGAGAACCTGCAACTCGTCGGCCGGCTCTACCACTTGGACAAGACCGTGGCGAAGCAACGCGCCGTCGAGGTGCTCGAGCGGTTCGATCTGGCCGACGCCGCCGATCGGCCCACGAAGACCTACTCCGGCGGCATGCGCCGAAGGCTCGACCTCGCCGCCAGCCTCGTCGGCCGCCCCGACGTGCTGTTCCTGGATGAGCCCACCACGGGACTCGACCCTCGCAGCCGGATCGACGTCTGGGAGTTCATCCGTGAGCTGCAGAGCGAAGGCGCCACCTTGCTCCTGACCACGCAGTACCTCGAAGAAGCCGACCAGTTGGCCGACCAGATCGCCGTGATCGACCGCGGAGCCCTCATCGCCGAGGGCACGTCGGACGAGCTGAAGGAACAGGTCGGGGGCGAGGTGCTGGAGCTCCACGTCGAGCATCGCGACGACACCTCACGGGTGGTCGAGGCCCTCAAGGGCGTCGGGACCGGGGATCCGTCCGTCGACGCCGACGAAGGTGCGGTGCGCATCCCCGTGGGTGGCGAAGGGCCGGTCGCCCTCCTGGAAAGCGTGCGGCGCCTCGACGAAACCGACATCCGGCTGGCCGACATCGCGTTGCACCGGCCCACCCTCGACGACGTCTTCCTCAAACTCACGGGCCGTTCGGCGGTCGAGGACGAAGCGGAGGCCGACGGCAAGGACGGCAAGAACAAGAAGGAGAAGCGCGGCCGGCGAGGAGGGAAGGAAGCATGAGCGCCACGATCCAGCAAGCCCCCACCCAGCGGCGCGCCCCCCGCAACACGGCCGGACGCATCGCCCTGGCCTTCGATGACGGGCTCCTGGTCGCCCGCCGCAACCTCGTCACGCTCACCAGGGTCCCCACGGTCTTCGTGTTCGAGCTCGTGCAGCCGATCATGTTCGTGCTGCTCTTCCGGTTCATCTACGCCAACCAGTTCTCCCAGCTGCCCCCGGAACTGAGCTACGTGCAGTTCCTGATGCCCGGCATCTTCATCCAGAACGCCTTGTTCGGATCGACGAACACGGCGATCGGCCTCGCCGAGGACCTGAAGACGGGCATCATCGACCGCTTCCGTTCCCTGCCCATGGCGCGCTCGGCCGTTCTGGTGGGCCGCACCAGTTCGGACCTGATCAAGAACTTCCTATTGCTCGTGATCGTGATCGGGATCGGCTACCTGGTGGGCTTCAAGTTCGAGAACGGGCTGTTCAACGCCCTCGGCGTCGTCCTGCTCGTGATCGCGGTGGGATTCGCCTTCTCGTGGATCTCGGCCTGCATCGGCCTGGCGTTGAAACAGGTCGAGGCCGTCCAAGCCGCATCGTTCACCTGGATCTTCCCCGTGGTGTTCGTGAGCTCGGCGTTCGTGCCGGTGGCGGGCATGTCGGGGTTCCTGCAGGTGGTGGCCCGCAATAACCCCGTCACCATCTGGTGCAACCTGGCCAGGTACCTGTCCTCGGGCTCGGTCGCCATCGTGGACTTCGAGACCAGGTTGCCCGTCGACACGTTCGAAGGTCTGCTGTTCAAGTCGGCGATCTGGATCATCGGGCTCCTGGTGGTCTTCGTGCCGCTCGCGATCCACCTCTACCGCAAGCTCGACTGAGACCGGTCGCTCGGGAATCTTCCCGGCTCCGAGGAGGTTGCCAACCAGAGCGCCCCTGGGTCGCTGCCCGCGACCTGCACCACCCGCAAGGAGGAACCTTGGGTCTGTTCGGATTCGAAGGCGACAACGCCAGAGAGAAAGTCGTCGTCCTGCTCACCATGTGCTTCGCGCTGGCCATGGCCATGCTCGACAACACCGTGGTGAACGTGGCGTTGCCCACCCTCAACCGGGAACTCGGAGCCAGCGTCAGCGACCTGCAATGGATCGTGGACGGGTACGTGCTGGCGCTCGGGTCCCTGCTGCTCACCGGCGGGATCCTGGGCGACCGGTACGGGCGCAAGCGCATGTTCCTCACGGGCCTCACCATCTTCACCTTGGCCTCGCTCGGATGCGGGATGTCGCAGTCCAGCAGCCAGCTCATCGGATTCCGGGTCCTGCAGGGCGTCGGCGCTGCGTTGTTGCTGCCGGGCACGTTGTCCATCCTCACCGTCACCTTCCCGCCGCACGAGCGCGCGAAGGCGATCGGGCTGTGGGCCGGCATGTCGGGCCTGGCGCTGGCGCTCGGTCCGACCCTCGGCGGCTACATGGTGGAGCACCTGGGCTGGGAGTCGGTGTTCTTCCTCAACGTGCCGATCGGCATCGTGGCCTTCATCGTGGCCACCCGCACCGTCCACGAATCGCGATCCGACGAAGCGCGGCAGCTCGACATCCCGGGCCTGGTCCTGGGAACCGGCGCGCTCTTCTCCCTGACCTACGCGCTCATCGAAGCCAACCAGAAGGGATGGAGCGACCC